>JBEKLB010000162.1:0-13394 GCA_050010415.1 Bryobacteraceae bacterium | reverse complement strand
AACGAAGATTTGCGCCTCATCTCCGGTGAAGCTGACCGGCGCGGATTCTCCGGCCTCCACCAGAATCGAGGTTTCGATGGAACGGCGGCGATATCCACGCGTGAGAATCGCAGGATGATAACCGCAATCGCTCAGGCGCTCCGCGAGATAATCCACCATGGGAGTTTTCCCCGCCCCTCCCATACTGATGCCGCCTACGCTGACCACCGGTGTGGCCAGACGCCTGGCGTGCGCTATCTTGCGCCGCTGCTGCATTTCGCTCACCGTTCCCCAAACGAAAGCCAGCGGCCAGAGCAGAAATCGGGCCGGGCTCAATTGGTTAGAGCATGGAATGGCCAGATCCTGCCAGCGGAGGATTTCGGACGCCGCTTTTTTTGCCACGCCGCGCTTGCCGGCAGCCAGCGCCGCCGCACGTGCGCCAAGGTCTTCCCGTGCCGCCCGATCGTCGAGCAAGTTCGCGACAGCGCCGGCCAGTTCGCTGGCATTACGGATTTCATAGAACGCCCGCCGCTCGCGAAATTCGGCCGCTATGGTCGCGAAGTTTTCCAGGTGCGGACCGGCAACGATCGCCTTGCGGCATGCCGCCGGTTCCAGGACATTGTGCCCACCGCGCCGCGCGAGCGTGCCTCCCATGAAGACCACATCGGCAATGGGAAACAGGCTGGCCAGTTCGCCGATGGAATCGAGCAGCAGCACCGACGGCAGCGCCAGATCGGCGGGGATGGAATCGTGCGAGCGTCGAATGTAGCGCAGGCCCGCACTGTGCAGCTTCGCCTCCGCCTCATCAAAACGTTCCGGCTTGCGAGGAACCAGGATCAGCAAGAGCCCAGGGTGCTGGGCCGTCAGTTCCTGAAAAGCGCTCAACACAGCGTCGTCTTCGTCGACATCGGCGCGATCCACGCCAGCCATGGTGCTGGCCGCAATCCAGACGGCCGACGGATGGAGCTTCGCAATTACCTCCGTGACCAACCGCGGCGGTTCGGCGTGCGACGGCTCTGCGTCGTATTTGAGGTTGCCGATGGCCGCCACGGCATTCGACGGCGCACCCAGTTCCAAATAGCGAGCGGCATCCTGATCGCTCTGCACCAGGATGGCGTCCGGCCGGCGCAAGGCGTCTTCAAAGAAGAATCTCGAGCGGCGATAGCGCGGAAAGGCCCGGTCCGAAATCCTTCCGTTGACAATCAACAGGCTGCAGCCGGCGCGCTTCGCTTCGCGGTAAAGCACCGGCCAAATCTCGGTCTCGAGAATCACCACCGCCGACGGACGAATCCGCGCCAGCACGCGCCGCACGGCGAAAGCGTAGTCCAAGGGAGCGTAAAATATTCCATCCACCAGCGCGCTCAATCGCTCTTCCGCGATGGCGCGGCCAGCCACGGTGGTGACGGAAACATACAACGGAATGCTGGGGCTGCGTTCGCGAATTTCGCGCAATAATTCGGACGCGGAAACCACCTCTCCAACCGAAACCGCGTGCAACCAGATGGCTCCCGGGGGCGTCGGGTGAAAGGACGCGGGCTCAGCGCCCAGGCGTTCGGAAAAGCGGCGGGAATAACGGGGATCGCGGGCCGTGCGGTAAAGGAAATAGAATACAAGCAGCGGAAATGCGGCGATACGGATCGCCCAGTAAAGGACCTGAATGAGAGCGCTCTTAATTTCCCTGATCCTGTTCATGGCCGGTTTGCTCGTGGGCGAAGCCAGGCTCGCTGCCGACAACAGTAAGGACGCGAGCAAGTTTTCGCCCGGGCCCGCGTCGTCGTATCCGGCGAAACAAACCAACGACCACGTGACCGTGGCCGTGGCTGCTTACGATACCGAAGAGCTGGCTCATACGGCATTCGGGAAATTGAACCCCAATCAGTATGGCGTTCTGCCTGTTCTGGTCATCATCCAGAATGACACGGACCAGGCGCTCAAGCTAGAGCACCTGGACCTGGAATACACCGGAATTGACGGCCAGCGCGTGGAAGCTACGCCCGCCGATGAAGTGCAGACGTTAGGCGGACCGGACCGGCCGGATGTGCCCGTCGCCCGCCCCATACCGATCCATCGCAAGCACAAGAATCCGCTGGATGTGTGGGAAATCGATGGCCTGTCGCTCGCGGCCAAGCTGCTGCCACCGCATGAATCGGTCCACGGGTTCGTTTATTTTCAGACCACGCATCGGCCAGGTTCGAAATTCTATCTGACCGGAATCAAGGTGGCGGCGACAGGCCAGGACCTTTTTTACTTCGAGATTCCGCTGGAGAATCCGAAGTAGCGCACGCCACAAACGCGTTATTTCTTGTCGGCGGGAGCCGCGGCAGGCGCGGGCGGAAGAATCTTCGCCGCCGTAATCTTGTCGATCATGGGGAAATTCTTCGTGATATAGGCATCGCCCTCTTCAGTAATGCGTTGCTGATCGGGACGCTGGCCATAACCGCTGTAGATCTTATCCACCACGTCCATCCCGTCCACCACGCTGCCAAACGCAGCGAAGCCCATGGAATCCAGCGGCGTGTTGTCACTGAAGTTGATAAACAATTGCGTGGTGCGAGTGTTTGGCCCGGCGGTGGCGAAGACAATGTTTCCGCGCTTGTTGCCAACCTTCACCGGATCGTCCTTGATGTTCGCGCTCATCCAAACCTTGTTCACCGCCGGGTTCGCGCTCAAGCCGAACTGCACCACGAAGCCCGGCACCACTCGAAAGAAAGAGGCGTTGGTGAAGTATCCGTTCTTGACCAGGTTATAGAAACGGTCCGCGCCCAGGGGAGCGTAATCGCGATGAACTTCCACCACGAAATCGCCCTTGGTGGTGGTGAACTGGGCCTTGAAAAGGGCCGGCGCGATGGCGTGCAGCGACGCTGGATTCAGGAGTGACGGCTTGGCCGCCGGAGTCCCGGTTTTGGTGGCCGATTTCGTGGCCGCGCTCTTGGATGCAGGCGCCTGCGCCAGCAAAGTGCTACACAGAACAATGCTCGTGAATATTGATCTCATGTAGCTCGATTATACTGAAACTTGTTTCCTTGATGGGCAAACTACGAGCGCTCCTGGCGGTCTCGATTCTGACGTGGTCAGTCTCGGGCGCGGAACTGAAGATCACGCTGCTCGCAACTACGGACCTGCACGGCAACCTCCTGCCTTACGACTACTACACCGCGCAACCGGCCTCGCGTGGTTTGGCGAAAATCGCGACGCTGATCCAGGCTGCCCGCGCCGGGAATCCGAACACCTTGCTGATCGATTGCGGCGATACCATCCAGGGAACCGCACTGGAAGCGGTCTATCAGGAGAGCGTGCAGAAAGGCGCATCGGGTCATGATCCATCGGGTCATGATCCAATGATGCTGGCCATGAATGCAATCGGTTACGACGCGATGGTGGTGGGCAATCACGAGTTCAACTTCGGGTTGAAGAACATCGCGCGAGCCCGTGCCGATGCGCGCTTTCCTTGGATCTCGGCCAACATTCAGACATCGGCGGACGGCCCGACGCCCTTCGCGCCATATTTCATCAAGACGGTTGCAGGCGTGAAGATCGCGGTCATCGGCGTCACGACACCGATGATTCCAGCGTGGGAGGCGGAAGAGCACTACCGCGGATATCGCTTCGAATTGGGCGTGGATGCGGTGCGGCGCACCGTCGCCGAAGTAAGGGAACGCGAGCATCCCGACATCGTGATTGTGGCGGCCCACGCGGGATTGGACGGAGATGCGAAAGAGAACATGGTGCGCGAAATCGCTACCGAGGTCCGCGGCATCGATGCCATCGTCTTTGGGCACTCCCACCAGCAGCTCGCCAGCCTGCAAATCGGGGACGTGCTGCTGATGCAACCGAAGAACTGGGGCATCTCGCTCGGGCGCATGGATTTCGTCGTCGAGCGGAATGAAACATCCGGATGGAAGATTGTTTCAAAGTCGAGCTCTCTGATTCCGGTGACGCGCGACACCACTGCCGACGCGAATATTGAGGAAATCGGCCGGCCCTATCACGAACTCGCCGAGCGTTATCTAAGCACGGCGGTGGCCGAGGCTCCCGTGTCGCTCGATTCCCGCCTGGCTCGCGTGGAAGATTCAGCGCTGATCGACGCGATCCAGCAAGTACAGCTTTTCTACTCGAAAGCTGACGTCTCCTTCGCCTCATCGTTCAATTCACGCGTCAGCGTGCCGCAAGGGCCGGTAACCATTCGACAGATCGCCGCTTTGTACATCTATGAAAATCAGCTCTACGTGCTCGAGGGCAACGGCAAAATGGTGCGCGACGCGCTCGAAAACTCGGCCCGCTATTACAACACCTGCGCGAGCGATTGTTCGCACGGTCCGCTCATCAATTCCCAGGTGATCGGCTACAACTACGACATGGCGGAAGGCGTGGAATACGAAATCGATCTGACGCAACCGCCCGGCCAACGCATTCGCAACCTGCGCTGGCACGGCAAGCCGCTCGAAGACGATCAGCCTTTGCGCATCGCTGTAAATAACTATCGCGCGGGCGGCAGCGCCGGCTACTCGATGTTTCGCGGAGCGAAGGTGGTCTGGCGTTCTCCCGACGAAATTCGCGACTTGGTCATTCAGTACTACAGCGAACACAAAACTTTGCCCGCGCATCCGCAAAACAACTGGCGCGTGGTACCGGAAGCCGCTCTCCGCAGCTTGGAGCGTGAGGCGTTGGCGGGTGCACAAACCGTAACACAGCAGTAATCACCGATTCTCATTTTAGTGCTGTTATGTTTGTGAATGCGGGACGCTCTAGCTACGCTTTTCGGGCAAAAGCTGCCTGCGCCGGTGGAAGGCGCGACGCAATTTCTGAAAAACTAGGGCTCCTTGTCTCCCTAGTATTCCTGGTTCTTCTCTTACCAGTTAAACCAAAACCGTGAACGCGGTTTCGGTGCGTGTCACTGGCCGGTACAGCGTGTCGCGCTCCATCGGCTCGCGCCCAGCTTCTCGAATCAGCCGCAGCAATTCGCCGCGACGCATGCCTTGGCTGGTAGTTGCACCGGCTTCGTGGTAAATCTTCTCTTCTACCACTGTTCCGTCCAGATCGTCGGCGCCGAAGCGCTGCGCGATTTGCGCGATGCGCGGCGTCATCATGATCCAATAGGCTTTGATGTGGCTGATGTTGTCGAGCATCAACCGCGACACCGCGATCATTTTCAGATCCAGGAATCCGGTGGTGGTCGGAATGTGCTCCAGCGCCGTATTCGCCGGATGGAACGCCAGTGGAATAAAGGTCTGGAAGCCCTCGGTATCGTCTTGCAGCTCGCGCAACTTCACCAGGTGATCCGCGCGATCTTCTTCGGTCTCGATGTGCCCGTACAGCATCGTGCAGTTGGACTTCAGCCCGAGCTGATGCGCGGTCCGCGCCACCTCCAGCCATTGGCTGCCGTCGATCTTGTGATCGCAGATGATGCGCCGCACCCGCTCGTTGAAGATCTCCGCGCCGCCGCCTGGCAGCGAATCCACGCCGGCATCCATTAACTTCAAGAGCGTGTCGCGAATCGACAGCTTGCTGCGCTGCGCCAGGTAAGCGAGCTCCACCATGGTGAGCGCCTTCAAATGAACCTCGGGAAAACGCTGCTTCAGGCCTCGAAACATGTCGCAGTACCAATCGAGCGTCAGTTCAGGGTGCAGACCGCCGACAATGTGGAACTCGGTGACTGCCTCGCTCCAGCCTTCACCCGCGCGGTGCCACACTTCGTCGAGCGACCAGGTATAAGCCTTGGGATCCTTTGAGCGTTTCCCGAAGGCGCAAAGCTTGCAGCTCGCCACGCAGACGTCGGTGGGATTGATGTGGCGGTTCACGTTAAACCAGGTGACATTGCCGTGCTTGCGCTCTCGAACCAGGTTGGCCATATAACCAACGGCGAGAATATCGGAGCTTTTGAAAAGCGCAACGCCGTCTTCAAAATCCAGGCGGACGTCAGCCTGAACTTTCTCAAGAATCGGCCACAACCGCTTGTCTTCTATGTATGGAGCTCCGGGGATGTACATTTGCATGGCGATTCAGGCCCTCAGGCCGAAGAAATACATGTCGGCGGCCCAAAAAAGAAAGAATAGCACGCTCACATAGCCGTTCACCGTGAAGAAGGCCGCGTCCACGCGCGACAGGTCGTCGGCCTTCACCAGCCGGTGCTCGTAGAGCAGCAGCAAAACGATGGCACCGATGCCCGCCCAGCTCAGCGCTCCCAGCCCGAACGAGACCGAGAGAAGCACCAGGCAGACGATCATCGCGATGTGGAACAGCCGCGCGATCCATAGGGCGCCGGACATGCCAAAACGCTTAGGCAGACTGAATAATCCTTCGCGCGAATCGAACTCGAAATCCTGGCAGGAATAAATAATGTCGAAGCCGGCCGTCCAAAACATCACGGCAGCCGTCAGCCACAGAATGCGCGGATCGAGCGATCCCCGGACCGCGATCCACGCCGCCGCCGGTGCAATGCCCAGAGAAAAGCCGAGGATCAAATGCGAGAACGAGGTAAAGCGCTTCGTGAACGAGTAGAAAAAGACCACGGCCAAGGCTACCGGCGCCAGCTTGAAGCACAGCGGATTCAGGGCGCGCGCCGCAAGCAGGAACACCAGAACGGAAAAAATCACGAAGCCCCAGGCGAACTGGATACTCAAGATTCCTGCCGGAATGTGGCGCAGGCGCGTTCTGGGATTGCGAGCGTCGATGTCGGCGTCCAAAATCCGATTGAATGCCATCGCGGCCGACCGCGCACCCACCATGGCAATTGCAATCCACATGAGCTTGTAGCCGAAACCGCGTGCGTCGAAATGGCTTTCCCGGAATGCCAGCAACGCTCCGGTGAGAGCGAAGGGCAGCGCGAACACGGAGTGCTCGAACTTGATCATCTCCAGCGTCAGCCGCAACCGTTTCCAAAAGCCCATGCCCTGTATTCCTTGTGTTCCTTTGTCTTCCTGGTATTCTGGCTTCTGTATTCTGAATTCTTCCCCGTCTGCGCGTAGCGCAGTACCATTCTAATTCATGCGGTTTCTCCTACTGTCAGCGACGCTGGCGCTCATCTCCTGCGGCCCCAAGCCAGAGACTATCGAAGACTTTTCGACCAGGCCCCTCACGCTTCCCGGAGGCCAGAAGCTTCGCGTGGAGATGATGGCGGATAATATCGACCTCATCCGCGGCCTGATGTTCCGCACCTCGCTCGCGCCCGATCACGGCATGCTTTTCATTTATCCCAAGCCCGATCGCCATCAGCATTGGATGTATCAGGTGTTGATTCCTCTCGACATAATTTGGATGGATTCGAACCACGACATCGTGGAGATTGTGGCTGAGGCGCAGCCTTGCAAAACGCAAGCGAGCAAGTGCCCGCAATATGGCGGGAACCAGATTTCGTCTTTCGTGCTGGAGGTTGCGAGCGGCATGGCCAGAAAGTATGGTGTGCAGGTCAGTCAAAGGATCCAGTGGTGATCGGTCGCGCAGGGGATTCCGGACCGGCTCGCCTGTTACCCTCAAGGTGACATGGATTCCGATCAATTGCGCGGGCTGCTGGAACAAGTGCACTCCGGCTCAGTGGACGTCGACGCGGCGCTGGATCGCCTTCGCCATCTGCCCTTCGAAGATTTGGGCTACGCCAAGTTGGATCATCACCGTGCGTTGCGCCATGGCTTGACCGAAGTGATCTTTGGCAAAGGCAAGACGCCGGAACAGATCGGCGCGATTGCCGCCCGTCTGCTCGACAAATCCCCTAACTTACTGGTAACGCGCGCGGACCGCCACGCGGCATCGCTGCTCAAAGCCGATTTTCCCGATGCCGAGCACTTTCCGCTGTCGGGCGCTGTTCGGATTTGGCGTGACCGTACCATTCGGGGTAAAGGGAAGCTGGCGGTGGTTTGCGCGGGTACCAGCGACATTCCCGTGGCCGAAGAAGCGCAGGTGACGGCCGAGGTGATGGGTAACGAGGTGGAGTCCATTTACGATGTCGGCATCGCGGGGATCCATCGTTTGATGGCGCACAGTGAAAGGTTGATGGAAGCGCGCGTGATCGTGGTGGCCGCCGGGATGGAAGGAGCGCTGCCGAGCGTGGTGGGCGGAATTGTGTCGGTTCCCGTGATCGCGGTGCCCACCAGCGTTGGATATGGCGCCAGCTTTAACGGCTTGGCGGCCTTATTGGGCATGCTGAACAGTTGCGCCAGTAACGTAACCGTCGTCAATATCGACAACGGATTTGGGGCAGGATACGTCGCCAGTTTGATCAACCGCCTGTAGCCCCGCGTGGGTAGGAACCCTGATAGAAGAGGTAGCATAGAAATATGGATCTGGCCGAGATTCAGCGTGCCATCGAAACCCTGCCCAAAGATCAGCAGACGGCCCTGGCTGCCTGGCTCTCCGCGCGGGACGAAGCGGAATGGGACGACGAGTTCGAACGCGATTTTTCACCTGGCGGCGCTGGCATTGCGCTGCTGGAAGAGATGAAGGCCGACGCTAGCGCCGGCAAGTTCCGCCCTTTTGAGCAAGGCCGCCCGGTAACTCGCGGTCAGTAACACCGCTTCCGTTGGGCGCGGCTCGGTTGGCGTTACTGAGCCGCGACCACAGGGAGCGGATACGACTTTGTTAGGCTACCGCGACACTGACTCGTGCGCCGGACTCCTCGGCGTAAACGTAGAATCCGAACATGGGCATGCTTTCGCGTTTGCTCCAGCGGCTCATCTTCCACTCGATACGCAGGAATCTGACATCGGATCGTGATCCCAAATTGAGCAATATGGAGTAGAGACCGCAATAGAACTTGGGGGGGAACTTGGCCAGGGGCTTAGCGTCCCACCGATGGCCATCAGGGGAACCCCAGACGGTTATTTCCAGGCTCTCTTGTTCCAGGATTCGGGTGATACCGAGAGTAAGCACCAACAATTTACCGCGCTTGGAACCGAGATCGATCTCCGGTCCAGTGCCATCCGCTCGGGCGATGCTCTCAGGCAACAGAAAGTTACGCAGCATAATTTCCTCCAACCGGAAGACATGCCGGGAACTGCTTCTTATGTGCTACCTGGCAGGTGTACCTACAGGGTAACTCTAGATTCGACGAAGGCGGCTACCCGCCTTTTCCAGAGTCTCATACTTCTTGCAAAAACAAAAGCGAATTAATGCGGCGCCTGGGTTAGAACCTGAAATTTCGGAATCCGAAAAAAAACTCGATCCCGGCACGGCTGCGACGCCCACGTTTTCGATCAGGTGACGAACAAAGGAAAGATCGTCGGCAAAGCCAAAGGCGCTGATGTCAGTCATGATGTAGTAGGCGCCTTTCGGACGATAACATCGAAATCCAGCCTGCTCTAACTGCTGCGATAAAAAGTCTCTCCGCTTTTGATACTCCGCGCTTAGTTTTTCGTAGTATGAATCCGGTAGATTCAAAGCCGCCACGCCCGCCTGCTGCAAGGGGGCCGCCGCGCCAACCGTTAGGAAATCGTGAACCTTTCGGATGGAATCCGTCAGATCCGGCGCGGCCAAAACGAACCCAACCCGCCAACCCGTGACGGAATAGGTCTTGCTCAGGCTGTTCACCAATACCGTCCGCTCCCGCATTCCCGGCAATGTCGCTATCGGGATATGAGATGCTCCATCGTAAAGAATGTGTTCGTAAATTTCGTCGGTAATTGCAAGGGTGTCGAATTCCTGACAAAGATTTGCGACCACTTCCAATTCCGAGCGAGTAAATACCTTGCCGGTGGGGTTGTTCGGCGAGTTCAGGATGATCGCCTTGGTCTTCGAAGAGAAAGCGCGGCGCAGTTCATCCGGGTCGAAAGTCCAGTCCGGAGGCCGTAGCCGGACCAGTTTGTGCTGCGCATCGCACAACAATGCATCAGGACCGTAATTTTCATAGTACGGCTCGAAAATGATGATCTCGTCGCCCGGATTCGTTACGGCCAGCAGTGTCGCGATCATCCCCTCGGTGGCGCCACAACAAACCGTTATTTCCCGTTCGGGATCGTATTCTATGCCGTGCCACTTCCGATATTTCTCGGCGATGGCGTCACGGAATGGTTTAGCGCCCCAAGTGATGGCGTATTGATTGAAGTCGGCCGCGATGGCATCCTGGGCCGCGCGTTTGATCTCCTCCGGCGCGCCAAAATCGGGAAATCCCTGGGCCAGGTTCACTGCGTCGTGCTCGATCGCCAGACGGGTCATCTCTCGGATCACGGATTCGGTGAAGCGGGAAGTCCGCCGGCTGCGAAATCTTGCGCGAGGGCGGGGGGCTTCGACGGAAGAGCTCATAAAATGAGGCTAGCATTAGCGCCGGCGGCGGGCTAACGTAAGGTCATGATGGCTCCCAACGGTCGCCCCCAGCTATTTTCGATCACGCCCATGATTCCTACGGGAGGCACTTTGGAAGAGGCGTTAAAATTCTACACCGAGCAAATGGGATTTTCGGTTTCCTGGCAGGCTGGTTCCGGGGCAGGGATTGTTCGCGGCTCGGTGGCCTTCAATTTGGTCGAGAACAGCAATCGCGTCTGGGCCGATAACGCCAGCTTCAGCATCGGCGTTTCCGATCTGGATGCCATGTACGAAGAGTATCGTGGCATCGCCGCGCGGGTTGGGCCGCTCGAAATCAAGGCTTGGGGCCGGCGCGAGTTCCACATGATCGTCCCCAGTGGGGTCTGCCTTCAGTTCTACAGCGTGAACGGCTAGCTACGGGAGAATGCCCATCTTCTTCGCGACACTTGTCAAGATTCCTAAGGCCTGGTCCAACATATCCCCGGTGTGGGTCGCCGTTACGATGGTGCGAATGCGCGCCTTGCCCTCCGGCACCGTCGGAAAGCCGATGCCCGTGGCGAGCAAACCATTCTCAAACAGCGCGGCTGAAAAAGCGTGAGCGGTTTTCGCTTCGCCGACCATGATCGGAGTGATGGGAGTTTCGCTGGCGCCCGTGTCGAACCCAGCGCTCTGGAGAGCGGACTTAAAATAGCGGGTGTTCTGCCAGAGCTTTTCGGTGCGTTCCGGCTCGTTCTCCAGAATGTCGAACGCGGCGAGACAAGCCGCGGCCACCGCCGGCGGATGGGACGTTGAGAACAGAAAGGGCCGCGCGCGATGATAGAGAAAATCGATCAGATCGCGAGTCCCGCAAACATACCCGCCCAGCACGCCGATGGCCTTCGATAGGGTGCCGACCTGGACATCCACCCGGCCATGTAGTCCAAAATGATCCACCGTGCCGCGCCCATTGCGCCCCAGGACGCCCGAGGAATGCGCATCGTCGATCATCATGATGGCGCCGTGGCGTTCGGCGATTTCGACCAGGGCGGGCAGTGGGCCAATGTCGCCATCCATGGAGAAAACGCCGTCGGTGATCAGAAGCTTGTGGCCACTGGCGCCGTCCAGTTCTTTCAGGATTTCCCCGGCTCGCGCTGTGTCCTTGTGCGGGAATACGTGAATCTTGGCTTTCGACAACCGGCAGCCATCGATGATGCTGGCGTGATTCAACGCGTCCGAGACGATGTGGTCTCCCGGCCCGAGGATCGCGGATACTGTTCCGGCGTTGGCCGCAAAACCCGACTGAAATACGACGCACGCCTCCGTGCGCTTGAAATCGGCGATCCGCTCCTCCAGTTGCATGTGGATGCTCATGGTGCCGGAAATAGTGCGAACGGCGCCGGACCCAGCGCCGAATTTCTTCGCCGCTTCCACTTGCGCCTCGATTAATTTGGGATGGTCCGCCAGGCCGAGATAGTTGTTACTGGCGAGATTAATCACCTCGCGGCCGTCGAAGCGCGAGATCGGTTCGCAGGGCGATTGGAGCACGCGCAAGCGCTGGTAGGATCCGGCCTGGCGCCAGGCCTCGAGCTGCTCGGCAAGGTATCCGAGGGGGTTCGCGGTGGTCATATGCTCATCCTAACCCGCTTGGTTTTGGAGTAAACGGCGGAACGGACGGTTCGCACCCCAACGGTAGATTTCAAAGTCCCCGTCAAGGGTCAGAATATCTCCGGTTTCGAGCTCTCCAGCCAGGTGAACCAGGCACGCGTCGGCGAAATCCATTTTGCGGTCGCGATATTTTCGGAATAGGCGCTGAAGCGGAGCGGCCGCCCTCGACAATTGAAACGGAATCTGGAATACGCCCGTCCTGACGTTTTCCAGGATCGCTTCAGCTGCTCCGGAGTGTTCTCGCAGAAGATAGCAGCTTTCCGCTATAACCGCTTCGCAGGTCACCAGCGGCGCAGCTGATTCCTTGACGGCATCCGCGCAAACTTGGTGGGTGCGCTCACTACGATCGAGGAGCGCTACTATCGCGCCCGTATCAAGCAGAGTAGCCTTCAACGGCCAAAGCCCTTCAGGTGTTTCTTGTTAGAGCCAAGATCGGAAATCCCAGAAGAGAATTTGCCCAAGCCTGCAATTTCGCGCGTTTGGGGTTGCGACGCCGCAAAAAGCCGAATAGCCTCTCGGACCACGATCGATGGGCTGACGCCTAATCGATCCACTAATTGTTCCAGGGTCTTCTCGGTTTGAGCATCCAGCCTGGCCTGCACAGTCTTCATGACCCCATTGTAATACAAAACGATAATTTGTACTACATTGCAGATCAGCGCTTCTTCAAACGGTAGTCCTCCACATCCGGCATCGGAATCATCTTGCACATTTCGAACAGTCGGGAGCGCGCACGCATCCCAATGCGCTCCTCGAGAAAAAACTTGCTGTGGATGTCCTCCTGCAAGCCCGAGGCCCGTTTGTCGCCGGCTTCCGGATCGCGCAGGTTGCTGGTGACGATGGTCGCTTTGCGTGAGTTGCAGCGGTGCGTGACGATAGAGGTAACCGTGTCTTCCACCCAGTCGTTAATACGGCTGGCGCCTACGTCATCGAGCAGCAGGATTTCGGCGTCCAGAGCGGATTGAAAAGCCGCGCGATCGCTCGATCCCGAGGACTGGTTGTAGCCTTTGTGAATGCGCGTCAGCAACGACTGGAAATCGTAGAAGATTCCCTCGAAACCGCGTGCGATCAGCGCGCGCAGCGCTGCCACAGCCAGGTGCGTCTTGCCTGTGCCCGGGGCGCCCAGGAACAAGAGCCCGGGTTTGGGACCATTCGGATACTCGCGCACGTAGCCTCTTACGGTGAGGACAACGCTGGCCAGCGCCGAGCGCGACTGCGGGTTGCCCGAGGGCAGAATAAAGTTGTCCACCGAGGCATGCTCGTAAAGCAGCGGGATGCCGGCGCGCTGTTCGTTGCGCTGCTCGCGGCCGGCATCGGCGCATTGGCACTTCTCGGCTCCCGAAATCCCTTCGCGCTCGGTGATCTTCCAACCCGAGCCGCCGCAGATGGGACAGGTTTCCACAGCGTTCATGGTGCCCACTTTACCAACCCACGGGTTTTCCGGCGTTCTGTTCATCCAGCCATTTTTTGAGCGGAGCGAAATAATCGAGAATTGCCGTGGCATCCATTTGCTCCTGCCCCGTCAACGCCCGAAGCGCTTT
>JBEKLB010000161.1:0-13403 GCA_050010415.1 Bryobacteraceae bacterium | reverse complement strand
CCAGTCCCCGTTCCAACGACGGGGACCGGCCTCAATTGCTTTGCGTCAGAACTGCAGCTTCACACTGAACTGGGTCTGACGGGCCACATCGGGAATACCGCCGCTTCCAACCAGCGAAGTGATGGCGGCGCCGGTGGGAACGAAGCAGGGCGATGTGGGGCTATAGGTTGATGTTGGCCCGCAGCCCGAGCCCGCGTTGATGATGGACGCGGCCGGAGGCGCGAAGTTCGGATGGTTGAAGACGTTAAAGATCTCGCCCCTGAGCTGGATGGTCATCCTCTCGTTGATCCGAGTGATCTTCGTTACGGAAATATCCGTCTCCGCATACCCAGGCCCAACTAGCACGTTCCTTCCCAGATTGCCGGCCGTGCCATATTGCGAAGGCACAAAGCAGGATTCGTTGAACCATTGCGTCACGCTCTGGTTCGCATAGACATTGTTATTACATCCAGGTGCATTGGGCGCGAAGTTCGGGCGCTCGCTATCGAAGGTATTGCCCGTGTCCATCTGGTCGCCTTCACCGATCGAGAACGGAACGCCGGTGTGCCATGACGTAATCCCGCTCACCTGCCAGCCTTCCTTCAATCGGTTGCCTTTGAAGGGGAGCATGTAAACCAGGTTGGCCGAGATGTTGTGTCGTATATCGAAACTGCAATTGCCTTTGTCTGCGTTCCAGTCATAGGGGTTGGTGATGGAGGAGGTCACGTTGTTGAATCCGAGACCGCCGTACGAGTATGCGCTGTCGATGCAGTGTGACCAGGTATAGGAGAACTGGTAGACCAGATTCGCCGACGCCCGATGCGTAAGCCCGACTTGCAGCGCGTTGTAACTGGAATAGCTGCTGGGATCGAGCAGATCCTGGGAGCCCAGGGCCGGAGACGGCCGCGGGTTCTGGGTGCAGGCCCCTGTGAGGGGGCACGGGGCGCCATTGGAGGTCGCGAGGTAGTCTACTCCGTTGATCACCGTCGGTATCGGCGAGTTGAAATCGTGGAATGCCAGCAAATGAACGCCGCGCGTTCCCTGATAGCCAACCGTCAGCAGGTTATGCCAGGGAAGTTCCCGCTGGACGCTGAGAGTGTATTCCAGCGAATACGGAGTAGTGTTCGTCCCGTAATATGTGCCCGTGGTCTGGCTGTAAGAAGGAATCGCGGAGCCGACAAAAGGCTTCGGCCAGTTCGGATCTCCAGCGAAAAACAGCTGGATCTGAGTGTCAAACGGCGGGCTGGACACGTAGGCCGACGAGAAATCGTAGGTCGTGTACGGATCGTGGAAAATCCCGAAACCGCCGCGCACGGCAGTCTTGTGGTCGCCGAAGACATCCCAGGCAAAGCCGGCGCGCGGATCGAAATTCTTGTTGGATGGATTGTTCTGGTAAGCGTGCGGTACGCTCACGAAATTGTTACCGAAGGGCGGCCCTACCACGTTGGAGAAAAGGCCGTGGACCTCGATGGGGTTGGTTTCCCATTCGTAGCGCAGGCCGAAATTGACGGTCAGCCTGTTCGAAATCTTCCAGTCGTCCTGAAAGTAGGGCTGTACCTCGTCGTAGCGCTCGGCCCGATAGCTGTTGGTGCCGCCGTTCGGCGCGCCCTCCAGCAGGAATGGATTGCCCGTCAGGAAGCATTGGGCAGCGGTCGCGCATCCGGGATTCCCGGTGCTCTGGAATATGTAGAAGCCATTCCAGAAAACCTGGACGAAAGGATTCAGCTGTTGCCGCTGGAACAGGCCCCCGATGCGCATCGTGTGGGAACCCTTGGTCCAGGTTAGGTCATCCTTTTCTGTGAACTTGTTCTGCAGATACTGGAAGGGGTTCACGAAACCCGCGCCCAGCGCGGTGGCCCCGGGAACTGCCACATAAGCATCCTCTCGCGCGGGAGTAAAAATCTGCAGCGCGGAGTGTTCAGCCGGCTGGCTCTCCGACGTCACGGGCCGCGAGTAAGAGGCGGTGAACTGGTTGATCAAATTCGGCGAGAAAATGTGACGTTCACCCAACGTCAAAAACTGGTTATGAGTGATGTCATAGAGCGGCCAAAGACCCAGGCCCTCATTGGTGGTGCGGTTTCCGAAATCGGCCTCGTAGCGTCCGAACATCGCGTCTTTGTCGGAAATATTCCAATCCACGCGGGCCACGCCGAAATTCTCGGGTGATGTTTGCGCGCCTACGAAGTTGTAGACGCCGATCTCTGGGTTGCCATTAGCCAGTCCGCCGTTGGGAGCCGGATAAAGGGCCAGCATCGCGGCCGAAGCTGCGTTTACCGTACACGACGCCGGTGGGCAATTGTCCGTGACATACCTTGCTGTCGGCACGTAATTGATATATGTGCTATTCAGCACCTGCTGAATTCCCTCATAGTTGGCGAAGAAAAAGACCTTGTTCTTGACGATCGGGCCGCCAAAGGTGCCGCCGTACTGGTTTCTGTGGAACGGGGGCGCGGAACCCACATCGAAAAAACCGCGGGAGTCGAGATCGCTGTTGCGGAAGAATTCGTAGACCGAACCGTGGAATTCGTTGGTGCCCGATTTCGTCACCGCCACGATGGCGCCGCCGTTGCCCGCATACTGCGCACCGTACGTCCCGGTCAGCGTCTGAAATTCCGCAATGGCGTCGATACCGAGCGAAGTGCCGTTCACGTCGCCGCCGGCGTTGCGTTGCCACCAGTTCAGCATGTCTTCGCCATCCAGCATGTTGGAATAACCTTCCGGACGGGTACCCGAAATGGAATAAGCGTTGGCAACCGAGGTCAGCGCGCTCGATCCGCCCGAGGGATAGCTCGTGACACCGGGTGCGAGCAGGATCAGCTGTTCCCAATCACGGCCGTTCAAAGGCAGTTCGCGCATCTGCGTCTGATTGACGAGCGAGGAGACCGCGGAGGTGGTGGTCTCCACCTGAGCCGCTTCCGCGTTCACACTCACCGTTTCTGTGGACTGGCCGACCACCAGTTGGAAATCCAGCACCGGCGCGCTGCCGAGGGTAATGGTCAAGCCGGTGCGAGCAGCGGTCTGGAAGCCGGGCTTGGTTACTGCAAGGTCGTACGGACCGATGGGCAAGTCCAGCAATGTATAGCGGCCCTGTTCATCCGTGGTGGCCGTCTGAGTGGCCGACGTCGCCGTGTTCTTGATGGTGAGGATTGCGTTTGGAACGGCAGCGTTTGAGGCGTCCGTTACCCGTCCTGAAATGGAGGCTGTCGCAGCCTGTCCGTATAGGTTGCCAATGGCTGCAAATAAAGAAATGCAGAGCACCAAGGCAGCGGACAGAACTTCGCGGTTCCGACTTCTCATGTATTTTTAACCCCTTTGCCTGTGTCGGCCAGATTGCATTTCTGCAACCGAGCTCGCGTGAAATCACACTATCATCAACACAAGCAACTGTCTATTCGATTGCACTGATACACTCTATCGTCTCGCGTGATGCGGAACCTTAGGCGATTAGGCGCGGGCTGTCCAAGGCTCGCGGCCTTGCGCCCACCGGTCGCCACCCGGTGACCGCCTCCGGGCAATTATTGACCGGAACGTTTCGTTTTCTGCCGCGTAGATATCTCAATTACAAGCACTTCCGGCTGGATGGCGACTGTCTGGGGCGCGGAGAACAAAGTGCAGGAACAACGCGAACCGCTTTGAAGTAAGGTAAGGGATGGCTCGCGTAATAGCATTCTCCATCGTTGTTGTATTGTTTGCGAATTGCGCTCTCGCTCAGACCGTGCCCACTTCTCCCGATCGCCCTTGGCATTCCCCAGAGGAACGGCAGGCTGCCAACGAGGGGAAGCAATTGCCGCGAACACTGCTAACCATCGATCCCGACAAAGCGTACCCCCTGGTGGAACTCATCGACCTGGCGGAAGCGCACAATCCCGAGACTCGCGTAGCTTGGGAAAACGCCCTGGCGCTGGCGGCCGAGCTTGGGATCGCTCGCAGCGAACTCTATCCGCTGGTGTCGGCGGTGGCGCTCGCCGGCGTGGAGCGCTATGAAGTTCCCCTGGGAGCCGAGTTCTACCGCCAGACCGCTCCCACATTTCAAGCCTCACTGGATCTCAGCTATACCATCTTCGACTTCGGAGCGCGCCGTGGCCGCATCGATGCTGAAAACGCCCGCGTCCTGGCAGCAAGCTTCGCCTTTAACGATGTTCACCGGAAAATCATTTACCAGGTCCAGGAGGCTTATTATCGTCTGCTGAATGCGTCCGGGCAGGAAGCTGCGGCAAGGGCTAGCCTGGCGAATGCCCAGGCCGTACAGCAGGCTGCCGAGGAACGCCTGCAGAACGGTTTGGCCACGCTGCCCGATGTTCTCGAAGCGCGCAGCGCCACCGCGCAGGCCCAATACGATTTGCAAGCGGTGCTGGGAGCGGAGGAAATCGCTCGAGGCGATTTAGCGACCAGCTTGGGGGCATCGGCCCCGACCCTGATTCGCGTCCAGCCGTTGAACGAAGTGCCGACTCCCGAGTCGGTGGGTGAGAGCGTCAACGCTGCCATCGACCGTGCGGTGGAGCAACGGCCGGACCTGCAGGCGCGGGTGGCCGCAATCCGCGTGGCGGACGCGCAGAGGAAGGAAGCCAAAGCCGCGTTCTATCCAAGCTTAAACTTGAGAGCCAGTCCCATTGCTCAATCCTCTTTCATCCAGCAGCAAACCCTGCCCTGGGGACATACTGCCGATTTGACCGGCGGACTGTCGCTGAGCCTGAACTGGACGGTGTTTGACGGAGGTGCGCGAAGAAGCCGGGCGGCTCAGGCGGAAGCCGGGATCCGTGGGGCCCAAGCTCAGGTCAACGCGGCGCGCGACCAGATTGAAGACGAAGTGTGGACCGCGTATTCCAACCTGAACACGGCTTTTCGCCAGCGTGAAGCGGCTACCGCGCTGCTGGACGCCGCCACGCAGTCCTATGCCGCCGCACTCGAATCTTACAATTATGGTGTTCGCAACCTGCTGGACGTAACCGCGGCTCAGAAGGTGCTGGCTGCGGCTCGCTCGCGGGACATTCTGGCGCGGACGCAGGTGCTCACCGCGTTGGCCGATGTCGCTTTCCGCGCCGGTGATTCCATCCAGGCCAAGAATAGGAGTCTTAAGCCGTGACACGCGCTCCCTCTTTCGACCTTCTTGGCTCCTTCTTCCCGGCCTGGCTGGTGTGCCTGGCACTGGGTCTGCTGCTGACGTTTGCGGTCCGCTGGGTGTTGATACGCCTGCATGTTGTGATCGGGCTCCCCACGTTGATTTATCCGTGCCTGACAGCGCTGATTACCATGGCGCTGTGGCTGGCTTTCTTTCGTTAGCGAGGAGTACAGGAATGGGAAAACTACTTGGAAACATTTTGAGCGTTGTAATCGTGATCGGCACATTGGCGCTGGCGCTGGTAGTGATCGAGCGTACGAATTCTTATCCGCGCACCGACGATTCCGAGATACTCGCCAACTTTATCGGAATGGCGCCGCAAGTGGAGGGTCCGATCCTGCGGCTGAATGTCCACGACAACCAGTTCGTGAAGCAAGGAGACTTGCTTTATGAAATCGATGACCGGCCGTATCGCTACGCCTTGGAAAAAGCCATATCGGACCAGGCGGCGCTAGAAGGACAGATCTCGGATGAACGAAGGCGAATCGCTGCCCTGGTGAGCGGCGTCTCCGTTTCCCAGGCGAACGTTCAAGGTACGGAAGCCGACGTAACCCGCTACGCGGCTGCAGTGGATCAGGCGCGAGCCGACGTGGCGAACGCAGAGCAGGGCGTCAACCGCGCTCAAGCGGAGTGGACTTATGCCAATAACAACCTGCATCGCATTGAGCCGCTGCTCGCCAAGCAGTTCGTCACTGTCGATCAAGTGGATCGGGCACGCACTTCCGAGATTGCCGAGGCCCAGGCGCTGAAGCAGGCGGAATCACAACTGCGGCTGTCTCAGGCGGGTTTGCAGTCGATGTTGGCGCAGGAGCAACGTTCCAAGGCCATGCTGCAACAGAGCCAGGCGCAGCACGAACAGGCGCAGAATGCGGTCACTACGCTGGAACCACTGGTCAACCAGCGCGGCTCGAGAGCATCCGCCATCGAGACCGCCCGTTACAATCTCAACAACTGCCGGGTTTATGCGCCGTTCGCCGCTCGAGTTACCAATCTGACCATTTCAGAAGGCGCCTATGCACATGTCGGCCAGCAGGTATTCACGCTCATCGACGCGCGCACCTGGTGGGCGGTGGCTAACTTTCGGGAAGGCCAACTGCAGCACATTGCTCCCGGAATGAAGGCGGATGTCTACGTCATGTCCAAACCGAGCGAGCGCTTTTCCGGAGTGGTGGATAGCATCGGTTTCGGAGTTACGCCGGATGCCGACGTGATCGGCCGTCTTGAGCAGGGCCTGCCGGACGTGCAGCGAACGCTGAACTGGGTACATCTGGCCTCCCGCTTTCCGGTGCGTGTGCGTGTGGAGAATCCTCCCGCCGACTTGTTTCGAGTCAGCGAATCCGCGGTAGTGGTGATCCGAGGACTCTAGTGGCCAGCGTCGCCCAAAGCCTGCCCGCCTCGCCCCAGCCATTCAGCTGGTTCTGGGAATTTCTCAAGCAGGAGCTCGCTCCCTACCCGGGCCGCGCGGCGACGGTGGCGCGCATGGTTCTGGCTGCCACGGTCATCATGGCGATCTCGATGGCGTTTCGCATCCCCTATGGATTCCAAGGCGCCGTCTACGCGCTTTTCATCACTCACGAGAGTCCCCGAGCCACGTTGCAATCGGGGAGAACAATACTCATCGTTACCGCCCTCAGCGTCGCCTACGTTTTAGCGTCGGCGTATTTTGTGATCAGTGTTCCGCTACTTCACTTCCTCTGGAACATCGGTTCGTTCTTCCTGGCATTCTATGCGATCAGCGCCGTGACGAACTACGGAGCTTCGATAGTTTTCGCAATCGTCATCTCGGTCGCGGTTCCCATTTGGGACCGGCAGGTCTCCGCCGAGACCAACGTGGAGGACACGCTCCGGCTCGCGTTGTCGGCGTTGGTGGGGATCGTGGTTACCGCGGCGGTCGAGCTGGTGTTTCGGCGCATGCGTCCGGGAGACGAAATCGTTCTGCCTCTGGCCGCCCGCCTGGCTGCGGTTCACAGCTTATTCGTTTGCTACGCGGACGGCCGTCCGATCGATGACGCCACTGAGACAACCATCATCCGGTTCGGTACGCTTGGAACATCGAGATTACGGCCCTTGCTGCGGCGATCCGACTATTCGCCGCAGTACAGAACGCAGATGAATGCCGTAACGGTTCTGGTGGGCAGGCTGCTCGACATCGCCGCAACCATGACGGAACTTCGCGTCCCTGGCTCCGGCGCCGATCGGACGCGATTGCAAGCGCTGGCCGATGCCGTTCAGAGCCTTCGCGCCGATTTAGTGAATCGGCGAATCCCCAGCCCGATCCAGTTCGACACCCATGACGAAACGGGGAGTGGCGTGCCAATGCTGCGCGAGTTGGAGGATACCCTGGCGCTCATCCCGCAGGCGTTTGCGGATTCCAGGTCCATGGATTACGCGGCGCTTTCAGAAGACCAGCCGCGCCAACGCCTGATCGCACCCGATGTATTTTCCAACCGTGAACATTTTCGCTTCGCTCTGAAAGGCTGCCTGGCGGCGAGCGCCTGTTACATGCTCTACAACTTTATCGCGTGGCCGGGCATTAGCACCTCGGTGAGCACCTGCCTGCTGACCGGCCTCACCACCATCGGTGCATCCCGGCAGAAACAGATCCTGCGTCTTACCGGCGCCCTGGCAGGCGGAGTTGTGATTGGGATGGGATCGCAAATATTCGTTCTGCCCCACATCGATTCCATCGCGGGATTTGCTGTTTTGTTCGCATTGGTGACCGCCGTTGCTTCCTGGATTGCGACCTCCAGCCCCAGGTTGTCGTACTTCGGAGTGCAGGTCGCTTTCGCGTATTACCTGATCAACCTGCAAGAGTTCGCGTTCCAGACCTCTCTTTCCATAGCCCGGGACCGCGTGGTTGGCGTCTTTGTGGGACTGGTCGCAATGTGGCTGGTCTTTGACCGGCTCTGGGGTCGTTCCGCGATGGTGGAGATGAGGCGAACATTTATAGCCAACCTGCGGTTGCTGGCTCAATTCGCGAGAGAACCGCTTTCCAACGATTTGAAAGTCGCCATCGAGCGCAGCTTTTCGCTTCGCGAGACCATTAACAACAGTCTGGACCAGGTGCGGTCACTCGCCGACGGTGTCCTTTTCGAATTCGGGCCTACGCGGCAACAAGGTCTCGCGATGCGCGAGCGGCTCCGCAATTGGCAGCCGCGTTTGCGCATGATTTTTGTAACACGAATCGCGTTGTGGAAATACCGCGCCCAGGTTCCCGGTTTTGAGGTGCCAGAGGCGGTGGCCGGCGCGCAGAAGGAATTCGATGAGAGCCTGGCCGGCATGCTGGATGGCATGGCGCGCTGGATAGAAGCCAGAACGCCAGTGGAAAGCCAGGACCTCGCGGGCGCGGCCGATCGTCTCGCTCGGACCATTCAGGCCAGCTCTTCGGGCGAGTCTCCAGGATCGCTCGCGCCCGGGCTTGAGACGGTTCTTTCTCTGTCCCGCAGGATTGAGAGTCTAGCGATTTCGCTGGATCAGGAAATCCGTTTTGGCATCCAAACATCTTGATCACAGGTGCACCCTGAAAGGAAAAGATGACCGACAAACTTCGGATAGCTGCTGTTTTGATACTCCTGCAATCGAATCTGTCTGCTGCTACGGTTGTCCTGAAGCAGGAGACGAAAGATGCCTGGGACGAATATCTTCAAAGCGCGAATGCCGCCATGCAGGCGCGCCTGCAACCTGGAGCGCATTTTCTTTGGCTGGATGAGCAGCCCAATCTCGCCGAACGCATTCGCACCAAAGGACCTCATATCGCGCCGATTGGCCCCCATATTCCCAAGAAGGTTCCCTCCGGACTGATCCACGATTGGCTGGGCGTGGGCTTTGTCCCCAACGCGAAAATCGACGATATCCTCGGAGTGCTGAGGGACTACGGCAAGTATAAGGAAATCTATCGCCCGGGCGTTCTCGACTCAAGCTCCCGGAATACAGACGGAACGAAAGATAGCTTTTTCATGCGCCTGGCCAACAGATCCGTGGTAGCTAAGACGGCACTGGACGCCGAATGCGAAGCGTCTTATTTTCGCGTTGACGAGCATCGCCTGTACAGCGTTTCCAACACTACCCACATCCAGGAAATCGATAAATTTGGGAGCCCGGAGCAGCGAGTGATGCCCGACGACGAGGGGACCGGTTTGATCTGGCGGTTGTCCAGTATCACTCGCTTGGAGGAGCGCGATGGAGGCGTCTACGCGGAATTGGAAGCCATCGCGTTAAGCCGCGATATCCCCGAAGCGTTTCGCTTGTTTGTAACGCCCATCGTGCGGCGTGTAGCCAGGGATTCGCTCGCCACTTCTCTGCACCAGACCAAGGTTGCTTTAGACACAAAGCTAGCGAACGCCGGGCAATAGGTCGGGCTGTTCAAGCTGATTCGATTCATTGACTTAGCGGTCCTGCATACCACAAAAGCAGTAGCCAGAAACTCCGCAGCCGGGGGATTCGCCGGCGGGTCCGATTAAGTTAATATCCTAACAACGGGCAGCGATTTGCCTTGACGCGCACGGTTATTAGTGACGCCGCCAAGGTGGCGTCATGTGGATATTCTTTCGCAAATTCGGATGGCCGGCTAGCGTTACGCTGGCTCTAGTCCTGTGTTTACAGGTGCTTGGAGCGGAGGCATCGCTGGTAGTCCATCGAGCGACCGACTTCCATCACACAGACTGGAAAGGCCTGGGCGCCGTCTTCGATATCAAGCAGTCCTCGGAAGGATATCTGTGGCTGACCACATCTAGGGGCGTGCTTCGCTTCGACGGAGTTCGCTTCCAGTCCGTGGAGGAAGTCACCCGGGGAGCCGTGCGCGACAGCGAAATCGACTCGGTCTTTCTGTCGTCTTCCGGGGGTGTCTGGCTGACCACCGAGGGGGCGGGGCTGCTCTTCTGGAAGGAGGGAAAGCTAAGCACCTTTCCAGACCGGCGCTGTACGCCGACCAGGAAGCTGGGAGCGCTGATTGAGGACCGCGATGGATCGTTGTGGGTGCAGGCCACCTCCGGCCTGTTCCATTTGCGCGGGTCCGTATGCGAGCAGGTGGGAGCGGAACGCGGGTACCCCGGTGGTTTCGCGGCGGGGATTTTTCTCGACAGCGAAGGGACCTTGTGGGTGAAGACTCGGACCAGCCCTCTTTTGTTTCTGCCCCGCGGCCAGTCCAGGTTTCAAGCCACTAAATACGGGGAAGGATTGGCCACCGGTTACGCTTACATTCGTCAGGGGCCAGACGGTGCGATTTGGCTCTCGGACGATGCGGGGCTGCGCCGCGTGGCAAGTTTGGTGAGCGCCGCAAACACGTTGAGCGCTTCCGCCTTCTCGCCGCCGCAAAAAGGATCCAACGGGAGTGCTCCATTCGGCGACTTCGCTTTTGCTCCCGATGGTTCTCTGTGGGCCGTGACTGGCAAAGGCGTACAGCGCTTCGACCAAGTCGAGCGATGGACCACGCCCGTGGCGCTGGAAACGTCTCCCGGCGAAATCTTCACGCCCGAGCAAGGGCTCAGCTCCGACGCTGTGTGGAAGCTGCTGGTCGATCGCGAGAGCGTTTGGGTGGGAACCAATTCCGGTCTCGACCGTCTGCGTCGTGCAGCGCTCACCACGGTGGGATTGCCGCATGCGCAAGAGCACGAGTATAGCCTCGCGGCCGGCGATGCAGGCTCCATATGGACTGGCAACAGCAGTTTGCCGCTCACGCACGTAGCTGCCGACGGAAGCGTAATGACATTCCCGCGAACGCGGCAGACGGTCAGCGTTCGACGCGATCACACGGGAACCATATGGTCGGCCGGTGCTGGCGACTTTTATCTTTGGCGATCCTCCGGCGACGGATTCTCTCCGCTCCATTACCCGGACGAGAAGCTGGACCCCGTGGCGTTCATCGCGTCCGACCGCAACGACGACCCTTGGATTACCACCGCCAGCGGCCGAGCCTATCGCTTCTCAGACGGCGCCTGGAGCAACCAGACGGAATCCCTGGGAAAGAAGCCCGGCGTGACTGGAGCCATGGTAGATGACCAGGACGGCAACGTTTGGTTTGGCTTTTCCAATAAGGTGGTGGAGTGGGACGGGTCCACTTACCATCGGTTCGCCTTCCCCGATGGCAAGCGAGGCGTCTCGGAAAACACCATGTCGGTACGCGGCGATCACGTCTGGCTAGGGGGCGCAGGCGGCATCCAGCTCTTCACGCAGGGCCAGTTTCATATCCTCCGATGGAAGGATCAGAGTATGCCGGGCAGAGTGTCCGGCGTGGTGGAGACCGAGACGGGCGATCTTTGGGTGAATGGATTCTCGGGCATCACCCATGTCCCCAATGCCGAATTGAAGAAGTGGCTGCAGGATCCAGGTGTCCTGGTTGCGGCCGATCATCTGGACGAATTGGATGGTCTCCCGGGACTCTCGGAAGAAATACGGCCAGAGCCATCGGTGGTCGAAGCTCCGGACGGACGATTGTGGTTTGCGACCACGAAGGGCGTTGCATGGCTGGATCCAGCGACACTCGAAAAAAATCGGAATCGCATTCCACCGCCGGTGGTAATCTCCGCGGTCATTGCAAACGCCAAAAGCTATATGAGTTCCGGTCAGCTGACTCTTCCCGCCCGCACTGAGAATCTGGAGATCGACTTTACCGCACTGAGCCTGGCCATTCCCGAGCGCGTGCTGTTTCGTTACAAACTGGACGGCGTGGACAAGGATTGGCAGGACGCCGGCACGCGCCGTCAAGCTTATTACACCAAGCTTCGCCCCGGTGCCTACGCGTTCCACGTCATTGCCTGCAATAACGACGGCGTTTGGAACGATCGAGGCGCAACCTTGGATCTGAGCGTTGCTCCCGCCTGGTTCCAAACCACCTGGTTCCTTCTGCTCTGTGTTGCATCCGGGACCCTGCTGGTGGTGGCGTCTTACCGCTTCCGGTTGCGGCAGCTCGCCGCCGGTATGAATGCCCGATTCGATGAACGTCTGGCGGAGCGCACCCGGATCGCTCAGGAATTGCACGATACGCTTCTGCAGGGCTTCCTCAGCGCGTCCATGCAGGTGCACGTCGCGATGGACCTCTTGGCGGACGACTCCAAAATCAAGCCCGTCTTAACCCGCGCGCTGCAACTGATGGGACAGGTGATCGACGAAGGCAGGAACGCGGTTCGAGGGTTACGTTTGTCGGACGTCGTCTCGCTGGATCTGGAGCAGGCCTTTGCCAGAATTGAGGAGGAGATCCCCCTGCCCAGCATCAATGGCAAGAAAGCCGCATTCCGTGTGATCTCGGAAGGTCACCGCAGGCTGCTACATCCGCTGCTGCGCGACGAAATCTACCGGATTGGCCGGGAGGCAGTGACCAATGCGTTTCGCCATGCGCGGGCGAGTCAGATCGAGGTGGAATTGAAATACGGATCGAGTCAATTTCGGCTGGTGGTCCGGGATGACGGCCGCGGAATAGAATCGGACGTTTTGCTTACCGGCCGGGATGGGCACTTTGGACTCTCGGGAATGCGGGAGCGAGCGGATCGCGTGGGCGCCAAGCTTCACGTTTTCAGCCGGGCCTCGGCGGGCACCGAAGTGGAACTAACCATTCCGGGACGCATCGCTTTTCAGGACCAGCCCAGCGGCATGTTTGGATGGTTCCACAGACGCGGCCAGCCTAAGACGGCCGGCGGAGCGGAGAATGAGCTCGTGGCTACTGATGAACGCCGATGAGTTATCTGGTGCGTGGTCTGCTTCTGGCCTTGGTGTTCGGCTGTTTCGGCTGGGGCCAGGGCATGGAAGGCGTGATTTCCGGAATCATTACTTCCCCCAAGGCGGCCATCCCAGCCGCCACCGTCAGCGTTACCAATACGGACACGGGCGTCATCGCGTGGAGTGGTAAGACCAATGTAGACGGCGTGTATCGGGCGCCCGATCTGCCGGCCGGACGCTATAACATCGACGTCACGGCCGAGGGCTTCAAGCATCAATATGTCTCGGGCATCGAGCTGTCGGTGGGCCAACTGGCCGATATCGTCATCATCATGCAGGCTGGCATTGTGGCCGACACCGTCACGGTGGAAGGCGGAACCGCGGGGCAACTGGCATCGGACAGTTCGTCGCTCTCCACTAGCATCACGCCATCGCAGTTGCAGGGCCTGCCGCTGCCCAGCCGCTATACTCTGAATCTCCTGGCTCTCACCCCCGGTGTTTCCTCAGGCGGAGATATTACTAGCCAGGGCGGCCTCGGTTCGTCGCAGCTGTCGATCGACGGCAGCCGCACGCTCAACGGCGAGTTTTTAATCGACGGTGTTTCCGTGGTCAGCGGTTCCACCGGGGCGCCGCAGAGTTTGCCGCCTTCGGATTC
>JBEKLB010000160.1:0-13416 GCA_050010415.1 Bryobacteraceae bacterium | reverse complement strand
CCGCTGGCCACATAGGGTGCCACCACGGGAAAGCTGCTGCCGGGCAGCGTCTGCACCGTCAGCGCCGTGGCTGCCGAGGCGCTGCTGGCGAAACCGGAGCTTCCTTCGTAGCGCGCCAGCAGCGCGTTCGCCCCCGCGGGCAACAACTTAGTCGTGAGACTCGCAGAACCGCCGGAGGCGGGCGCCGTCCCCAGCACCACTGTGCCATCGTAGAACGTCACCTTGCCCGAGTTGACCTGCGGGGAAATCTGTGCGGTGAGAGTCACTCCTGGCCCCAGCAATGCAGGATTCGGTGTGACCGACAATGCGGTCAAAGTTGGAATCGATCCGGTCCACGTATTCAACAGAACTGAGATGTACCCGCTGGTTATGTCTGAGAACACCAGGTCCGGAGTGCCATCTCCGTTGAGATCCGCAATAGCCGTGTCCACCGGACCGTCCCCCGCCAGGATGATAACGGCGGGTTGAAAGGTCCCATCCCCATTCCCCAAGAAAATAGAGACATTGCTGGACAGGAAACTGGGCACGATCACGTCCAGCATGCCGTCGCCGTTAAGGTCCGTTATGCCCAGCTTTTTTGCGTATTGGCCGCCGGTCGGATACACCAGTGGCGTCTGCAGTGTGCCGTCCCCGTTGCCGAGAAAGACAGATAGGGTATCGTTGCCATGGTCGGATACAAGCACATCCAGCTTTCCATCGTTGTTTAGATCCACCATTCCTACGGACATAGGGTGTTGTCCCGATGTATACGTCACTGACGGCTGAAACGTGCCGTCTCCATTGCCGAGCAGGACGTCCAGCGCTGCGCCCCAGAAAGCGCCGATCGCCAAATCCAGTTTCCCGTCGCCGTTCAAATCTCCGATCGCTACGCTGAGTGGTCCGCTTGAAACCTGGTAACATGCCGCTGGAGCGAATGTGCCATCTCCGTTCCCCAGCAATATCGAGATCCGCCTTTCGGGCCCCGAAGAGCCCGTGCCTCCGTCTGTGACTACCAGGTCCAGTTTGCCGTCACCATTGAAATCGGCCGTCGCGATTCCGTACGGTCCCGGGGCGCAGGTAGGATAGGCCACGGCCGGCTGCAGGGTGCCATCGCCGTTTCCCAGAAGCACCGAAACTTCATTGCCGCTCGACTCGTAGGCGGTGGCCACCACATCCAGTTTCCCGTCCCCGTTAAAATCCCCGATTACGGCGTGCCGGGGCGCCGGAAAGGTATGGTAGGCCACGGCCGGCTGGAAGGTGCCATCGCCATTCCCCAGCAAAACCGATACAGTGCTGACATTGGAATCCGTGACCACCGCGTCCAGTTTACCGTCGCCGTTGAGGTCGCCCAGAACCACCGAGTAACTGTCCGCGCCGGACGGATAACTCAGGGGCGCCGCTAAGGAGAATCCCTGTGCAAAACACGGGGACGTCCACACCAACGAGAAGACTATGACCGCGAAAACGAAAGCAACCCGAAAGGAACCGGCGCCAGTAACTGAAACATTGGGCAAGAGTGTCAACCGTAGCGCCCTGGTCACGATTTTTTGCTCTCCATATTTTGGGGGTTAGCCTTCCGGCCATGAAAATATACCCTGGATTGGCATTTGGCTTCGAAAGCTTCGTTTAGTATAAAGCGAATCGTCTCGATTGCAACAAGTTCTTAACACTCCTTCATGGAAACCAAATGAGCGGAACAAGTCGGCAGCCCTTTTGAATTGATCTTTCCGGCCAGGCGCGATGTGCGGTTGCGGCAAACTCTTAGGCGCGTTGCTCCCGCTAAATGAAGCGTTGCACAGTCATCGCGGAGGCGTGCACCTTCGCCGCGATCGCGCGCAAACTCAGCCCTCTTTGTGCAGTTGCCGTACAGTTTCCAGTCGCTGCTGAGGCGCGCTCACTTCGGCCAACGCGCTCTTGCCTCTCGATGGTGGCAAGGATCGGTGCACTGCATCACGGAACAAGCCGCAAGAGTCCAAGTACTGCTCGGTGAATGAATGCCATTATAGTTGTGCGTTAGATCCGGCCTAATTATAGGGCCAGGACCCGCGGTGCCCGCTCATGTTGAGCGTGCATGAGCGGATCACGATCGATCCAAAAGATCTCGGCAGGCGCTGGTCGGATCGACTATGATACGAAAGCTTAGCGCCCGGCTTGATCTACTAGAAGCACGCTCTCTCCCGGTTTACATACGACCGCCGATTTACGATCCACTTCATTTCGCCTGAGGGCATATCCGTCAGTCGTTCGCTCGTTTGCAACACTTTCTCTTCGGCTATTGTACGACGTTGACCATACTCGAGATGTTGTTCGAGCTAAAACGACCGCGATTTGCTCGGTTTTGTAGTTAGGTTTCCGGCCCATCGGCGGGGACGCGGCAAGTAATCAACATCAGTTTCTAAAATTCTTGCGTCTTGCCAGATGCGATAACGCCCCGTGTGGGAGAACGGCGTTGCCGCTATTGTGAGAAGACTTTCCGGCCCTCGAAGTACCAGCCTCAGCGACGGTGGCAACGGCCCCAGCTACTGCTATCAAATCTCCGGCCTCAACGGTCGCGGGGTGACGGTCGGGACTTTTGAGACCACCCCGGACTATTACGGATTTTGTGGATCCTATCTCTGTCACCGTTCCTATTGCTTCCGCTACCGCAATTCCGCCAGAACATTTAACACACCCGGCAGCGCGACGGGAAACCTCGGCTTCCGAGTAGCCATAGACTGCGCTAGCTAACCAGGCTCGCGGCAACCGACTCGGACGACAGCCGGCATCAAGCGACCGGAGGAGTTCCCGCTACGCTCGTTACCGCGCACGAGGGCGGGCGAAGAACGTGGGTATCGTGGGCGTGGCGGCTTGGGCGGATATTGCGATGACGATCATCGCAACAAGACCCACCGACAGCAATGCGACCAGGCTAAACTTCCCTCTCATCGGGTTGCATCTCTCTTTCATTTGGTCCGGCATCAGGGCGGACCAACGGCAAGGCTTGCGCCTGGCTATTGTACGACGTTGACCAAACTCGAGATGTTGTTCGAGCCGCTGTTGGCGACCACAATGTCCGGCCACTTGGGCCGGCTGAAAAAGCCCACCGCTACAGAAAGCGGGTTGGTATTCGCGCCGAAGCGCATCGGGCTCTGGAAGGTGCCATTGCCGTTCCCCAACCGGATATCCACGTTGCCTTCATAGGCGCTCAGCACAGCCACGTCCTGGTTGCCGTCGCCGTTGTAATCGCTCACAGCCACATAAATCGGCATCACTTCGCCCGTGATCGTAGTGGCGGTGCCGAAGGTTCCGTTATTGTTACCCAGCAGAACCGAAAGACTGTTGCCTTGGCTATTGGACACCACCAGATCCACTTTCTTGACGGCAGTGAAGTCGGCAGGGGAGATCGAGGTTGGTTTAGCGCCCACGGCATAATTCACGGCGGGCTGGAATGTTCCATCCCCATTGCCCAGCAGCACGGAGACATTATTGGAGCCGGAGTTGGCCACCATCAAATCATATTTCCCGTTGGACCTCGTGTCGCCGGTGACCAAGGCCGCGGGTAGCGAACCCACCGCAAAGGTCTGGGCCGGATTGAAAGTCCCATTCCCATTGCCCAGTAAAATCGAGACCGTGCCGGGATTAGTTTGGTTAACCACCGCCAGATCGTACTTGCCGTTTTTTCTGAAATCCACCGTGATGACAGAAACCGGGTTCGGCCCGGCTGAGTAGGTGACTGGTGGCTGGAACGTTCCGTCACCTTTGCCTAACCAGATCGTCACCAAGCCAAGGGAAGGATTGGTAGTTACCAGGTCTGGTATGTTGTCTTCATTGAAATCGGCCGTCGCGATCGCACCCTGCCCAACGCTGGATGTCGCCACAGGCGCCTGAAAGGTGCCGTCGCCATTCCCTAGCAGGACCGCGATTCCGGAAGCAGATGCGGCCGCCACATCCAGCTTGTTATCTCCGTTGAAGTCCGCGCTGGTGATCGATTGTGGACTGGTTACGCCTGCCGCATAGCTTGGAGCCACCTGAAATGTGCCGTTATTGTTGCTAGGAAAGACAGAAACGGTGGCCGACCCGGAATTGGCCACGGCCAGGTCCGACAGGCTGGCGCTGTGAAAAGAAGCCACCACCAGGCACTCGGGCGCCGTGCCTGTAGTCCATAAAGTGGCTGGCTGGAAGGTACCATCGCCATTTCCCAGGAGCACTGCGATATCGTTCGCTGCATTGTCGGCCACCGCCAGATCCAGCTTGCCATCGCCGTTGAAATCAGCCACCACCAGTGAGAGCGGGCCGTTGTCGGCGACATATCTCACCTTTGGCTGGAAGGTCCCATCGCCGTTGCCCAGCAACACATAAACGGAGTTGAAGAAAGAGCCGGCCACTGCCAGATCCAGATGCCCGTCGTGATTAAAGTCGGCGGTGACTATGGAGGCGGGCCCACCCCCCACGGGGATCAGCGATGGCGGCTGAAAGGTGCCGTCCCCATTACCCAGAATGATAAAGACATCCCCGGCGAACCTGTCGGCGATGGCTGCATCCAGCTTGCCATCGCCGTTGAAATCGCCCAAGACAATCGACACCGGATTGTCCCCGCCGGTAGACGAGCTTATGGGGGCCTGGAAGGTTCCATCGCCGTTGCCGAGAAGAACCGACACGGTTCCCTCCACCTCTTGGTTGATGACCACCAGATCCAAGTAGCCATCGCCATTCACGTCAGCCACCGCTATGGCTCCCGCGTTAGTCCCTGCGGGATAGTTGACCGCCGGCTGAAAGGTCAAGTTGCCATTCCCTAAGAAAACAGAAACGGTGCCGGGGTCGGGAGTATTAGCCGTGCCAGAGCCGTAATTGGTGACCACGATATCCGCATTTCCATCCTTATTCAGGTCCGCAATCGCCACGTTCAGGGGATTGGTGCCCGCCGTGAGTGTGCCGCCCGCTTTGAAAAAACCGGTACCGTTGCCTTTCAATAAAGTAACAGTACTCGAGCCGGAATTGACGACGGCCAAGTCGACAGATCCGTTGTTGTTCAGATTGCCCGCCGCAATCGAGATGGGGCCCTTGGAGGTCTGAGTGTCTCTCCGTGTGGTGAAGTTTGCGAGCTGTGCGCAGAGCGTCACTGGCATAAGAACAGCTATAAGAGTGGGTTTTCGCAGGATAGCGGAAAGCCCTAGGTGTGATTCCGGCAAACAGTCTCGAATTTTCCAGTACATCCAGTACATATAGAACTCCTTGTGACTTTTCAGGAGCGCGCAGACACAGAAGTATACAACACCTCTTGGGCTATGTATGATCGCGCCGAGGTGTGTAAAGTACTACTCCGCCTATGCGCTCGCCGGCTTCCAGACCTGGCTGCAAACCTGCTAACTGATAGCTGCGGTGAGATTTAACACTTTTAATCATTGAGATTTATGGCGGAAGTCGACACGAGCTGCCGCCTTGCATTTTCCTGGCAGACCACGCATAATCTTAAGACGCTTGAGGAGTCTTGGCCACCTTAGAACACGTTCCAACGGTGCCCATGGCAAACAAAGGGAGAAGAGCGTTGCAGAGACCAGGTAACACCTGCTCGCTCGGGCGTAGTCGATGTTTGTTGGCGGTAATTCTAGCCGTCTGTGGTTGCCTCAGCACGCCCTTGCGTGCCACCATCCAAGTCCAGCTCACGCCTTCGTCGGCGTCACCCCAGATCCTGGGCACCATGATCACGTGGACTGCGTCCGCGACTGACTCAAACCCCGGCCCAGTCACCTACAAGTTCGAAGTCGCACCGCCGGGTTCCAATCCGACCTTCTCTACCATCAGCGACTTCAGTCTTGGGAACACCCTGAATTGGACGCCCAACCTTTGGGAAGGCACTTATCAGATCCGGGTGACCGCCCGAGACTATCTGGCGGGTCAAACGGCTCAAACCGTATCCAATTTTGGGGTCGAAGCTCTGGTCACCGGTAACCAGCCGGTGGTGACCGCCACGGCCAACCCTCTGATCGCTTTGTTCAGCGCGCCCAGTTGTACTGCTGGAAGTTTCATGCGGGTGGGCTTCGAATTGAGCGGTTCGACGGCGATGACCTACACGAATTTCCGATCGTGTCATGGCGGCACCATGAATTTCTATATCGCCGGGATGCGGCACGCCAGTACTTATAACATGCACTACGAGGTCGCTACCGGAAAGACGATCGTACCGAACAGCACGATCCTGCCATTCACCACGGGCCCTCTCCCCTCCACCATCACGTTCCCGGTCGTAGAGGCATTAATGCAACCTTCGCCCCAAGCGGACGTCAGCAGTGGCGTCGTGTTTACTGGATTTTCAGCAATAGGGCCCTGTTTTCTCGGGGCTTACCCTGAGGCTACGGATTTGGAGGGGCACGTTCTTTGGTATTACGGGCTCGACCATCCTCAAATCGTGCGCATCGTTCCTGGCAATAATTTGCTGGGAACCACCCTCATGATGATCTCGGAGGGCCCTGGGACAGGTACGGGCAGTTACGGAACCAACACGGATCAGGAGCTGGTTCGCGAGGTCGACCTGGCCGGCAACATCATCCGCCAAACCAACGCCGATCGCGTATCCGAGCAACTGGTAGCCGCTGGAACCGACCCCATTAGCAATTTCCATCATGAAGCCATACGGCTGCCGAACGGCCACACCATTACATTCGGCTCCCTGCAGGGGATCTATCCCGCTGGGACGCAGGGTTCCAGCGGACCCATTGACATCATCGGCCTGATGATTATCGAGCTGGATGAAAACTTTCAAGTGGTATGGCACTGGAACGCTTTTGACCATGCTGGCGGCGGCACGCAGCTTGATATCAATCGTGCCGCGGTTCGCGGCGAGTCCTGTGTGGTTAACGCGTCCTGCTTTCAGGCTTTGGGTTGTCCCGCGGAAATGCTTGCCAACACCGCCGCGGACTGGCTCCACGGCAACAGCGCCCAATACGAGCCTTCGGACGGCAGCCTGCTGATCTCCCTCCGTGACCAGGACTGGGTGCTAAAGATCGACTACAACAACGGCCAAGGCACCGGCGATATCCTTTGGCGGCTGGGACTCGGCGGGGATTTCACCATGAATTCTACCGATCCCTATCCGTGGTTTTCCGGACAGCATTACGTGGAGTTCCAATATGGCGGCCAGCAGATCCTTTCGCTCTTTGACGACGGCAATACGCGGGTTTTGGAATTTCCCGGCGAAACCAGCCGCGGGCAGGTGCTCAATGTCGATCAGACGGACATGCAGGTTTCCCTCAATCTGAATGTTTCCCTGGACGGCTATTCTCCAGCGCTGGGAACCGCGCAGTTGCTTACAAACGGAGATTACGCCTTCGAACCCGGATATATAAATCCAGGCGTCCACAGTTACGAGCAGAGCATTGAGGTTACCCCAAGTGCTTCCGTGGCGTATGAGTACCAAGGCGACGATCCTGCCTACCGCAGTTGGCGTATGCCGAGTTTATACAGTCTGGCAGTGGTCAATAGTCCGTCGCCTATAACGCTCGCTTGCGCCTCCAATGCAGGTACGGTTGGTGTGTCATACTCCTCCTCACTGACAGCCAGCGGTGGAGTGCCGCCGTACATGTTCTCCATCAGTGCGGGTTCGCTACCGCAAGGCCTATCCCTGAACTCCTCGACAGGCGCCATCACGGGAGCGCCCACGAGGCCTGGAACCTATCCATTCACGGCTACCGTTGTAGACTCAATCGGCTCCGATGTTGCATCCGCCAATTGCGGCATGACTATTGCGCCGGCGCCTGTGACGCTGGCCTGTCCCCTCAATACCGCGCAAGACGGCACGGCGTACGCTTCCGCTCTGACAGCCGGCGGCGGTGTGCCGCCTTACACCTACTCTATTACTGCGGGTTCCTTGCCGTTGGTGCTGTCACTGAACAGCACTACCGGAGGCATCACCGGCACTCCCACCGAGACCGGGACTTTCTCCTTCACCGCCAGTGTTGCCGACTCGACCGGCACTCCTGCCGGGAAGGCCAGCACGAATTGCAGCATCACTTCGTCCAATCCCACAGCTGTCGTAATCAACATCAATACCCAAAAATCCTCGGTCATTCCCGCCAAATTCAGTGGTTTTAGCGCTCCGCAGCCACGCAACGGTGTGGAATACTACGACCCCAAGTTTCTGAGCGCCGTCGAACCGCTCAATCCTGGCTGGATCCGGTTTCCAGCGGGTACGGTATCCATGCCGTTTGACTGGCAGGCGGGTCACACCAATACCGGCTGGTTGGATGAGCTGATCGCCGGCAATCCCCCGCTGGTGGATTCTTTCACTGCCGGCGAGCTTGTCACGGCTCAGCAGCTCACTCAGGCCAAGGGCGGCGTTTATTTCTCTGACTTCGCCAACTTCGTACAGAGCCTGGGCGCCAACACCGCTGTTACGTTCAACGCCTACACGGATACCAGTCCCTCCAGCGCAGCTGATATGGTTACCGCCGCCCAGGGATACGGCTTAAATGTCCTGGAATGGGAGCTGGCGAATGAGCCGTACCTGTTTCCGCTCATTTTCCCGTCACCCGCTTCTTATGCGTCTGCCATGAATTCCCCGTATTTCAGCGAAATAGTCTCCGCCAATCCGAGCGCCACCGTCGGACTTTTCTACGCTGGACAGTTTACCGGGCCACCGGTTAACTACACGGCCTGGGACGACGGTATGGCAGCCTACGCACCTCGCTACTGGAACGCGGTCTCCTTTCACATGTATCCCATTTCGAGTTCCGTCGATAATACCACCGCCTCCCAGATCTTAAACGGAGTGCTGGCTCATGGAACAGTGGATTACGTCAATTCCTATCTGCTCCCGCTGATAGGTGCGAACACTCCAATTTTCGTAACCGAATTGAACGCGTCGGCGTTGAATAATCTCCCGTTGACGCCCACGCTCTACAACGGGATCTTCCTGGCCGAGTACATTGCGCGGATGTCCACTTGCCCGAACGTGCGGGGCGTTGCGGCCCACGCGCTTTACATGGGCAATTCCGTTAACTTCGGGTTGATACGCGCGGTCAACGATTACGAAAGTTATTTGATCGGTCAGGTCAGCGCGAACCCGAACTATTCGACGAATACAGCGACCGATCCGAACACTCCCTTCGAGTTTTACACTTCTGCTCCCGCCTTGGCACTTGCGGTAGCCAACCAGGCAATCAACAACAGCACTCACATCTGGCCTACCACCGTGACCGGTGGCGCTGCTGTCCCCATTCAGGGATACGACGGCAACCCGATTCCAGCCATCTATTCGCAGGCTTACCAGGGTGACAACGGATTGCACTATCTGCTAATTACCAACAAGTCTGGGTACTCTTCGAAAGTAACCATCCAGGTAAACGGAACGAAGTTGGGGCAAACGCTCACCGTCACTTATGTCTCGAACTCCGACAAGAGCATCAGCAACACGGCTTCCGCGCCCAATACCGTTCAAATTGAGACGGTGACCTCGGGCAATCCCGTTGTTATCGGGCCGTACAGCGTCACAACCGTGCAATGGAAAAAGGCATGATTATCATTCAGGAACGTTCTCCCATGCGGTGGGCGGGGCTATGGGCTCTGCCGCTGCTGCTGTTGGTTTCCCGGATGGGGGAAGCCCAGTCCGTTTCTTTAACCCGGGACGACTTCACGCAAGTCTCCCTGCAGGGCTTTGATGGCGACCGCCAGAACGGCTATGCCTGGTCGATGCAATGGTTTAACGGGCAGCTTTTGGTGGGTACCGATCGCGCGCAAAACTGTATGGCCGCGGCCCAGGAACACGACAACCATTCGGCTGATCCATACCCTCCTACCGATCCGGACGTCTCTTGCCCGCCGCTTATTTCGGAATTACCTCCACTGCTGCAGGCCGAAATCTGGTCGTGGAACCCGCTTACCGGCGCATGGACCAGGGTGTTTCAGTCCCCTTTGAATGTTCTGATACCAGGCTATGGGACATATACAGCTCCCGACACCGGTTTCCGGGGCATGGGCGTGTTTACCGAATCGGATGGTACCCAGGCCTTGTATGTGAGCGGCGCCAGCGCGTCTGATGTGTGGCCTAAAATTCCGGGAGCGCGCTTGCTACGGTCGACGGACGGCGTGAATTTCAATCCGGTGCCGCAGGATCCGGGCACGCTTCTGGGAACTTTGCATAATCAATCCTTCAGGGACATCGTCACTTACAACGGCAACTTTTACATTGTCTCGGCTGCGGGCTTCATTGGTGGATCGGCAGGGTCGAGCTGGCAGCTTCTGGAATCGGCCAATCCACAGGAAGGGGACAACGCGTTCCAGGTGATTCCTCCGCCCACGGCCGGTATGCAGGTGTGCGAAATAGCTGTTTATAACGGCTACCTGTATGTCGCGTATCGGAACGAACAAACGGGCTTCGAAGTATATTACACAAACGCTCAGCCGCCCTATACCTTTACGCAGGTTATTACCAATGGTGGTTACGCCACATATCCTAACCATGAAATCCTACACATGCTGGAGTACAATGGCAGTCTTTACCTGGCAGGCCTTGGTGTCGATCCGAACCACCCTTTTAGCGTCGGTGGCGCCGAGTTGTATCGGATCAACTCGGATAATTCCTGGGATTTGATTGTGGGGACTGCGCGCAGCACGCCGGACGGGGAAAAGACCCCCCTGAGCGGCCTGGGGAAGGGGTTCGGCTGGGCGCTGAATAATCAGTTCTGGCGCATGGCAGATTACAACGGCTGTCTTTACGTCGGTACGTCCGACGGAAGCACCATATATCGGGACAGTCCGTCGCTCGCGGCATTAGTGGCTCCGGAACTGGGAGCCGACCTATGGTCCTCATGCGACGGCGTGAATTTCTCGGCGGTCGACATTAACGGCTTCGAGGACGAATTTAACTATGGATTTCGCAGTTTCTCAGCCACTGCCTATGGTTTGTTCGTGGGAACGGTCAATCCGTATTTCGGCTTGCAGATCTGGCAGGGGATTCCAAATGCCTCGTCGATGACGCCACGGCAGCCATAGCGCCCCCGTCCGGTAGTCTGCGAGTCGGCGTTCTCGGGTGCACGACCTCCTGTCGTCTTCGAATGTGCTGCTGGCCTTCGGGGCGTCCTTCGAATGTGCTGCTGGCGCGGCGTATTGTCTCCACCCGTCCTTGCCCCAACTGCCAATATCGGCTGTTCCCGATTTAAGGCACGCCATGGGTTACCGCTATCGAAAGCAGCGTCGCACGTTGCGCGAGTTGGATCACTTTGGAACCGGGAAGGTTGTACGGAACGCTCGGACTCTTTGACCTACGTCACCAGCCACTGGGCAGGACACTAGCTCCAGTCTGAAACTGATTCACCAACGCAAACGCGCGTTAGTTGCTCGGTAGAGCGAACGCATAGAAAGTGTTGCTGGCCGTTCCCACCGGTTCGCTTACTGGGAAGTTGTGATAGCCGGTACCCCAGTAAACCGTGCCGTTCACCACCGCCGGCGCCGCGTTCACCGAGCCGGGTGCTTCGAACGACCATAATATTGCCCCGGTCGCCGCATTGAGTGCGTACATGTACCCCGACATGGAAGGGACGAAGAGCAATCCATTCGCTACGGTCACAGGACCCAGCGCCATGGAGTGCTGGGACTTAAAGACGGTGCTCTCACCCGGATCGGGCACTTGCCAGAGAACTGCCCCCGTGGCTGGGTCCAGTGCCGCCCAGGAGCTTCCGTTCCAGGAGGTTCCAGAAGGCTGTAAGGTGTAGCTGGTCTGGTTCGGGTTGTCGAGCGCCACGTAGATGCGCTGGTTGTCGGACGCCGTACCCCACTCCATTCCGCCGAGCTTTGAGTACGGCCCGACAACGGTATGCCACAGCGGCACGCCGCTAGTCGAGACCACCCAATACACACCGCTCTTCTGTCCCGCTCCGACCAACTGAGTTGGAACGCCATTAATATTCGCGGTGAAAAGATTGGCGCCGGCTCCGAAATCGAGATCCATTCCTTCAGGCTTGGGGCAAGCAGCTCCATTATGTTTGCAGGCGCTAATCCACGCATCGGTGGCGGAACAGCGGTACGCCCACTTCACTTTTCCGGTCGCGAGGTCCAGTGCGACAATCGAATCCTCAAAATTATCCGGCTGGCATGCCACCAGCGCCGCAGGGTTTCCAATAACGGCCTGCTCACATTTGTCAACGGAGGTGGGAACCACGTAGTTGTTGCCCGTGGTCACATAGATCTGGCTGTTCGTGACGTCGATAACGGGTGTGCTGGACCAAACCGGAGCGCCAGTGTATGTTACGGGGACGAAATGAGTCCGCCACAGGATCGCCCCATTACTGAGCGAAATTGCGACCAGGCTTCCGCGGAACGTCGGCGCAGCTAAGGCTTCTTCCCTGGAGGACACACCCACATACGCGATACCGTTGTAAATGATAGGGGAAGCGGTTGAGATGGCATTCAAGTCGGGATCGAGCATCGTGCTCCAGATCAGACTGCCATCGCTCGCGTTCAGCGCCAAAAGATAGGCCCCGTACCCTTCCGCGCTGCTCAGCCCTACGCTCGCGCCGATGATCACCGTCGTGCCGTATAGCGTCGGCGTGGTGCGCGACATGACCCCAGGCGTCAAGCCATAATCGGTCATCGTTTTCGTCCAGACAACGGCACCCGTAGCCGCGTTCAGTTTGTATAGGTTCCCAGACCAATCGGGAAAGTAGACATAGCCTCCAGTGGAATCCACGGACGGCGTGGCGGAGACGTCGTTCTGGGTCGTGAACTTCCATTGCACGGTGAGAAAGCTAACGTTTTCAGTAGTTAGAGTGGACTCCGCAGACGCCCAATGGCTATCATTCAGATCAAAACCGGCGAAGGGCCAGCCGCTGGGTGTTTGCGAAAAGGACGCCTTCGCTAGCAATAACATAGCGATGCCAGCGGCTCCGGCCGCAGATCGACGTTTCAACATAAAATTTAGATTCGCGTCAATCTTACCATGGGCTTGCCACTGCCAACTACAACTTGGTACCAATCTGGTACTTTCCTGCTCGGTTAGGCGACACCGACCACCAAGGCTACACCCCATCATTTGGTAAGGTTATCTTCCTCCACGCATGCCCATTCATCGGACAACTGCGATTAACTAGAAGCAAGAGGCGGCAGCGATCTCGAAGCCTCTTAAGGCGTGGTCACCGTGAGCATGTTGCTCGGTCCCGAGGTGCGGCCCAACGAATCCACCATCTCGACTTCGTAATAGTAGGTCGTTGACTTCACCACATGGGAATCTGTGTACGTGGTACCCAGATTTTTCGCCACAATGATCGAGAGCGAAGAAGGCGATGTGCCCTTGAGAATGCGATAGCTCGTGGGTGGGTCTGATCCGCCCGAGGCAGTCCAGCTCAGGGAGACGCTGGATGCCGTCACCGCCGTGGCCTGGAGGCCGGTAGGCGGCGGGAGGGCCAACGTGGTTGCGCTGATGGTGGTGCTGGGCGCGGAGCTGATTCCGCTTAGGTTGTAGGACTCCAA
>JBEKLB010000159.1:0-13450 GCA_050010415.1 Bryobacteraceae bacterium | reverse complement strand
CGAGATCTCGATGTAGTATCCAAATACATTGTTGAAGCGCACCTTCAGTGATTGAATGCCCGTACGCGTGCGCTCGCGCAGTTCGATCTGGGCAATGTATTGGCGGCTGTTGCGGCTAAGATCGCGCAACTCATCGAGGCCGCTGTGAAAGCAAGATCGAATGGTGCCGCCGTCGGCTAGATTCGCCGGCGGTTCCTCCGCAATCGCGTTCAAAATTCGGTCGCGTACCTCGGGAATTTCATCCAACTGAGCGGAAATCGAACGCAGACGCACGGCGTTGAAAGCAGCTACCTGCTCTTTCAGCTTGGGCACCAGCGCGAGCGAACGTCCCAGCGCCAACAACTCCCGCGGGCCGGCGGTTCCAAGCGTCAGCTTCGCAAGTAATCGCTCCAGATCCAAAATGTTTCCCAGCAGCTTGCGCGTCTCCGATCGGGCAATGGTGGCTTCGAGCGCGGCCTTCACCGCGTCCAGCCGCGCCTCGATCTCTTCGAGCTGCAGACATGGCCGCAGTAATCGCGCGCGCAACATTCTCCCACCCATGCCGGTCGAGGTTTGATCCAGGACGTGAATCAGCGTGGACTCGCGGCTCTCGCCCGCGAAGAGAGGCTCCAGCAGCTCAAGATTCCGAACGGTGACGGCGTCCAGGATCATCGAGTCAGAGCGGTCATAGAACGATGGCCGATCCAAATGATCGAGCGCCGATTTTTGCGTGTCCCGCAAATAATGCAAGATGGCGCCCGCCGCCGAAACCGCCAGAGGCTTGCCCCCCAGGCCGCATCCATCCAGCGTCAAGAGGTGAAAATGCTCGCGCAACGCGCGGTCGGCATAATCCAGGCTGAAGATCCAGTCATCGAGTGCGGTCCGCAATCCCGGCACATCCTTTACCGACTCTGCCGCCAGCACCTCTCGCACGTTCAAATTCTCGAGCGCCGCGTTTACGTCCGAGACATCCAGCTCCGTTGCGTGAAATTCGCCGGTTGAGATGTCCACATGCGCGATCCCGGCTCGAGTGCCGTTGCGGCAAACGGCAGCCAGATAATTGTTCTCGTGCGAGCGCAGCAGGGACGATTCCGTGGCGGTTCCTGGCGTCACCACGCGCGTCAGCTCGCGCTTCACCAGCTTCTTGCCGGGCCCAGCCTCCTCCATCTGATCGCAAATGGCGACTCGGTAACCTTTCTGAATCAGCCGTGCGAGATAACCGTCCGCCGCGTGATAAGGCACGCCGCACATCGGGATGGCTTGCCCTTTTTCCTTGTTCCGCGCAGTGAGTGTAATTTCGAGCTCACGCGCCGCGGTGACCGCGTCATCGTAGAACAGCTCGTAGAAATCGCCGAGGCGAAACATCAGCAGCGCGTTGGGAACCTGCTGCTTGATGGCGTGGTACTGCCGCATGAGCGGCGTGGATTGCAATTGGGACGACGCCGGCGCGTCCGGGTCGCCTTCAGGCATACAGACCGCGGGTCTGCATGGCCGATGCCACTCGATCGATCGCAAGCATGTAGGCCGCCAGCCGGTTGTGCACCTTGTGCTTCTCGGCGAAGCCCACTACGTCTTGAAAACTGTTCACCATGATCTCTTCCAGGCGGCCGTTCACCAGTTGCTCATTCCAGAAGAACCCTTGACGATCCTGCACCCATTCGAAATAGGAAACCGTGACGCCGCCTGCGTTGGCGAGAATATCGGGAATCACGAAGATTTTCTTGTCGGCCAAAATCGCATCGGCTTCCGACGTGGTAGGTCCATTTGCGCCTTCGCAAATAATCCTGGCTTTGATGCGATCGGCATTAGCGGTGGTGATCACGTTCTCTTTGGCGGCCGGTAGCAGGACTTCGCAATCCAGGAAAAATGCGGACTCCCGGTCGATATCTCGGCCTCCGGCAAACCCGGTGATAGAACCCGTCTCGCGGCGATGCTGCATCAGCGCTTCGATATCCAAACCTTCCGGATTGTATACCGCGCCGTCGTATTCAATGATGCAGATGATCTTGAAACCGGAGCGCGCCATCAGCCTGGCCGACATGCCGCCCACGTTGCCGAAGCCCTGGATGACGACGCGAGTATTGGCCACATCCAGGCCGAATCGCCGCAGGGCTTGCATGGTGACGATCATGCAGCCTCGGCCGGTTGCCTCCGTGCGCCCCTTCGATCCGCCGAGAGCCAGCGGCTTTCCCGTAACCACGCCCGTCACGGTGTGGCGTTTGTGCATGGAATAAGTGTCCATAATCCACGCCATGGTTTGCGGATTGGTATTAATATCGGGCGCCGGCACATCCCGTTCGGGCCCGATGATGTCCATGATCTCGGATGTATAGCGGCGCGTGATGCGCTCCAGTTCGCCGGGAGACAGAACGTCGGGATCGCAAATCACTCCGCCTTTGGCGCCGCCGAAGGGAATATTCACCACCGAGCATTTCCAAGTCATCCAGGCGGACAGGGCCCGCACTTCGTCCAGCGTCACATCCGGCGCGAACCGGATTCCGCCTTTGGCCGGACCGCGCACAATCGAATGATGCACACGATAGCCGGTGAAAACTTCGTACCGTCCGTCATCCAGCATCACCGGGACGCTGACCTTCAACTCGAGCGCGGGCGTTCGCAGAATCTTGCGCAAGCCTTCATCCAAGCCCAGCAGTTCTGCGGCTTCGTCGAAGCGTGCCTCAGCGGAAACCCACGGATTGGTTTCCTGTTCCGACGACGGAATCGCTTCTAGGATCATTCTGAAAACCCCCAACTACATTGTATCGTCGCTTATTGGGGCGGCCGTGGGTCTAGAATGAAACATGGCTGCGCGGTTACTCGGAGCGCTTTTGTTACTCGCGTGCTCGCCGGCATTTTGTCAAACCGACGATCTCGCCATAGGCCGCCTGCTGGTGGCGAGCCGTGACCTGGGCGATCCGAACTTTTCGAAGACCGTCATTCTGCTGGTGCACTATAACCAAGACCAAGGCGCAGTTGGCCTGGTGCTCAATAGGCGCACCGACGTGCCAATTTCGCGCGTGTTCCACGACCTGAAGGAAGCCGGCGGCCGCAATGACCCGGTGTACATCGGCGGGCCGGTGGAGTTGAACAGCGTACTGGCGCTGCTGAAATCGGCCGGTAAGCCGGAGGGCGCGCAAAAGGTTTTCAGCGATGTGTACCTGATTAGCGACAAAGATCAGCTTGCGGCAACGCTGGCTTCCCGTGCCGAGGCCACTGTGTTTCACACCTATATGGGCTACGCGGGTTGGGGCGCCGGCCAGTTAGAACATGAAGTGGAACTGGGCGCCTGGCACAGCATGCCGGCCGAGGTGGGGACGGTGTTTCACGCCGATCCCGATTCGGTGTGGGAACGCCTGATTCGCCGGACGGAAACGCAGATCGCCGGTATTCCTGGTATTCCTTGTCTCCCTCGTATTCCCGTCTCTACTTATACGCAGCCACTCCCGTCACTCGCTCCCCGATAACCAGCGTGTGGATGTGATCCGTTCCCTCATACGTTTTCACCGTCTCCAGGTTGCACATGTGCCGCATGATAGGGTACTCATCCATGATGCCATTCGCACCCAACAGGTCGCGGCTTAGCCTTGCGCACTCCAGCGCCATGGCCACGTTATTCCGTTTCAGCATCGAGATGTGCGCGGGATCGATCTTGCCTTGATCCTTCACGCGCCCCGCTTGAATCGCGAGCAATTGCGCCTTGGTGATTTCGGTGATCATCCACGCCAGCTTTTCCTGCACCAGTTGATGGCTCGCAATGGGCCGGCCGTCGAACTGCTTGCGGTCGATCGAATATTGGCGCGCTGTCTCATAGCAATCCATGGCGGCGCCTAACACGCCCCATCCAATGCCGTGGCGCGCCTGGGATAGACAACTGAGCGGACCCTTGAGCCCTTGCGCGCCGGGCAGCATGGCCGACGCAGGCACCCGGCAATCCGACAGCGCCAGGCTGGACGTCACCGATACGCGCATCGACAACTTGCCATGGATGTCGGACGTTGTGAATCCGGGCGTTCCTTTTTCGACCAGGAATCCACGAATGCCCCCTTCGGTGCGGGCCCACACGATGGCGACGTCAGCCATGGAACCGTTTGTGATCCAGGTCTTCTCGCCGTTCAGAATCCAATGATCGCCATCCTGTTTCGCGCGCGTCTGCATGCCCGCTGGATTGGACCCGAAACCGGGCTCGGTGAGCCCAAAGCACCCGACCGCTTCGCCCGATTGCATTTTCGGCAGCCAGCGATCCTTCTGTTCAGGGGATCCATAGGTGTAGATGGGGTACATCACCAGCGCACCCTGCACGGAAACGAAGCTACGCAGTCCGGAATCGCCACGCTCGATCTCCTGCATGATCAGGCCGTACTCCACGTTGCTCAGCCCCGCGCAGCCATAGCCTTCCAGGTTTGCGCCCAGGAATCCAAGGGCGCCAATTTCGGGAATCAGCTCTATCGGAAAGCGGCCGTCTCGATAACAGTCGCGGACGATCGGGATCACCCGATCTTCAATAAACTGCCGCGCCGTTTGCCGCACCAGCAGCTCTTGTTCTGTAAACAAAGAATCGATCAATAGGTAGTCGACACCGGAGAAACGAGCCATCGCCTTATTGTAAGCGGGCGAGCCGGAAACCACGTAATCTAAACTCGAATTCGCTTTGGGGAACTTTGGGACCGCGTAGCGCGAGGCGAGGAGATCGTGATTACCAGACACGATAAGCCCGTGGCCCATCTTCGAGCGCTTCGCCAGGAGATCGCACGGAACAAGGGCTTCAAGCCGCTTACTGACAAGGAAATCAGAGACGCGATGAACGAGGGTCGACGGTGAATAGCGGTTTAGTTGTCGACTCTTCGGTCGCGATCAAGACGGCCGCGAAACGTGGGGGCGTTCGAACGCTGCTTTAGACGTCCAGGTTCCGCACGTCCAGCGCGTTCTCTTCGATAAACTTGCGCCGGCTCTCCACGTCCTCGCCCATCAGTGTTGAGAAGATGGTCTCAGTCTCGGCCAGATCGTGCAGGTCCACTTTCAGCAGCGTGCGCGTTTCCGCGTTCATCGTGGTGGCCCAGAGTTGCTCGGCGTTCATCTCGCCCAGCCCTTTGTAGCGCTGGATAGACACCTCACGCGTCCCCTCGCTCTTCACCTGGTCCAGCAATTCGCGCCACCCGGGCCGCGTGTCCGCATCGCCTTTCGCTTCCGTGGCTTTCCCTTCTTTCACAATCTTGAAAGGCGGCCGATTAAACTTCGAAACCTGGCGCGCGATGGTTCGCATGCGCCGGAACTCGGGCTGCATCGCTAGATCCACCGTGATTCCGCGCTCCGCGTTCGTGGGGTCGTGGTAGATCACCTTCCACGCCTCGTGCTCTTCCTCGCGCTCCAGCCGTGCTTCCACCTTGGCCGCCTTCAATGCAGCCACCACGGGCTCCAGATTGGCCTTGTCCTGGAAATCGGCTTTGGTGTCCACCTTGAAGTCGACGTTCGATAGCGCTTCCACCACGCGCGCGTCGCGCAGCCGGCGCTCCATGCGGCGCGAGATCTGCTGGAATTCGTCCAGCGAAATCAGGAACGCACGCAATTCGGCGCCGTCCAACTTGGCGCCGTCTTTGGCCTCAACCGTAAGATTTTCCGTCGCCCGGCGCAAAATCTCGCGCGTGAATTCCTTGTCGTCCTTGATGTACTTCTGCGTCTTGCCCTTCTTGATCAAGTACAGCGGCGGCTGTGCCACGAACACGTGTCCGCGCTTAATCAGCTCCTGCATGTGCCGGAAGAAAAACGTAAGCAGCAGCGTGCGGATGTGCGATCCGTCCACGTCGGCGTCGGTCATGATGATGATTTTGTGGTAGCGCAGCTTCGCGGCGTCGAAGTCCGTCAACCCGATCCCGGTCCCAATGGCCGTGATCATGGAGCGGATTTCCTCGTGCCCCAGCATTTTGTCATAACGCGCCTTCTCCACGTTCAGGATCTTGCCTTTGAGTGGCAGGATAGCCTGATAGCGCCGGTCGCGTCCCGATTTTGCGGTGCCGCCTGCCGATTCTCCCTCCACCAGGAACAGCTCGCAACGCTCGGGATCTTTCTCCTGACAGTCAGACAATTTGCCCGGCAATCCGCCGGAGTCCATGGCGCCCTTGCGGCGCGTCAGGTCTCGAGCCTTCCTGGCAGCTTCTCTGGCGCGCGCCGCGTCGATGGCCTTCGACACGATTTTCTTCATTACCGCCGGATTCTTGTCGAAGTGCTCGCCCAGCTTTTCGTTGACAAGCTGTACTATAAATCCTTGAATATCGCTGTTCAGCTTGCCTTTGGTCTGCCCTTCAAACTGTGGTTGGGGCAGCTTCACGCTCACCACCGCGGTTAGACCTTCGCGCACGTCATCGCCGGTCAGGTTCTCTTTGACGTCCTTAAACAGCCCGGCTTGTTGGCCGTAGAAATTAATGGTTCGCGTCAGCGCGCTGCGGAACCCGCTCAAATGCGAGCCTCCGTCCACGGTGTTGATGTTGTTCGCGAAGCTGAAAATGCTCTCCGAATACCCGTCGTTGTACTGCAGCGCCACTTCCATGGTCAACATGCCGCCATTCGGCAGTTCGCGCTCGCCCTCAATGTAAATCGGCTTCTCGTGCAGCACCGCTTTTCCCTTATTCAGGTGCCGGATGAACTCGGCGATTCCGCCGCCATAGTGGAACTCGTGCTGCTTCGCCGGCTCCTCGCGCTCATCGGTCAGCGAGATGGTGAGGCCTTTGTTCAGGAACGCCAGTTCGCGTAGCCTCTGCGCCAGAGTGTCGAAGTTGAACACATGCGCGTCCATGATGGTGGCGTCGGGCTTAAAGGTAACTTTGGTGCCCGTCTTCTTCCCGGCCTTGCCCGCTTTCTCGAGCGGCGCCTGAGGGACTCCCTTGCGATACTCCTGCTCCCAGGTATATCCGTCGCGCCAGATCTCCAGTTGCAGCACTTCCGACAGCGCATTCACGCAGCTCACACCCACGCCGTGCAATCCACCGGATACTTTGTAGCTCTTCGAATCGAACTTGCCTCCCGCGTGCAGTTTCGTCATCACCACTTGCGCGGCCGACACGCCTTCATCCTCATGCATGTCCACCGGGATGCCCCGGCCGTTGTCCACCACGGTGATTGAATTATCCAGGTGAATGGTCACTTCCACCTTGTCGCAATGTCCGGCCAGCGCTTCGTCCACCGAATTGTCTACTACTTCGTAGACCAGGTGATGCAGCCCGTTCTCCGTGGTTGAGCCGATATACATCGCAGGCCGTAAGCGCACTGCTTCCAGGCCTTCCAGCACCTTGATGCTACTCGAATCGTAAGTCTCGACTGGAGTCACTTCTTTTGTTGCCATGTGTAAAAACTCAAATTCCTTTCGCCTATCTCAACTTTGACAAGCTAACGAAAATCAAATGCGCATCGGCATCACGACGTAGCGGTACTTGTATCCGGCTTCGCCATCCACGGCGGGCCGCAGCTCGCCGGCGCTGTTGGCATCTTTGAAATGAAACGTCACTTTGGCTTCATTGGACGCCCGCAAAAAATCCAGCAGGTAGCCAGCGTTGAATCCAATCTCCACCGGGGTTCCGTTATATTCGGCAGGCAAGCTCTCTTCGCTCTCGCCAGTTTCCGACAGCGACGAGTGAATGTGCAGCTCGCCTTCCTGGACTCTCAGCCGAATTGCCCTGGAGCGCTCATCGGAGAACTGCGACACGCGCTCGATGGACTTGCGCAATTCCTCGCGCTCCAGCGCCACCGAGTGCGGATGGTCCTTCGGCAGTACGCGCTCAAAATCTGGAAAGTTGCCGGTCAGCTTGCGGCTGAGCAGCAGACGCTCTCCGAACTGAAAGAACAGATGATTCTCGTCGCCCGAAAACGAGAGTTTAGCGTCGGCGTTCGATTCTTGCCCCAGCTTCAAAATCTCGCCCATCGCCTTGCGCGGCAGCAGCGCCCGAAACGGGCTGGTAATACTAGGTAGATCTATTGGATGCTCTACCATCGCTAATCGATGCCCGTCCGTTGCCACCATCGCCAGGCCTGTATTTTTGAGCAGTAGCAACGATCCATTCAGCGTGAAGCGCGATTCTTCCATCGAGATGGCGAAAATAGTTCGCGAAATCATGGATGCCAGCACGCCTACTGGAATCTCCGCCAGCACGTCCGGCATTTGGGGAAGCTCTGGAAAGCTTTCGCGCGACATGCCGGCAATGCGCGTCTTCGATCGGCCGCATACCAGGCTGGCCCACTGATTGTCCTGGAGCTTTACTTCCAGATCGGCATCCGGGAGCAGGCGCACATAGTCCAGCAGGCGCTTGGCTGGAATTGTCCCAGCGCCTTGCTTCTTCACGCGTGCTGGACAGGACGAGCGAATTCCCAACTCCAGATCGGTAGCCGTTAAATTGATCCGATCCCCCGTCGCCTCCACCAGCACATTGGACAGAATCGGTATGGTGGTCTTCTTTTCAACCACGCCCTGCGATAGGTTCAGTTCTCGAACCAGATCCGTTTTGCTGACTGTGAACTCCATCATTTCGCCTCGCTCAGATTACGTGGTGCCCGCCGCGCTATTAGCTCTAGGGCTATCTCAAATGAGTCTCTAACTAGAACCGTAATGGTAGGGTCTGTTGAAATGTTGATTTCTCTCTAAATTATACAAAAAACAGAAGCTTCCTGTCACTAGAAGTTGTGGATTCCGGGGTCTGGAACGCAGGAAAATTTGCGCTTCGAGCGATCTTCCACAGCCCATCACAGGCGAACTGTGGATCAGCATGTGGATAAAATTAATAACTCTAATGGATTGAATCAATTAGGCTGTTGATGAGGCTGTTCAAATCTGGGCTGAGCTGCCGCAGGCGGTCGATCTTCTGAACCGAGTGCAGCACGGTGGTGTGATGCTTGCCGTTGAACGCTTTTCCGATCTCGGGTAAGGAGGCGGGCGTCAGTTCTTTGGCCAGGTACATCGCGATCTGGCGAGGGTAGGCGATCTTCTGCTCGTTGGTCTTCAGCTTGAGTTGCGAAGGCTGCAACGAAAACTTTTCCGCTACCGCTTTGACGATGGATTCGATGGTTATTCGCCGCTCTCCTCCTACCGTGAGATGCTTCAACACCTGCTGCGCCATCGGAAGAGTGATGGGCGAGCCAGTGACCGACGAGTAAGCCACCAGCTTGGTCAGGGCGCCTTCCAGTTCACGAACATTTTGCTTGGTTTTCGTTGCGATGAAGATGCGGACTTCCTCGGGCAGCACAATCCCTTCCGCCTCGGCTTTTTTATCCAGAATCGCCATCTTGGTTTCGAGGTCCGGTGGTTGAACGTCGACCATTAAACCCCATTCAAAGCGGGACCGCAGACGCTCCACCAATCCCGGTGTATTCTTGGGCGGCGTGTCGCTCGAGATGACGATCTGCTTCTGGTGCTCGAACAGATCGTTGAAGGTGTGAAAGAACTCTTCCATCGTCCGCTCCTTGCCGGCCAGGATTTGAATGTCATCGATGAGCAGCGCGTCGGCCGAGCGATAGTGCCGGTGGAAGAGCTGCATACGGTCGTTCTTGATGCAACTGATCATCTCGTTCATGAACCGCTCGCTGGAAGTGTAGATAATCCGCATGCTGGCGTATTGGTCCACCAGGGAGCGCCCGATGGCATGCATCAGATGGGTCTTTCCCAGCCCCACGCCACCGTAAATAAAAAGTGGATTGTAAGCACGAGACGGGTTCGTCACCACGGCCTGCGCCGCCGCGCGCGCGAACTGGTTGCACGAACCTTCCACGAACGTGTCGAAAGTGAACCTCGGATTCAGAGTGATGGAAGGAGCGAACAGAGTCTCCGTTTTTTCATCCGCCAGGCTCCGGTTGCCGCCCGATAGCATGGCGCCATGGATCTCATACACGATCTCCCGCAGCGTGAGATTCATTTCGCGGACCGCCGACCAGATGTCCGCCGAGTACTCCTGCTGAATCCAATCCCGGGTGTGTGTGTCGGGAACAGACACCCACAACCGATCCCCTTCGGCCTTCACGAAAGCAGCCTTGGATAACCAGTTGTCGAAAGCCTCGGTGCTGATTTTGCCCGAGATCTGTTGCTTAATACGCTCCCAAATGTTCATTCTTCAGTCACAATCCGCGCAGCTTTTGCACACTTTTTCCACAGCCTGTGGAAAAGATAAAAATCAAGTTTTGGTACTGTTGGAAGAGCCAGCTCGACTGCCATTGAGGCCAAGCGGTCCTTCTCGGAAACTATGTCGCTTCCTCTTGCGAGGCAACGTCAGCATAGCACAACAGATCCGGACCTGTAATCATTTTTTACTCCTTTACTTTGAGAGGTTTATATGAAACACGATGAGTTCGAAATGATTGGGATAGCCCTCAGGTGTACGTGTGAAGATTGGGTAACATCGCGCGTAAATGAGAGTTCCGTCCCCCGCTCGACACTCCTGTATGCACTTCGATAGGCTCGCGCAGTTTGACAGTCCTCCGGCCAGCGAGCGACAATAAAGATCGCCGCTAGGGATGAAAGAACGTTCGCCTCGTGGTTTTTTGCCAGTTCGCCTCGCGGGAGTAACTCAGCTGGTAGAGTGCAACCTTGCCAAGGTTGATGTCGCCGGTTCGAATCCGGTCTCCCGCTCCATTCAAACCTCGGAACCTTTCCGTGCTGTTCCCGTACTCATGTAGTGGAGGCTCGCGATGTTTGGATTCCTGCTGTGGTGCGTTCTGTTCATTCTGTGCTGGCCCTTGGCATTGGCGGCCCTCTTCCTCTACCCCATCGTTTGGCTCATTCTGCTTCCGTTCCGCATCGTAGGCATCGCCGTGGGTGGTGTTCTGGAACTGGTTTGGGCGCTCATTACGCTTCCGGCGCGCGTGATTCGCCGGGTTGCCTAGCCTTCGCTGTCGATGTAAATGCGTTTTACCCGCGCGTGGATGCCGCACAGCACGCTGTAGGAAATAGTGCCGGCCAGGCGCGCCATCTGCTGCGCATCGATGGATATTCCGCCCTCGGAACCGAGCAGCGTTACCGCGTCTCCTACTTTGAGCGGAGGGCAGTGAGTGATGTCGATGGTGGTCAAATCCATCGACACAGCGCCAATGATGGGCGCGAGAGACCCATTCGCGATTACGCGGCCTTTGTTCGAGAGACGATGCGGGATGCCGTCGGCATATCCCGCGGCCAGCACTGCGATCCGGGTGGGTTGCGTAGTGCGGTACATCCCTCCATAACCGACCAACGCCCCGGCCGGAAGGTCCTTCACCGCCAGCACCGCCGTTTTCCAGGCCAGCGCTGGCCGCACCTCCAATAGACGCAGCGGCGCAGTGCCCTTCGCTACCGGCGAAACGTAGCCGTAGATGGCATGCCCGGGCCGCACCATGCGCTGCCACGCGTCCTTGCGTCCATACGCGATCGGCGTGCTACTTGCCATGTGCAGGATGGGCGGATTCACGCCCGTCCTCGCCAGTTCCGAGCAGATAGCCTGAAACGCTCGCTGTTGTTCTTCCGTTTGGTCACTCGCGTAGTTGGCGGCAGAGGCGAAGTGCGTCATCAGGCCTTCCAGGCGCGTGTGCCGGGCCTCTAGGATCGCCTCCAGAATCTCCTCAGCGGAGCCCCGGGTTCCTAAGCGCCCCATGCCGCTGTCGATTTTCAGATGATAATCGGCCGTGATGCCGCGAGCGGCCGCCACACGATCCCATTCGGCAATATCGCTGAGCGAATGAATGACCGGCGTGAGGTTATAGTCCAGAAGGCCGGCTCGTTCGGAGGGCAGGAAATCCGCCATCACTAAGATGCGCGTGGTGATTCCACGCTCGCGCAGGATGGCGCCTTCCTCCACGTTGCTCACCGCCAGCCAGCGCGCCCCGGCGGCAGCCAGCGCCCGCGATACTTCCACCGCTCCGTGCCGGTAGGCGTCCGCCTTCACCACCGGCATTACTTCCACACCCGGGCCCACCACTTCGCGTACTGCGAGGAAATTGTGCACAATTTGTTTGAGGGAAATTTCTACCCAGGATCTATAAGCGAAAGATCTGGAGGCGAGCGGGCCCATCACTTCATCTTAAGTCCCGCGTTAAGTCCCGGCGTTAAGTCCGGAAACGAGCAACGCCTCATACTGATCGGTCACCGCGTCCCAGCTATACCGTTCCGCTACCCGAAGCGACGCCTTCCGGCTCCAGTCCGCGCGCTCCTCGGAGCTCATGTTGAGAACCTCGCCGAGCTTCTGCTCCAGGTTCCCGCTCTCGAACGCAATTCCAACTCCGCCCGCCACTTCGGCGTTTTCCGGCGTGTTCAAGTACAACACCACCGCTCCGCGACCCATGGCCTCAATCAGTGCCGGATGCGTGCCACCAACTTCGGTGGCATGGATGTAGGCCAGGCAATAGGACAGCAGCTCATGGTATCCCGTCCCATAGATGGCTCCAGGAATAACCACCCGTGCGTCCCGCGTATCGCGCACGCGCTCTATGTACTCTTGCGCGTAAGGAGCGTCGCCGATCAGCGCCAGCTTCACAGAGGTGGCAGCGCGCTCGAACGCTTCCCGCACCAACAGCGCGTTATTCTCCGGCTCCATCCGGCTCACGTACAGAAAGTAGCGCCCGCGCTCCAAGCCAAGTTTTACGAGAACCTCGGAAGTGGGCGTCTTTCCCGTTTCAGCGCCATAGGGGATGAACTTCGTCCGCTTCCCGTAACGCTCCAGGTAATACGCTTCGATTTCGCGCGCGTCGGTGATGGTCACCGTCGGGCAAAAGGTGGCCAGCCATTCCGAAATCGCATACCAAGCCTTGGCCAGGCGGTTCCACTTCTTGCGCTTCCTTTCCAGCCCATCCACGTTGATGCAGGTGGGAATCCCGAACAGGCGAGGCGGCAAGGTGAAGATCGAATTTGCGCCGTTGCAGTAAAGAGCGGCGTCGGCCCGGTGAAAAATCAAGTGGACAGTTGAGAGCAGAGTATGGACCATGGTGTCGAAATATTTGTGACGCCAAGTTCCGAGGTAGACCAACGATACGCCGCGATAACTCGCTTCCGGATGCCGCTGGCGGCAGTAAACCGTTACGCGGTGCCCGCGCGCAACCAGGCGAGTGGAAAGTTCTTCGGCGAATGTCTCAAACCCGCCATAGCGGGCGGGAATGCCACGTGTGCCGAGAATCGCGATGCGCGCCATGGAAGGCCGGGCTACCGCTCCCACACTGTCACGGCTCGGTAACTAGCCTCGCGCGGCCTTCGATTTCGCCAAAGCCCGGCCCGGCGTCTTGGGTTTGCTGGCGGGCGCGCTCACCGGCGCATAGCGGAACCAATTCGCGATGTACTCGTCGTCAACCCGCTTGCGGCTCATAATGTCCCGCCGCTTGGCCATCACGCGTTTCCAGTTCTTCGCGATATACCAGAAAGCTTTCAAAGAACTCTGTTCGCGCACCAGACAGCAGGACACCACCACCACATCGCGCACCGTGATGGAGAACCAGTTACGCCGGTACAGGTCTCCAGTGATATTCTTCATGCGCATCAGAA
>JBEKLB010000158.1:0-22579 GCA_050010415.1 Bryobacteraceae bacterium | reverse complement strand
TCCAGCACACGTTGGCGAAGTGAGGTCACAGAAAAGCTCCTTTCTGTGACCGACGCTACCGCTGTCTATCGTCCAGCACACCCACGCAGCTGCGTCCGCCGCGCCAGCGGCTTAGTTCAAACCGCCGACCCGCTGATATGCCCTCCAAGCGAACTTTGGAAGTCGGAGGCTCTGGAATTGATTGGCTTCGTAAAACGCATCTGAACCGCGCTCCCGCACGAACCGGCCACACCCGCTCCGGCCGCCGGTATCTCTCTCCTCAGTCCGGCATTCGGACCGGTATCACCTTGTTGCCGTGCCGGCGATAAATTCGGAAATCTCCATCCAGGGTGAGCACCTCGGCTGCGCTGTGCATCTCAGACAGCCGAACCAGACACGCATCCGCCAATGACATTGGCCGGTTGCGATACCGGCGCATGAGCGCGCGAAGATCCGCCTGCTGGTCCTCAACCGCAAGCCCGACCCGAATGATTCCTCTTTCTAACAACGCGAAGAGGACATCGGTGTCACGGCCCTCACGCTTCAGCAGAAATGCGGCTTCAGTGAGTACCGGCTCGCACGACAGCCGCCGAAACCTTCCATATATTTCGGATTGTGCGCCAGGTCGCGCGGCATACACTTCACAGTCCCAGCAAGATCCCGTGCCAGATCGTAACAGGAAGCCGCGCGCCGCGTCCGTCCTCGAAGGGCCGCTTCGAGGCTCTCACGGACCAGAACGGATTTCGTGATTCGTCTGGTCTTCGCCTCCCGCTCCAGCTCCGCCACAAGGTCTTCAGGCAGCTTCAATGAGATCGTCTGCATCTGCCTTTATGGTATTACCAGCCTCCGAATCCGCGTCCACGAATGCCGCAACCGAGTTGGAGGCATTCCGTACGATCCAGTACAAGATGGGTTCGTTTTTTCAAAAGCGCAAAGGGTGCGGCGCGCGCCACATTGAACATATGGTCTTCCACACGTATCCGCCCGCCAAACCGTCTACAGCGTGCCAGCTCCCCAATCCCTAACCCCCAATCCCCACTCCCTAACCCCCAATCCCCAGCCCCCAACCCAAATGGTCGATAGGCAACGGTGGGAACCAGCGGCCACCTATGCTAGAATCCCTTCGAGAAACGGAGACCTCGATGAGTCTTTGGCGTCCTGACCCCACCTTTTATCCATCCCCGAAACTGGCCATGCTGGCCCCACCCGAAAAGTTGGCCTACGTAGCGATGCTGAATGCGAACGGCAACCAACGTCCCGACGCGCTGGGCGTGGTCGACGTCGACCCGGGGTCCAGTGGCTACGGCCGCCTGGTCGGCCAGTTGGACATGCCCAACGTGGGCGACGAATTGCATCATTTCGGATGGAACGCGTGCAGCGCCAGCCTCTGCCCCTACGCTCCGCATCCGCACATCGAGCGCCGCTACCTGATCGTGCCCGGCATCAACTCCTCGCGCATCCATATTGTCGACACGAAGCCCGATCCGAAGAAGCCGCAGATCGTCAAAATCATCGAACCGGAAACGCTGGCCGCCCGCACCGGCTACGCATCGCCGCACACCATCCATTGCGGCCCCGAAGGAATTTACACCAGTGCACTCGGCGCACCCTCGGGCGATGGTCCCGGCGGCATCTTCGTGATGGATCACGACAGTTTCGACATCCTGGGCAAGTGGGAGCTGGAGCGAGGCCCGCAATATCTGGCTTACGATTTTTGGTGGCATTTAGGCTTGGACACCGTCATCACCAGCGAATGGGGCACGCCCAGCATGGTGCGGAACGGAGTGAATCCCGAGATTCTTCTCAAGGGCGCCTACGGGCACAAGCTGCACGTTTGGGATCTGCGCAAGCGCCGCCATATCCAGGAAATCGATCTGGGCGCCGAATATCAGATGGCGCTCGAGTTGCGCCCCGCGCACGATCCCACACGGGCTTATGGATTCCTGGGAGTGGTGGTCTCTCTGAAGGATCTTTCCGCATCCATCTGGGTCTGGCATCGCGAGGGAGTGAAGTGGGGCGTGAAAAAGATCATCGATATTCCCGCCGAGCCGGCCGATCCCGACAAGTTGCCGCCCTTGCTCAAAGGCTTCGGCGCCGTGCCGCCCTTGATCACCGATATCAATCTGTCGCTCGATGACCGCTTCCTTTACGTTTCCTGCTTCGGCACGGGCGAGTTTCTGCAATACGACGTGTCCGATCCATTTCATCCCAAGAAAACCGGATCCATTCACCTGGGGGGCATCGTGCGGCATGCCGCGCATCCCAGTGCGCCCAAGCAGGAGCTGAATGGCGCTCCGCAAATGGTGGAACTGAGCCGCGACGGCAAGCGCATCTACTTCACCAACTCGCTGTATTCGCCGTGGGACGCGCAATTTTATCCCGAAGGCGTCCGCAGCTGGATGGTGAAAATTGATGCCAAGCCGGAGGGCGGAATGGAAATCGACCCGAGGTTCTTTCTCGATTTCGGCGAGCTGCGCGGCCATCAGGTGCGGCTGGACGGTGGCGACGCCTCGTCGGATTCCTACTGCTATTCATGACGCATTGGGGCTGGCCCGCGCTGTTTCTTTTGGGCGCCTACCATGGCATCAACCCGGGCATGGGATGGCTGTTTGCCGTCGCGCGCGGGATGCAGGAACACGCCACGAAAGCCGTGGCTCGCGCGCTGCTGCCGATCACTCTGGGGCATGCGTTGTCCATCGGATTGGTGCTGGCGCTCGCCGGCCTGATCCAGATCGTGCTGCCGCTGGGTTACGTGCAGATCGTGGTGGCATTTGCGCTCATCTCACTGGGCATCTTGCGCCTTCTGCGGCGGAAACATTTCGCGTGGGGCGGGATGCAGGTGGGCTTTCGGGACCTCACTATTTGGTCGTTCCTGATGGCGAGCGCGCACGGGGCCGGGCTCATGGTGCTGCCCATCGTGCTGCACGCGGCTTCTGCGAACGCCAACGCCATGCCGGCCGGACATGAACATCATATGCCAATGCCGGCCAGCAACGGAGCATGGGCCAGCCTTGCTGCGACGCTCATCCATACGCTCGGTTATCTGAGCGTCACCGCTGTGATCGCACTACTGGTCTATCGGAAGTTCGGACTATCGCTCTTGCGCAAAGGCTGGTTCAATCTGGATCTGGTGTGGGCCGTGGCGCTGATTGTGACCGGCGCGGTGGCGCTGGTGGCATAGTCCTGCGGGTTGACATCGCGCATTGACATGTCTGATACGCTGTTAAGCGGATGAGAACAATCTCCAAACGCACGCAGTATGGTCTTAAGGCGGTGATTGCGCTTGGCCGGCGCTATGGAGAAGGGCCGGTGCTGATCGCCACTTTGTCAGCCGAGGAAACCATCCCCCTGAAGTTTCTGGAAGGCATTCTGCTCGATCTGAAGGGCCGCGGGGTGCTCGATAGCAAGAAGGGCAAAGGCGGAGGCTATCAGCTGAGCCGTCCACCGTCTACTATTACGATAGGGTCCATCATTCGACTGCTGGAAGGCCCGCTCGCCCCTCTACCCTGTGCCAGTGAAACCGCATTCAAGGCCTGCGAAGAATGCCAGGACATCGAACATTGCGGCACCCGAATGATCATGCGTCAGGTGCGCGACTCGATCGCCCAGGTGCTGGACAAGACTACGCTGGCCGATCTGCTCCGCCAGGTGGACTCGGCCAAGCAGGAACACAGCCGGCAGCCCCTTATGTATCACATCTAGGCATGTATCACATCTAGGTTATGCGGTAGGTGGCCATCTTGTTTAACGCCACGATCAACCGGTCGATGTCCGCGCACGTGTTGTAGAAGGCCAGCGATGGCCGCACCGTGCTTTCCACTCCGAAGCGCCGGAGAATCGGCTGGGCGCAGTGATGTCCGGCGCGGACCGCGATGCCTTCCCGGTTCAGCGCGCTGCCGCTGTCTTCGGTCTTGTGGCCGTCCAGAACGAACGAGAGTACGCCGGCCTTTTCGGGCGCCGTGCCGATGATTCGCAGCCCGGGAATATCTTTCAGCAGCCGCGTGGCATAAGCCAACAACTGGTGCTCATACGCTTCGATGCGCTCGAGCCCGATCTTGTTGACGTAATCGAGCGCCGCACCCAAGCCCACCGCATCCGCGATGTTTCCCGTACCCGCCTCGAACCTGCCCGGCGCCGGTTGGAATAGCGATCGCTCAAAAGTGACATCGGTAATCATGTTGCCGCCGCCTTGCCACGGTGGCGCTTCATTGAGCAGCTCTTCTTTGCCGTACAGAACGCCAATACCCGTCGGCGCGAAAACCTTGTGGCCCGAAAAGACGAACCAATCGGCATCGAGGTCCTGCACGTTGACCGGCATGTGCGAGACGGATTGCGCGCCATCCACCAATACTTTGGCGCCCACGGCGTGAGCGGCCGCGATGATCTGCTTAGCCGGCGTGATGGTGCCTAGCGCATTCGATACTTGCGGGAAAGATACCAGCTTGGTCTTGGGGCCGAGCAGTTTGGTGTATTCGTCGAAAAGGATTTGACCGTTGTCATCCACGGGAGCCACTCGCAGGCGCGCGCCTCTTTCATTGGCCAGCTGCTGCCACGGCACTATATTTGCGTGATGCTCCATCCAGGTGATGACGATCTCGTCGTCCTTGCCGATAAACTGCCGTCCCCAGCTTTGGGCAACCAGGTTGATGGCCTCTGTTGCGCCGCGCACGAAGACGATCTCTTTCACCGAAGAAGCATGCAGAAAGTTGCGCACTTTCTCGCGAGCTTCCTCATAGGCGTCGGTGGCGCGCGCCGCTAATTCATGCGCGGCCCGATGAATGTTGGAGTTTTCGTGCTCGTAGAAATACTTCAGGCGGTCGATCACCGCTTGGGGCTTCTGCGTGGTTGCCGCGTTATCCAGCCACACCAGTTGCCGGCCGTTGATTCGTTCCTGAAGAATCGGAAAATCCTGGCGCACCAGATGGACGTCGAACGGCGCTCGAAACCCCGGCGCGGATGGCACTGGCGAGGGCGATCGAAAGGTGTGAGGCGCGGCCCAGGAGCGCACGGTGGGTAGGATCGATTCGAGCAAGGCCTGCAGTTCGGTTTCGTCCGGCAAAGGGACGACTGGAGCGATGGTCCGTCCGAGCGGAACGTCACGGTTTATTGGAACGTCGCGCGCCCAATCCGGCACCACGGGAGCGCTGCCAGGCCGCTCGTTGAAGAACTGATTCGCCAGGCGTGTCAACGCCTCTACATCCCACGAGCCGAAGTTCTCGAGCCCGCTGATATTTCCTTCAAGCCCACTTATATTCATGGTATTTATCCGTCTCCACGCCTTCTAAGACTCCCAGTGCATCTTCGGTCAGAACCGCGAGCGAGCAATACAGCGAGATCAAGTAGGACGATATGGCCTTGTGATTGATGCCCATGAAGCGCACCGAAAGGCCCGGCGACTGCTGTCCCGGCAGATTCGGCTGGAACAACCCAACCACGCCCTGTTTGCGCTCCCCGCTGCGAATCAAAAGAATATTCGTCTTGCCTTCTTCGACCAGCAACTTGTCGGATGGAATGAGCGGTATCCCGCGCCAAGTGACGAATTGCGAGCCGAACAGAGGCACGGTGGGCGGAGGAACCCCGCGCCGTGTACACTCGCGTCCAAATGCCGCGATAGCGGCCGGATGCGCCAGGAAGAATCCCGGCTCCTTCCACACCTTCACCAGCAGCTCGTCCAAATCGTCCGGGGTTGGGGCGCCATTGCGGGTCTTGATACGCTGGCCCGTGGCCGCGTTATGCAGCAGGCCATATTCGCGATTGTTGATGAGCTCGCTTTCCTGGCGCTCCTTGACGATTTCAATGGTCAGCCGCAACTGCTCGCTGATCTGGTTGTAAGGAACGCTGTAAAGATCGGAGACGCGAGTATGAACATCCACCACGGTGTTCACAGCGGTCAGCATGTATTCGCGCGCGGGCGATTCGTAATCCACAAAAGTTTGGGGCAGCACGCGCTCGTCGCGGTCGGAACAATCCACAGTCACTTTGGATTCGTCCTTCACGCGATTCAAGCGGTAAATGCCGGCCTCCACGGGCACCCATTCGAGCAGTTGGGTGAGCCAGCGCGGAGTGATCCGCGACATCTGTGGAGCGGTCTTGGTGGCGTTCGCTAATTGTCTAGCTGCTACGTCGCCTAGTGCGGTTTGCACTTCAGTCTCATTGGCCATGCGCTATCGGATCTCCCTTGGTCCGCTTAAAGGCTTCCTCGGGGGAATCATAGCATTGTCGATAGAAAATATCTAGTATCAAGTGCAATCCACCTGGGCACTGGCCTGGAGTAAGATGAAAACACCTGTGCGACAGACGCTTATCGCGCCGTTAGCCCTTTTGACCATTGTGTTTGGAGCCGCGGAAACCGACGACCATTACCGGCAGGATGTGGAGCAGTGGCGCGCCGGTCACCAGAAAAAGTTAAGCGCGGATGACGGTTGGCTCACCGTGGTCGGCCTGGATTGGTTGAAGGAAGGCGACAACCGCGTGGGAACGGATGCATCGAGCGAAGTGCTGCTTCCGCCAGGCTCAGCGCCCGGGCAGGTTGCGATCATTTCGATGCACGCGGGCCAGGCGGTGCTGCATCCGGCTCCCGGCGTCCCGCTCGCGCTCAACGGCAATCCCGCAACCGAAATAACGCTGCGCGAAGACGATGACATCCTGGCCATCAACCGGCTGAAGTTTTATTTGATCCGGCGCGGTGATCGGGCCGGCATTCGGCTCAAGGATAACGACAGCGCAGCGCGCAAACATTTCCAAGGACTCTCGTGGTATCCGGCAGATCCCGCTTGGCGGATCGCAGCGAAGTATACCGCCTGGGACAAACCGCACTCTCTTAGCTTTCACAACACCATCGGGCAGGAAGAGAGCGACGCCAGCCCCGGCTACGTGACGTTCCAGAAAGACGGACGCGAGTTTCGTCTGGAGCCAACGCTCGATGACGGCCAGTTGTTTTTCGTTCTGCGCGATGAGACTAGCGGCAAGACCACTTATGGCGCGTCGCGTTTCCTTTACACTGAGCCGGCCAACAACGGCGTGGTGCTGCTCGATTTCAACAAAGCCGAGAATCCGCCCTGCGCGTTCACGAATTATGCGACCTGTCCGCTGCCTCCGCCGCAGAATCGGCTAGCGCTCGCGATCACGGCGGGCGAGAAGAAGTACGCCGGTAGCGGCCACTAAGAGCACCAAGCCCCCTCAGGGTTTGATCGGCTTAGGAGCAGGCGGAGGTGGCGGCAACGGCACTGGATCCACGTAGCCGCGCTCTCCATCGGGGCGAATCGGCCCGGGTCCAAATCCCAAGTGGTCGCGATCCACGGGGTTCTCCGCGCAAGAATATTCCTCGAGCCGCTGGCCGGGCGTGCCCGCTTCCCAGGTCCTCGAATAGGTGAACGGCTTGGTGTAAAACTTCGGGTCTTCAATGGTCGTGTCGACGTGGATGTGCGTCGCATCGGGCCGCGTCCAGCGCTCCACCACGTGCAGCGCATCGCTGTGCGGGTCTCCGTTTTCATCCGCCCAGACTTGCGCGTCTTTGAATCCAACCGAATCGATCACGAACGCATCCCCATCCCAGTGGCCCACTTCATCGCCAAAAAAAGATGGGTCGGGGTCTTCGGGATGCTTGCGATTGTCAGTCGGGATGAGACGGTAGTAGCTGTAGAAGTAAAGGAAGGAGACGAACTGCGGCGTCTGCAGGACCATGAACGGCAACCCGCTCGCGTTGTGACGCGGAATGCCGCCCAGAATGCAGATCGCTTCCGGGTCCACCGTGGCCGTCGTGTTGTGCTTCCACGCAGCTTCACCGGCGGCAGTGAAAGGCAGCTTGTGTCCGGGCTGATCCTTGCCGATGTTCCCACCCGGCTTGGTATCTTTCATGCCTTTCCAAAAACCGTTCAGATCCGGATGCCCATCGGGAGTTCTCGGAACCTGAGAATAAACGGGGAGTGCCAGGATCGCCAATAGCCAACCGCTAACAGCCAGAATTCGCATCTCTGATCGCATCTCGAATGCTAGAGTATATCAGGAGATTCCAAGATGATCTTGAGGACTAAGCTGGCAGTGCTCCTTGGCATCGCATTCGCGGCATATGTATTGCCGATCGAAGCGCATCATTCCTTCGCGGCCGAATACGACGCAAGCAAAGCGGTCCGCATCACGGGTGTGATTAGCAAAGTGGAATGGACCAATCCGCATTCGTACCTGTACGTCGATGTGAAGGACGAACAGGGAAAGTTGATCACCTGGACTTGCGAGGGCGGTGCTCCCAATGCTTTATCGCGCCGAGGCTTCAGGAAAAACGACATCAAGATCGGCGACACCATGACCATCGATGGCTACGGCGCCAAGGACGGTTCGCACCTGATGGACGCGCGGCGCATCACGCTGAGCGATGGCCGATCGTTCTATAGCGGCTCGCCAGGCGATGGCGGTCCGGGTGATCCCGGCAAGTCGGAATAGATTTGACCCATAGCAGGCAATCTGCTATAACTCAGTAGAGTTAGTTGGGTGCTCGCGATGCCCTTGACGATGCGGCGATTTGTTGCACTGGCGGCGGTCTTGCTGCCGATCCCCACCCTTGCGCAGATTGCGGTGCAAAACCAAGGCTACGTGCCGTTCAGCGATGCGCCCATCAATTACCGGACGCATCCGGTGACCGATCCGGTGGCGATGCTGCAAGAGCTGATCGATCGGGGCGAGGTGAAGCTGGATTATGAGCCGAAGCACGGCTACTTGAAGTCGGTGCTGGAGAAGCTGGAGATCCCCGTCGACTCACAGACCCTGGTCTTTTCGAAAACCAGCTTCCAGTACAAGAAAATCACGCCTCGGACGCCGCGCGCTCTGTACTTCAACGACGACGTTTACGTCGGCCAGGTGCATGACGGCAAGGTGCTGGAGTTCGTTTCGTTCGATCCGATGCAGGGCGCGATGTTCTACATTCTCGACGAACACCAGAGCGATCATCCGGTATTCCAGAGGGCGGAGTTGGATTGCACACAGTGCCATATCGCGGCCGGTACGCGCGGGATTCCCGGAGTTCTGCTGCGATCCATTTACACCATGCCCGGCGGCGGTCAGGCCGCGGCAACGCACGCCTTCATCACCAGCCAAGCCAGACGCACATGGGCAATGTTGTGGTCGAGGACCAGGACAATCCCGAGCAACTGGATCGGGCGGCCGGCGCCAACGTCACCGACCTGGCGAAATGGATAGAGCCGGCGGCTTATCTGACTACGACGAGCGATATCGTCGCGCATCTGGTGTTGGGGCACCAGACGCAGATGCATAATCTGATCACTCTGACGAACTATCAAACCCGTTTAGCGCTGTATGCCGCTGGAGCAAATCCGTTGTCAGCCGAGCAGCGTAAGCAATACGAAAGGCCCGCCGAAGAGTTGCTGCGATATCTGCTTTTCGCCAATGAAGCCACGCTCGAAAGTCCCGTCAAAGGGGATTCGACGTTCGCGCAGGAATTCGCCGCGCGCGGCCCGCGTGATTCCCAGGGAAGATCGCTGCGCGACTTCGATCTGCGCACGCGCATTTTCAAATATCCTTGCAGTTATCTCATCTATTCCAAGGCGTTCGACGACATACCCGAACCGGCCAAGGGTTACGTCTATCATCGGCTGTTGGAAGTTTTGACCGGTCGCGAACAGAGCCCCGATTTCGCGAAGCTCACTGGGGAGGATCGGCGAGCGATCCTGGAAATTCTTCTGGCGACGAAGCCAGGACTGCCCGACGAGTGGAAAAAGTACAAGAAAGGAACCACCTCATGAAGGGTCTATCAAAAAACATTCTCGGCTTCGCCGCCGCAATCGTGGGCTTTGGCGCTATCGCAGCTTGGGCGGATTCGGCAGCTTCTATTGACGGGCGTTGGGACGCCAGTCTTACCGTAAACGGCGCAGCCATCCCGTTCCGCCTGGATATCTCGGGCGATGGCGCCACGCTGAAGGGCACGCTTTACAACGGAGACGACAAAGAGTTCACTACCAAAGCGTCTTTTCAGAACGGGACGCTGGTGTTGAACCAGGAACACTATCTGACCAAAATCGTCGCGACCTTGAAGGATGGCCAGCTCCAGGGCAAGATCCAAATGCGCGGCGATCAGGGTCCCGAGGGCAGCACGTTTGAAGCCAAGCGGCATGTTGACGCTCCGCCTGCCACCGTGAGCGCACCCTCCATCGCCGGGAGCTGGATCGTTCCCTTCGAAAGCAACAAGGGTGAAAAAGCATGGCGATTCATCGCGAAGCAGTCCGGTCCTGATGTTACCGCGGCGATCCTGCGCGTGGATGGCGACACCGGCGGGTTGACGGGAACATTCCGTGACGGCAAGTGGCTGCTCAGCCACTTCGACGGATCGCGTCCCTATCTTCTGGAAGTCACTCTCGCCGCGGACGGATCTCTCGCGATGGTGCAGAAGGGCGGGGGCCCGCGCACCGGACCACTGACCGCGTATCGCGAGGAGGCGGCACAGGCCAAGTCTCTTCCCGCGCCGTCCGACTACACCACGCATACCACGATGAAGGACCCGAACGAAGTTTTCGCGTATAGCTTCCCCGACGTGAACGGCAAGGTTCTTTCCAACAACGATCCGAAGTTCAAGGGTAAGGTGGTGCTCGCCATCGTGACCGGAACCTGGTGCCCGAATTGCCACGATGAAGCACAGTACCTGGTGCAGCTTTACAAAAAGTATCGCGACCAGGGACTGGAGATCGTCGCACTCGATTTTGAAGAACCGGAGCAGCAGGACGATCTCGCGCGGGTGCATGCCTTCATGAAGCAATACGGCGTGGAGTACACCTACCTGATCGCCGGTGCACCGGCCGAGATGTGGGAGAAAGTGCCGCAAGCCGTGAATCTGAACACTTGGCCCGCGACGCTATTCGTCGGCCGTGACGGCAAGGTGAAACACATTCACGCTGGATTTGCGGCTCCCGCCAGTGGCGAGTTCAACGCACAGCTCAAGCAGGAATTCACTTCCACCATCGAGAAACTATTAGCGGAGAAAAGCGGCAGCTTGGTTTCCGCGAACGTCACTCCCGCGCCGTAGGGCGTTGCGCATCGCGATCCAATAGGTAGCGGACGAAACGAAGAAGCCGACAAACCAGGCGTAGTCGTAGAGCCAGCGGAGCGGAGGAACCAGCAGGCCGATCAGCGCGACGACTACGCCGGCTACCAGTGCGGCGATGGCGCGGTAATTCACGCCGCTGCCATATCGATAAATCCCCGCCGGATTGTACAACTCGCCTACATCCAGATAGGTTCGGCGCAGCAAGAAATAATCCGTGATCATGATCCCGGCCACCGGACCCAGCAACCCCGAGTATCCAACCAGCCAACCGAAAATGTAGCTCTGGAAATCGGTCAGCAATTTCCAGGGCATCATCATCACACCCACCACGCCAGTTATCAAGCCGCCGGTGCGAAAGGAAATCAGGCGCGGATTCAAGTTCGAAAAATCGTTGGATGGCGACACCACGTTCGCCGCGACGTTGGTGTTCAAAGTTGCCACCAGCAGTGCGACCAGTGCGATAGATGCGATCACCGGCTCATGAAAACGCGCCAGCAGCGCCACTGGATCCCAGATGGCCTGGCCAAACAGGATCACCGAGGCCGACGTCACTGCGACGCCGATGAACGAATAAATCGTCATGGATGCTGGAAGACCCAGCGCCTGGCCGATCATCTGCGCCTTTTGCGATCGCGCGTAGCGCGTGAAGTCGGGAATGTTCAACGCCACTGTGGCCCAAAAGCCGACCATGCCGGTGAGTGACGGAATGAAAAACTTCATGAACTCGCCCGTGGTTTGGAACTTACTCGGCGTTTGCAGCACCGGCCCCAATCCGCCGGCCTTGCGCGAGATCCACCACAGCAACAACAGACCGACTGCCAGCATGAACGGCGCGCCGATGCCCTCCAGGTACTTGATGGTGTCGATGCCGCGCCAGATCACGGCCATGGTGAGCAGCCAGAACGAATAGAAACAAATCCACGGCGTCCACACGCTCGAAGCAACGGCAGGCCACAGCACCTGGAGCATGGAATAGATGGCTTGGCCACCGATCCAGGATTGAATGCCGAACCATCCGCATGCCACCAGCGCACGCAACACGGCGGGTACGTTCGCGCCGCGCGTTCCGAACGAAGCCCTTACCAGGACTGGAAACGGGATGCCGTACTTGGCGCCGGCGTGCGCATTCAGAATCATCGGAATCAGAACAATGACATTGCCGAGCAGAATTGTTCCAATGGCTTGCTTCCAACTCATACCACCCGCGATCAGGCCCGAAGCGAGCATGTAGGTGGGAATGCAGACGCTCATCGCCACCCACAACGACGCGTAGTTGTAGATGCCCCAGGTGCGCTTCTCCATTGGCACCGGAGCAAGATCTTCGTTATAGAGGGACGACGCTCGATGGACTACGTCCATGCGCCTCCTCTGGCTGCGCGCCGCAAGTATTGTCCGCGGCCTGCGCGTCCCACGTATTGGCCTTTGTCGACAATCAACTCTCCGCGCGAGAACACCTGCCGGGCGTTGCCGGTTACCTTGAAGCCTTCGAACATCGAGTAATCGACGCGCATGTGGTGCGTCTTCGCGCTGATCAAATGCTCGGCCTTGGGATCCCACACGACGATGTCGGCATCGCTGCCCGCCGCGATCGTGCCTTTCTTGGGATACATGCCGAAGATGCGCGCAGGCGCCGTGGAGACGATCTCGACAAAACGATTCAGCGAGATCTTGCCCGCGGTCACTCCATAATGATGCAGCAGTTGCAGCCGGTTTTCGATGCCAGGACCGCCGTTGGGAATCTTGGTGAAATCGTCTTTGCCCAGCGCCTTTTGATCCTCGAAACAGAACGGGCAATGGTCGGTGGAGACAACCTGCAGGTTGTCGCTCTTCAGACCGTCCCACAATTTGGGCAGATTCTGCTTCTCGCGCAACGGCGGCGTGAAGACGTACTTCGCGCTTTCGAAACCCGGACGGTTCATGTCGTCAATGGAAAGCAACAGATACTGCGGGCAGGTCTCGGCGAACGCCGGCAAGCCCCGGTCACGCGCTTCGCGCACCTGGTTTAACGCATCTTCGGACGACAGATGCACGATGTATATGGGCACTCCGGCCATTTCAGCCAGTGCGATGGCGCGATGCACGGCTTCCGCCTCGGCCAGCGTGGGACGAGTGAGTGCATGGTAGATGGGCGCGGTCTTGCCTTCGGCCAGCGCCTGACGAACCATCACGTCGATCACGCTGCCGTTCTCGGCGTGCATACAAATGAGCGCGCCGTTCTTGGACGTTTGCTGCAGGGCGCGAAAAATAGTAGCGTCATCCACCATCAGCACGTTGGGGTACGCCATGAAGAGCTTGAAGCTGGCTACGCCTTCGCGCACCATGTCGTCCATGTCTTCCAGGCCCGCTTCGGGAAGATCGGTGACAATCATGTGCAGGCCATAATCGATGCACGCCTTGGACTCCGCCTTTTTCCACCAGGTGTCGAGCGCATCGCGCATCTTGGTGCCGCGGGCCTGAATCGCGAAATCGACGATGGTTGTAGTGCCGCCGATGGCCGCCGCGCGCGTCCCGGTTTCAAAATCATCGCTCGAGGTGGTGCCGCCGAACGGCATGTCGAGATGGGTGTGTGCGTCGATGCCGCCCGGCAGCAACAGCATGCCCGAGGCGTCCAACTGCTCATGGCCGTCGGGGGAAATGCCAGCGCGAACTTCGGTGACGGTCGCCCCGTCGATCAATACATCCGCCGCGAAAGTCTTTTCCGCGGACACTACCGTACCGTTCTTAATGAGGGTTCCCATTCACCAAATCTTCCCAGGTCTTCGAAGGCAAATGATTTTCCACGCGCTCCATCGTGATGCAGTTCTCTACGGGACAAACCAGCGCGCAGAGATTGCAGCCCACGCATTCGTGCTCGTCGACACGCGGCACGCGCGATTTCGCGCCGTTTGATCCTACGTCGCGATCGAGCTTTGGAATGGGCGTCATGGAAATGCGCGCGCGGCTGGCCGCTTCAACCTCGGATGGTTTGGCATGCGAGCCATCCAGATGAATGCCCCGGTCGAGGTGAATACACTGATGTGCGCCATCCCAGCAGGCGATGTAACATAACTCGCAGCCAATGCACTTTTCTTCATCAATGCGCGCCACGATCTTGAAATTCAGATTCAGGTGATTCCAATCGGTAACCTTGGGCGCGCTCCGCCCGCGAAAAGCTTCGATGGTCGCAAAATTCTTTTCGCGCATCCAGTTTTGCAAACCGTCGAGCATGTCTTCGACGATGCGATAGCCATAATGCATCGCGGCCGTACAGACTTGCACCGTGCCGCAACCGAGCAGAATAAATTCAGCCGCATCGCGCCAGCTGCCGATGCCGCCGATGCCCGAAATGGGCAGCCGCGAAGCGTCGTCGTTCCGCAGCTGATGCACCATGTTTAGCGCGATCGGCTTCACCGCCGGCCCGCAGTAACCGCCGTGGGAAGAGAGCCCGTCCACGTTCGGTCTCGGCTCCAAAGTATCCAGATCGATGCCGGTGATGGAGTTGATGGTGTTGATGGCTGAAAGCCCGTCTGCGCCCGCTCGTTTGGCCGCGCGCGCTATCTGGCGAATATCGGTAATGTTGGGCGTAAGCTTCACCAGCACCGGAGTGCGCGCCTTCTCCTTCACCCAACCAGTGATCATCTCGGTGTATTCGGGCACTTGACCTACCGCGCTTCCCATACCGCGCTCGCTCATTCCATGCGGACAACCGAAATTCAGCTCCAGGCCATCGGCGCCCGCGTCTTCGGACCGCTGGACGATATCGTGCCAGGTTTCACGCTTGGACTCCACCATCAACGACGCGATCACCGCGTGCTTCGGATAGCGCTTCTTTACCTCCGCGATCTCGCGCAAATTCGTTTCGATGGGCCGGTCCGAGATCAGCTCAATATTGTTCAGCCCCATCATGCGCTGGCCGTTCCAATCGACCGACGAATAACGCGAGGACACGTTCATGATGGGCTCACCGATGGTCTTCCACACTGCCCCGCCCCACCCGGCGTCGAACGCACGCATCACCTGTTCGCCGCAATTGGTGGGTGGCGCGGAAGCCAGCCAGAAGGGATTTGGGCAGCGGATGCCGCCTGCGAACGTGGTGCTCAAATCAGGCATGCACAGCCCCAAACGATTTCATGATTCCCAATGCCGCGCGCTTGCCATCCGCCACCGCGTCTACCACCTCGCGTCCGCCGTTGACGAAATCGCCGCCGGAAAAATACTTGGGGCCGCGCGATCGCTCGAGCAATGAGCTATGCGCGGATTGCCCGATGGCCGGAATGACCATGTCGCAAGGCAATCGAAGGTTCGACCCATTGCGCATACACTCGAGGGATACGATGCGGCCCGACGCAGGATCAATGTGAATGGCGATGGGCTGAGCCAGCCACTCAAATAGGACACCCTCCTGTTTGGCGTGCTCGTACTCGAAGCCAAAGGCCGGCATGTCACTTTCGGTCCGGCGGTAAACGATAGTCACCCGGGCCGCGCCGAGCCGCCGCGCTGCATTCGCTGCATCGATAGCTGTGTTGCCGGCTCCTACCACCACAATGTTATTCCCTACGTTCAGCCGGCCCGCGGTCTTATATCTGGCGATGAACTCCAGCGCATCGATGACATCGGAATGATCGGCGCCCGGAATACGCAGCTCGTTCATTGCGCCCAACCCGATTCCGACGAAGATCGCGTCGTATTCTTTTTCCAACGCCGCGAGATCGTCTTCATTCTCAACTGCGAGTCCGAAGCGAAACTCGACGCCCAGTTCGGCAATCATCTCCACTTCGCGCAGACTGTCCGGCGAGCGCAGTTTGTATTCGGCCACGCCATAGGTGTTCAGGCCGCCCGGCAACGCGCGCCTCTCGATCACAGTGACGGAAAATCCTTGCTGCGCCAATTCAGCCGCGCACGCGAGCGATGCCGGACCGGCGCCGATGCACACGATCCTTTGATCTCGTTTCTGGCTCGATTTCTTCGCAAGTCTCCCGCCACGCTCCAGAAAATAGTCCATGGCGTGGCGTTGCAGCCGTCCGATCGCGATGGGCTGTTTGTTGTAGCGCAACATCACGCAGGCGCCCTCGCACAGCACCTCCACTGGACAAACACGCGAGCAGCTTGCTCCCAGAACGTTCGCGTCCAGGATGGCCAGCGCCGAACCCAGCAAGTTTTCAGTGCCGATTTTCTTGATAAAGCGCGGCACATCGATGTGAGTGGGACAGGCCGCAGCGCAGGGCGCATCAAAGCAATAGAGGCAGCGGTTGGCTTCCGTCAACGCTGCGTTGCGATCGAAGGCGGGATGCAGATCGGGAAACCGGCGGGCGATCTCCGCGTTGTCCTCAAATGCGAACGGAACCCCGACGCCCATCCTCTAGGTCTACCAGACGAATGGCCTCTTCGTCCAATTGCCCGCTACAATGCTCTACGGAAGCGAATCATGAGTCTTGACCCCGAACAAACCGTCGCGGATCTCAAAGAACTGCGCGAGCTGACAGGCGACGAGAACGGCGCGCAGCGCGTGGCATGGACCGAAACCTGGATGAAAGCGCGCGAGTGGTTTCAATCCAAGATCAAAGACCTTCCCGTCGAGCATCATTACGATGCCGCGGGAAATAGCTGGACCACGCTGGCAGGCGCGTCGGAGAAAGTACTGATCATCGGCGGCCATCTGGATTCCGTTCCGAACGGCGGATGGCTGGACGGTTGCTTGGACTTCCTGGCGGGTCTCGAAGTGCTGCGCCGTTTCGCGGAAGACTTCAACGGCCGTCCGCCGGTTACGGTCCGTTTAGTGGACTGGGCCGACGAAGAAGGCGCGCGCTTTGGACGCAGCCTGCTGGGATCGTCGGCGTTCGCCGGCACTTCGAGCATCGAAGCCGACCGTGGCCGCACCGACAAAGACGGAATCCGCCTGGAAGACGCAGTGGCGCGTTGTGGATTCCCGATCGATCGCTTTCCCGAAGCGACGCGCGAGCAGAAGAACGCGGCCGCTTACATCGAATTGCACATCGAGCAAGGGCCGGTGCTGGAGCGGATGCAGTTGCCACTCGGCGTGGTGTTGGGCACCAAAGGCGTGGAGCGTCACGCGATCACGTTCTTTGGACAGGAAGCGCATTCCGGATCCACACCGATGAATGCGCGCCACGATGCGCTGGCCGCGGCCGCCAAGCTGGCGCTCGAAATCCGCTCGATTGCGGGCAAACATAAGGACGCGGTGTGCACCATGGGCAGCGTCAAAACATTTCCAGGAATTGTGACGGCGGTGGTGGGGCGCTGCGAAACCACGCTCGATCAACGCGATTTGGACGCGCAGGTCCTGGCCCGGATGTACCACGAGGCGCAAGCAGCGAGCCAGCGTTTTGCACGCGAGGAGAAGTGTACCGTGGAGTGGTCCCGCATCTGGAATATTGAGCCCATCGCGTTCCATCCCGCGCTGCTGGGCTTTTGTGAGGAGGCGGTGCGCGAAGTGGCCGGATCCGCCCATCGCCTGCCGTCCGGTCCGCTGCACGACGCCGCGGAAGTGGCACGTTCGGGAATCCCCGCTGTGATGATGTTTGTGCAATCCCTGCGCGGCATCAGCCACAACAAGATTGAGGACACCCAGGAAGAGCACCTGGAAATGTCGGTAAGGGCTCTCGACAAGCTGGCTACGAAAGCGGCGCGCTGGATTGCCGAACCTGGAAGCCGCTAAAAGAAGGCGAACCAAAGGGCCAACCCGAGCCCAGCGATGGCCACGGCGCCGATGACGGCCGCAGTCAGGCGGCTCGGGTCAATCCGTTGCGCAGTTCTCGTTTTCATTAAGATCAATCCCAGTCCAATAAAAAGCAGTAGATCGAACAAGCCCTGCGTGGTCCAATCATGCCCGGCGAGGGACTTCATTACGGCCTTGAGCGGTGCGTAACCATCCTTGGCGCAGGCCAGCACCGCACTCACGAATACGGTGATCGCAGCCGCAAGCGCAAAGCCCGACGTTGCCGGAGAAAGCTTCGCGGGATCCGTCATCGGCCATCCCTGGGCGCCTGGCGAGGAGAGGCCTTTTGGAGCAGCGCAACTTTCACTCCATGATCGATCACCGCGCCAGCGCCTTCCATCGCCAATCCGGTAATGGCGACCAACGCCGCCACGGACAGCACCAGTCTGCGAGCCGCCGAATTTGAATCCAGTTTTTCGCGAGCTGCGATGGGGAGAAGCAAAGCCAGCACGGCGGTGGCGAAGAACAGGTGTTCTTTCGTTTCCATAAAGATATTGTGCGCGAACGGCCAGGGACCGTTGAGCACCAGCTCCCTTTCCGCTGGATAGAACCGAAGATACCAATATCCGCCGCAGATCCAGGCGGCTACTATGCAACCCGCCGTCAACAAAGAAGCCGTTCGGATGCGGGTAAGGTTTTCTGGTCCGGCGTTCAGCGCTTCCACAAATACCCACAACGCCCCCAGGCAACCCGTGGCGCCGAAGAAGGCATGCGCCAGGAGGATGACGTCACTGGCTGAGATATGCAAGTTGCAGCAACCCTGGATTTTTGATGCGGCTGAATGCAGCCGTATCGGACTTGTCCTTGTCCTTATCTTTGTCGTCCGCCTTCTTGCCCCAGGTCCAGTAGAGTCCCAGGTAGGCGTAGTTTTCGGTCTGTCCTATGGCGCTGTGGCCGTAACAGAACAGCAACTGAAATCCGGGGTCACGAAATTTGTAATAACCGCCCAAGTCGATGAGCGTTGACGGCCTGGTTTGCGGGGCCAGCGGCCCTTCCGGCCCATGATAGAAAACCTCCGATCCCAAGGTCCATTTCTTGCCCAGATCCCGCTGGAGCAGCCAGCCCGCGAACGGATAATTTCGGTAACCGGGCACGCTGAACGCCGTGACGCCGCCTCCGCCATACGTGGTCCAGGGGCCGAAACTTTTCTGTGCCCAAAGCGGCGCTTTGTACCAGGTTTTGCCCACTCCCAAGCCACGCGGCGCGCTGCCGGTCGGAATTTCAAACATGGTGAACGTGCCGATCATCGGACGGTGCTTGGTTTCCTGCACAAACCTGTACTTGATTCCAAGCTCGATGTCGCCGATGCCGAATGCTCGCGGGCCATCCGCGGGAAAGATGGCTGCCGCGGGGGCGATAATGTGCAAATGCAGATTCGGAGCCGCTCCCCAGTTGAACTCCAGAGCGGGCCCCACCGTATCCGTTTCGAGCGGCGTGCCATCCGAAGAGGCGAAGGTATAAAACTCGTAATTTCTGAAGTCGATGGGCTCCGGGTCATCGGTTTGAAACGGAGGACCAGCCATCGCCGCGGTCGCAGTTGCCAGCCAAACTCCCAGAACAGCCAACGCGCTACTTTCCCTCATTCAGCTCTCCAAAAAGTTCGCTCACCTTTACCTTCATGGCCCGCAGGGCCTTCCTTCCAAGGGGAGTGGCCCGGTAAACCTTACGAAAAGATTGGCCATGGCGCTTCTCAGCCGCGCGTAAGTATCCTCTTTTCTCCAGGCCGTGCAGCAGCGGGTACAGGGTCCCGAGGCTGATCTGATAACCGTGCCGTCCCAGTTCCTGAGCCATCTCAAGACCAAAAATGGGGCCTTCAACGGCATGATGCAGAATGTGAAGCCGGATCAAGCCGGAGTACAGATCGCGGTACTCAAAGCGATTGTCGTAAGCGTTCTTCGTTATCGACATTCGATAGTACTGGATAATGTACCGGCATTCACATTCCAAGTCAATGCTTCGTGCGAACCGAAGTTCACCTGTTATGCTCAATGGAAAGATGGCGCTTCGCCTGATTTTTTTCCCCTCTTGCGCTGCCGTCTTGCTGGCGCAGGGGAATTACGAAATCCAGACGTATCCTTCCGAAACGCAGGCCCCCGGGGATTACCATGCTTGAGCTGCATAGCAACTTCACCATCCAGGGCAGCAAGGGCTATCAGCGTTACGTCTTTTCTCCCGATACCTGGACGCTCGAGATTCGTCCGATTATCGACAAGCAGATCGGGCGTTGGTACCTGGCATTTAATCCCGTTCTGGACCGCGGCTTTCACGGGCCCAGCGTGAGCCAAGGCGTGGTCTTTGCACCGGACTTCAAGGCCGGTTACGACATCACTAAAAAGATCAACGCTGGCCTGGAATATTACAGCAGCCTGGGCCCGGTGGGAAACTTCGATCCGCTGTACCAGCAAGAACAGCAGATCGTGCCCGCCGTGGATTTGAATCTGTCGCCGAAGTGGGAGTTTAACTTCGGAGTAGGCGTCGGCGTCACGCGCGGAACCGATCATTTGCTGGTAAAAATGATCCTGGGCAGGCGATTTGGCAAGACCAAGAGTGGCAACTAGGGGCGAGGCGGAAAATTCGCGTGATTAGCGTCATCATCCCGGCCTACAACGTGGCGGATTTCGTCAGGGAAGCGGTTAACTCGGCGCTGGCGCAGACCCGGCTGGACATTGAGGTGATCGTGGTGGATGACGGATCTACCGACGGCTCGGCGGACACCTTCGGCGATCTTGACGACCCTCGCCTGCGCGTAATTCGCGAGAGCCATGCCGGGTCGGCTGCCGCCCGCAACGCCGGTCTGCGGTTGGCAACCGGCGAACTAGTCGCTTTCCTGGACGCCGACGATCGGTGGGCGCCGCGGAACCTGGAACGCCAGTCGGCTTTTCTCGAAAAGCATCCGGAGGTCGACATGACCTTCGGCCATTCCTTGGTGGTGGACGAAGAAGGACATTCCCTGGGATTCAAGAGTTCTTCTTGCGATGGCCCTGTCTCCCTCTCGCAATTGCTGCGCACCAACGAGATCGGCAACGGCAGCTGCCTGCTGCTACGGCGTGAGGCGCTGGACCGGGCCGGGTGGTTCGATGTGAAACTCACGGCCTGTGTGGACATCGATGTCTGGATGCGCGTGGCCAGCCTTCGCCCCAATAATGTAGTGGCCATTCCAGAGGTGCTCACTTTCTACCGGCGGCGGAAGAACCAAATCTCGAGCGACTGGCGGCGGATGGAGGCGGGTTACCTGCAGCTTCTGGAGCGCTTGCGGCGCGTGGCTCCGCTTGAAGTGCAACGCGAGGAGTACCGCAGCCGCGCCGGACGGTATCGTTACTACGCCCGATTGGCGCGTGAAAGCGGAGACGCCGGGGCCGCTGCGCGCCTATTGGCAACCGCCTTCTGCTGGGCTCCGCTGTGGCTGCTATGCGACTCCAGGACCTGGCTCATCGGAACGGCGGTCGTGTGCCAATTACTGCTGCCGCGCGCCTTGTATCTGCGGGCGGTCCGATGGGGACAACGGGTGCTTGGACCTCTGTTTTCGTGACCGGCTATCGCATCGCGTTCCTGTGCGGCCGCTCGCAGGAGTGCTGGTCGCCGCTATCGGTAAACACGGGAATTGGTGGAAGCCAGGAGGCGCTCATCGCGATGGCAGCGGCCTTCGAGCGCCTGGGCCACTCGGTGAGAGTCTACAACTCCTGCGGATCGGCGGCAGGACAATACGAAGGCGTGGTCTATCAGGATTACCGCGCATTTGGCCGAGAACCGTCGGCCGACCTGGTGGTGGTGTGGCGCTGGCCGTGGCTCGAGAGTTCTTTGCCGCCGCGCGTTCCGAGCGTGTTGTGGCTCGAAGACATGATCGAACCACAAGCAGTTGCCGCCGCCGCGCACCGCTACCGGAAGATCGTTGTGTTGAGCCGCTTTCACCGGCAGCATTATTCCGCGCTCCCGGACCAGAAGTTTTTCTTTAGTCGCAATGGCATTCATCCCGAACAGTTCGATCAGACGGTGGAACGCGATCCGTACAAGGTAGTCTACGGATCGAGCTACGATCGGGGACTGTTGCCGCTGCTGGAGGCTTGGCCACGGGTGAAGGCGCAGGTCCCGCGGGCCAGCCTGACAGTCTTCTACGGGTTCCAGGCCGCACGGGCGCGTGCTTTTCAACTCATTGGGGCGCCGTCCAGAAGTTATCGAAAACACAACCCGATCGCCTATTGGATGTATCGCCGCTCGATGCTCGCGAACATGCGCCGCGTAAACGTGCAGCACCTGGGGCGAATTGGCCATCGGGAGGTAGCGCGCCAGTTTCTCTCGGCCGGAATCTGGGCCTATCCCACGCACTTCCCCGAGACCAGTTGCATTACGGCGATGAAGGCGCAGGCCGCGGGCGCAGTGCCAGTGGTGATCCCTTCCGGAGCGGTGGATGAAACCGTGCAGTTCGGGGCCAAGACTTCGACCAACGCCAACGATTATCCCTCTCGCCAGCTTCCACGCCAGGTGTACGAGGAATGGGAAGCGCTGCTGATTTCGAATCTGAAGGATCCGGCCAGTCTCGAACCGCTGCGAGCCCCGATGGCGGCTGCCGCGCGGCAGTGGTTCGCGTGGGAAACAATCGCTCGCGAGTGGAGCGCGGAATTCAATTGCATCCTTTCGAAGTAAGTGCCGGCGAAGTAAAGGACCTACGAGGGTACAATGAAAATCCGTGTTCAGAGCCAGTTTCAGGTCCAGGCTGCGCGCTACTCTATGGAAGCTTTTCTCCGAAGTAGGCCGGCAGACCCCCCGCGCGCCAGCCCGTTCAGCGGCGACGACCGAGATCCTGAAAAACCTTGACGCATGGGACGGGCTGGAGGCTT
>JBEKLB010000157.1:0-13551 GCA_050010415.1 Bryobacteraceae bacterium | reverse complement strand
CACCTTTTCCCAAATCTCTTGCGAGTTGAAAGGATGATCCGCGTCAACCCGATCTAGCGTGAGGCCCGCGGTCTTCAGTTTCTCGTTGTGACAGGAGACGCAGTACTTCGTCACCATCTCGTGCGCCGGATTGGTGGTGGCGGCATTTGCCGCTATGCCGTGAATCACGAAACAGGCCGCTGGGATGAGGAATGCTCTCACTGTTCCGCCCTGCACTTATTCTGTGCCTCGCACGGATGGCCCAGCTTAGGATCGGCGCCATGCTTCAGAAGCAGGTCCGCACCTTCCTTGTTATATAAAACGCCGCCCAGCCGGTCGCCGTCGCCGTGCGCCGCAAGATACGGCGTCACGCCAGCCTTGCTAACCACATTGATGCTGACGCCCAGATCGATCAGTTCCGCCAGCAGTTTGTTCCAACCGCGATACCCTGGACCGTACAGAGCGTTCTCGCCAAAGGTGGTCTCGCCCTTCGGATCGACGCCCAGATCCAACAACAGCTTCACCGTCTCCATCGCTTGCGCCTCGGTCACGGTATCTTCTCCGATGGAGTGGTTCAGACCCGACGCCGCCATAATGGCCGAAGCATTCGACGCTGAGAGAATTTTTGGATCGGCTCCGGCGTCCAGCAGGATGTGCATCATCTCCAGGTCATTGGCCGATGCGGCCAGCAGGAACGGCGTGGATCCGTTGGCGTCCAAATATCCGCCCGCGAAGCTCGGCTGCGGCTTCGTCATGCGGCTGTTCACGTTGGCCCCATGGGCCAACAGAGCCTTCACCAATCGCAGTTTGGCTTGGCGATCCGGGATGCCGGACATTGGGTCTTCAAAGCCATATACCGGATTGGCCGTAAAGCTTTCCCATTGGCTCGACGCCCAATGCAGCGGCGTAAAGCCCCCCGCGATGTTGTTGGGATCGGCGCCATGCTCCAGCAGCCAAAGCGCGAGGTCCACTTGGCCGCGCACCACCGCCACCAGCAGCGGAGTGTAGCCCAGAGCGCCCACGGTCTTCGGGATCCCGAGCTGCGACGTCACGCGATTTGCGCTGCCTTCGGCCTGCGTCGGGATATTGATGTCCACTCCCGCGGCCAGCAGCGCCTTTACGCTCTCGAGGTCGCCAACGCGCGCGGCAAAGTGAATGGCGGTGAATCCCTGTTTGGTGTTGGCTTTTAGATCCGCATGCGCCTGGATGAGCGCCTGAACCACATCCGGGTGACGTTCCGCGGCGGCCCACATCAACGCCGTCTGATTCTGCGTCGGCTCTTTGGCGTTGATCGCCGCGCCGTATTCCACCAGCATCCGAACTGCGTCCACGCTGCCGGTCTTGGAGCAAGTCATGAGCGGAGTCTCGCCGGTCGAGATCGCGGTGTTTGGATTGGCGCCCGATTTCAGGAGTTGCCGCACCAAGGGGGAATCAGCGTTGGTACACGCCTGCGAGAGCGGCGTCATTCCGAAGTCGTTCGCCGTGTTCGCTTCCGCACCCGCCGCCAGCAGCAGATTCGCTGTATCGAGATCATTCCAATGCACCGCCCAAAGCAGCGCCGTCGAGCCGTCGCTGGACCGGGCATTGACGTCGACTTTTTGGTTCAGGAGCGCGCGAACTGCCGTTTGATCCTGATTTCTTGCAGCCTCGGCGAGGCGCGAGTCGGGGCTGTCGGCGGAGGTGGTGTCGCCAGCGTATGACAAACCAGACACCAGGAGCAGGGTGAACACCGCCGCGTTCATCTCGCGGCACCTTTTGGCTTGATCAAACATGCCGAACCCCATTCGTCGCAAAGCGTTGCGGCCAGGGCCATTATATTAGATTCGTAACTTCAGCGAAGGTCCCTGGCATTAGGGACCTTGCTGGGGAACGTGAAACGTTGAAGCTATTCCTTCGACCGGTCCGGCAAGGCACGCCGTAAATCCTTCGCGTGTTGGCTGTGCCTGCTATGAGCAAAATGAGCGCGGCTGCGTAGCTCCGCCATCCGGCGGTTAGGAGCCACCTGCGCGGTCGGTTGGTTGAAACCCGACACGTTGATCGACGCCATCTGATTGAACGCCTCGATGGTCCCAAAGAAAATGGGAGTATCGCCGTCTTCCAAACCGCTCGATGGTATCGTGAAATTGACCTGATATAAGCTGGCAAATCCCGGCGCCAGACCGGCGTAGGAGACCTCGGCCTGTTCCAGGGAATCCGACCCCGCCAGAAGCACGACGACGTCATTGGCTTCCAGACTGACGCTCAACGGGCTACTGCTGGCAGCCGCGCCATCGGCCACCTGCGGGGATACTGGACCAAGACCGGTCATGAACAGTTGCACCGTCTCACCGGGCTGGGCGGGGCTGGTTTCCGTTACACCCGAGAAATCGGAGTGCAGGATAGCCCCCTCTCCAATCCCGTTCTGCGATAGCGTGTAAATACCCACCGTAGTGTTCGCGACGTATACCGTAACCAGGTTGGACTTGGACCCGCTTGCGACCACCTGAAACGTGGCAAAGGACTCGCCGGCAACTTCGTATGGAATAAAAACGCTGATCTGGTTCTCGCTCACCAGATAGACCGGAGCGGCCTGCCCATTAACCAGCACCTGCACGCCGCCCAGCGTGGTAGAAACGGGGAGCTCCTTCGCAATTTGAGTGGACACTCCGAATTTCCCGTAAATGGTGACCAGCTCACCGGGAGAAAAGCCATTGGTGATCGGCGTGTAATTGGCCGCGTCGGTAATCCCGATCGGATCAATCCACGTGCCTACCGGTGGTGGAATCGACGGCGCGTGAATACCGATGATGAGCGAGAACTGCTGGTTCGATCCAACCAGCATCAGTGCCGACCCATTTGCCCCAGCCAGGTAATTATAAGCGAAGCCGTCGTAGTAGGAGCCATCTGTCCCTAGGGTGACGGAAGTGCTGAACGTGTCGTCGTAAGTGAAAATATCGACCACATCGTCATACCGCTCATGCGTGATCAGGGTCCCGTTTCCAGAAGTGTTGATGGAACCATAAAAAGCATCCAGAAAATTCGGTGAGCCGCCGACGTTGTCTTCCATGCCCGCCGTAAAATAAGTCCCGCTCAACAGCGCGTTGGAACTCGTTCCGGACGGCGCGCGAAATCCGACGAACATGTCCGAGCCGGTGGCTGACCCTCCCACGAACCAGTTACCGTCGGCCGACACATACAGCACCTTAGCGCCACTGACGATCTCGGCTTTATCGCTCGAACTGCCCGGAAAGGTCATGGTTCCGCCGCTGGTGCCGGAAAGTGAATAGGTGGAAGCCGCAACGCTCTGGGTTGTGCTGCTTCCAGAGTCCACATTCGCGAGCGACCCATTCACGGTGAATGCCGCAATATTCCCTGCGCCGTCAGCAGTCAAGCTGAAGTAGCCCTGGCGCGCAAGCGTGGCGGAAGCATTGAGAAAGTCCAACGTGCCCACCGTGAACGTGCCCGATAAACTACTATTCGTAAACGCGCTTTGGGGCGCTTGAACCGCGACGAAGAGATCGAAATAATCGTCCTCCGTCGAGCTCGCGATCACCACTGGCTGGCTGAAGTTGCCGAAGAGAGTCGCGGGATAGAGCGGATTATCCATTTGCAGCATGCCATTGGATTGCACTCCGTAAGTTCCCGCGCCCAGCGACGCGCAGTATCCCTTGCCATTCCCGCCGGACGAATCGAACAATTGAGCATTCGAAACGGTGTAGGTTCCTGTGCCGCTGAAGGCGATGGCGCCGGTCAAGCTGCAGGACTCGACCAAGTTGCCATTCTCATCGTTGAAGAAATTAACAGAGCGGAACAAATACTGTCCGGTAAGGCTCGCATTCCCGCTCGTATCGAAACTCTGAGCCTTGAGCCGGGCCGGTAGGCCTGCCATCAAGAGGGCGCTGCTAAGAAGGACGATGGTTTTATACATGCGTGTCATCCTTATTGACCTTTGGTCCAATTCAAGATCAGGTTGTAAGCATCCACGCTGCCGAGCCCGGTAGCGAAGTTCCAACCGCTGCCGGCGGCATAGGCTGGCGTATAGCTCGAGCTGGTGGTCGATAACCCGCCATTTCCTTCGAACCCGTTGACCGGCGTCTCGCGGCCTCTTCCCTCGAAACCCGCTCCAAAGCAGTTGATTCCGCCTGAGCAGTTGACCGCGATATCGCCCGTCGTGATGCTATGGAACACCGATGCGGCCACGGAACTGGCCGCGAGTTTGTAGTAAACCGGATTGGGATTACCTTGGGCGCCTCCCATCTTCTGGTTTACCAGCGCTTGAATCCCTGCCAGTATCGGGGATGCAAACGAAGTTCCCCCCGCGCCGGGCCATCGGTCTGGCGGGTCCGTGCATGACGTGCCGCCACTCGTGGGATCCGAAAAGCAGACCACGTAGTAGTGGCCCCAGAATCCGTTAGAGGCGAACAGCGATACGTCGGGAAGATCCCGTACGCCATCGCTCGGAATACCGGGCACGCCAGTTTGCCAGGAAGGTTTGGGGTACCCCTGACAACTTCCTCCTACCACCAGATTGGCCGCCGGAACGCCGGTTGCGCACCCGCTTGGCCCTCCGCTACCTCCCGCCACTTCGAATTCCTCGTATTGTTGCGCTATGCTGCTTCCACAAAAACCGTCCGGGCCGTAGCCAACCTTGAAGCCATAATACGCGGCGACCACTGAGCCAGCGCACGAGTCGTTCCAAGGGATCTCCGGAACATACGATAGGGCCGAACCATACGTTGCGCTGTTATTCGTACTCCAATACGTGCTGTTGGTGCCCTGGGACGAGTCGGCGAAATCGGTTCCCCCGACGGCAACATTGTAAGGAGTGGAGGCCAGAGCGCTGACGCCAATGCCGTGCGTCGCGCTGCTATATCCTCTGTCGCAACCTGCCGCTCCTCCATCTCCAGAGGCAACGAAGAGAGACACCCCCTCCGCCGCGGCCTGCTGCGCCGCCGAGTTGAACGTTGCATTCAGAGTTGTTCCGACCGATGCCTCGCAAAGGCCGTAGCTGATGCTGATGATGTGGGGCGCAGGGGTGGCGTTGACTAAATTCAGCTCCGAGATGACGAAACCATACGTCGTCTCCGTATCCGCGCAAGCCGCCAGCACGATGGCGGCATCGGGCGCGGCTGCGCTCGCCCACTGAGCGTCCAACGCCGCTTCGTAGTCGGCGCCCTGGGCTCCCGGATCCGAACAATTGGAGCTTCCCTTGGGCGGCGCGGGATTGATGGTGGTGAAAGATCCCGAAGTATAACCCGACAATCCAAACACCTTGCGAAAGGAGTCCCAATCCGCCGTGTTATAAAGATCGCTGTCCTCGACCAGCGTGATCGTTTCTCCCTGCCCGGTATATCCCGCTGCAAAAGCCGCCTTGAGATCGTAAATCGTCGCCAGATCGGCGGGCACCACAATCTGGTCTGGTACCGTGTAGTGAGCTTTAGGCATGCTCATGGACTCCGGCCGGAAATCGTTCAGGGAGACGATCCCCACGATGGCCGGCGCCAGTGCTTCCGGGATCTTGGGATCGCTCATATTTGCGACATGATCTCTCCCGTCCACCGAGAGTCTGTGCAGTTCCGTATGGAATGCCGCCGACAGTTGTCCGGCCGTTCCGGAAAAATCAATGAACATGCCGCTCGGATATACGATGTTCACCGTGAAGCCGCTCGATCGCAGCCAGCCGGAAACCGTCTCGATATCCGCCGCAGCCGGCCCATATATCTTGCCGAATTGATCCGCCGTCAGCCATTTGTGGAAATTGGGCGACGCGGCATTGTGCTGTTGATCGATAAATGCCCTCAGCGCCAGTTCCCGTTCCGGGCTGCGCTGCAATTGCAGAAGCACGTGCGGCAGGGCAAACGTATCCGCCAGTTTTCCGCGATCGTTTTTGGCGTTCGCTTCACCGCGTGTATTGCCGGCCAGCGTGTATAGCCTGCTTCGATCGATAGGTTGCGTAACCAGAACCCGGGCCGCCGGCGCGTCCGTTCCGCTCTGCGCAAACAGGGCGCCGGTCAAGCCAAACGCAAGCCCGCAGCAGCCGAGAGAACGCGCTGAGTAACATTTAGCCGTAAAATTCCTGGACATTGGATATCCTCGCAAAATAAGTTGGTTGGAATGGAATAACTTCTCCGCATGCCGCCTGCAAGAATCTCGAAAGAACCCGAGCTCGTTCCGGGAACCAGGGGCATAAGGTGTTAGTAGATTCTATCTCAGAATTCGATTGCAAAACAGATCGGGAAATTATTTTACAAGGGATATGGGAGTAATACAGATCGGCGAGGCTAGCGTTTCTTGCGTGCTACCCGATTCCACCACATCATCGCGCCGGTCACGAACATGGCCGCCGGCGCCAGCCCCAGTACCGCCCAAAGCAACTTCATCGTCATGTCGCAGAACCCGGGGCCGCTGCACGGAATTCCGATGCCGTTGATGCGGCCGACGTGCAAATAGGCGAGCCAATACGTTACCTGGTCCACCATGCGCGTCCGCGCATTGGCGTCCGTCAGCGGCTCAATGCGATCGGCCAGATCCTGAAACTTCTCGGGATTGCCAAGGTAGGCGCCGCTTACCGCGAACAACAAGATAATCCCGAACGTCCAGAAACCGAGCATGCCGTGCAAACCCCAGATGAAGCGCTGCCATCCGGCGTTCCTCGGGACGGTCAAGCTTCGCCGCCACGTCCTGATCCCCGGCCACCAGACCACCATTCCCGTCAACGCCAGCACCGCAATCAGGAGTGCGCCAATGCCATTGATGGAGCGGCCGGTTGTCCCGCCCAGCAGATCGTCGTGCAACTTGAGGAGCCTGGAAACCAACAGTATTCCGAGCGGGACCGAATCGCCCAGGTCCGCGCCCGTGTAGGGATTGAAGAGCCGATTCCTAAGTCCCCCTATGCCCCTGAGAGAAATACTCACGGCCTGATCGGGATTTCGCATCCGGCCGATGCTGAGCACCGAGTATCCGGGATACGCGTGCGTCGCCGCCGTCTTCAATTGCTCATCGGTTAAACGTGAGCCGGACTCAGCCACCATGATCGGGTCGCGGGTCGCCGCACGATAAAGCTCATTGCGGTAAACCAAAACGCTACCTGTGACGCTGATCAGAAGGACGTAGAGACCGATGCCGATCCCGCTCCACAGGTGAAGCTGGAATATCGCCTTGCGCAGGCACACCGTCTGGGGCTGCCGAACGCATCGCTCCCAATACGTCACTACTTCTTCGAGAGTCCCGTAACGTTCACTTCCGTGTTGTGTGCGAAGCGCAGGCCATAGATGCCGTCCGTCGACTTCAGCTTTCCCTCCGTAACCAATTGAGACTTGCTGTAGCCCGCCACCACCGTTCCGTTGATGGAACACTCCACCCGATCGCCCTTCACCGAAAGAGCAATCTCCTGGGTCACCGGTTGTCCCACTCCCGCCGCCTGATGCACCGCCGGGTTCCCTTCTCCTTGAAAGCCATTCATCTGGAACGCTCCGGGGCCGAAGCCGCGCACGATAAATCGTCCGTTGCCGTATGCCGCGCAGTATAGATAACTCTGGTTGGCCGATCCCATTTCGTTGCCGCCAATGAAAATGCCGTAGGGATGCGGATGGCTGTTGAGGTTCATGTACTTTGGCTCGGTGAACGTCGCTTTCACCGTGTAGTCGCCAGTCGCCTTGTTGCCAGGGTTCCAATACGCGACCGCGGGTCCTGTGGTGACGTGGAAAGTGTCGCCATCTTTCGTTAACTTCGCATCGTTCAAGCTGCGGCCCTGCCGCTCCTCGTTGGCGTCCACCTTGCCGGTCCATTGCGGGACAGAAATACCGCCTCCGGCCACAGCTCGGGAGGCATCACCCTGCGCATTCATCGCGGGCGCTGCCAGGGTACACATCAAAATGACGCACAACCAAACGGCGAGCGTGGAACCATAGACCAAACGCATAGCACTTCCTTTCATACTTGCCTATCTTACGCCAGAGACAATCTTCCGCCAGAGACAATCTTCCGCCAGCGCCGGCTTCGGGCTCATAATGGTGATAGGGGAGGTTCCATGAAATCCGACACCGCTCAAACCTGCGTCCTGATCGAGCACAGCGCTCACTACCATGGCAAGCAAGGCCTGGACTATTTTGCCGGCGTCGCGGCTGAAACCAGCGGTTCGCGCGGGCTCTGCCTCCACATGGTGACCATTCCGCCTCTCGGCCGCGCCAAGCCGCATCTGCATGTAAGCCACGAGAGTGCCGTCTACGTTGTGTCCGGTGAGGCAGGCATGTGGTACGGCGAAGGGCTGCGCGAGCACGTGTGGATGCATGCCGGAGACTTCCTCTACATCCCCGCCAATACTCCGCACCTGCCTTACAACCCGAGCGAGTCCGAACCCTGCGTGGGGCTCATCGCCCGCACCGATCCCAATGAGCAAGAGAGCGTGACGCTGTTGCCGATTGCCGATCCCGGAATTGCCCAGCGTTGACCATCCCAGGTCCAAACAAGGTTTAGACTTTACAGTATGCCTCGTCATCTCTGGAATGGAGTGATCTTCCTTGGAGCCTGCCTGGGAGCCTGCTTCTGCGCGCAGGCTCAGTGGGTGAACCAACCCACGCCCGGGGCTCCGCGCACGCCCGATGGCAAGGTGAACATGACCGGCCCTGCTCCGCGCGTGAATGGCAAGCCGGACCTCTCTGGAGTTTGGATGGCGGAAGCCGAGCCCCGTGGCCCCGGCCTCTACGGATTGGGCGAATACGCCAACTCAAAATATTTCAGAAATGTTCTGGCCGATTTCAAGCCTACGGAAGAACCGCTCACCGCGGCGGGCGCTGAACTGCTGCGCAAGCACGGCGAGGCAGGCGCCTACGGCAATCCGAGCCTGAACTGTCTGCCCGATGGAGTGCCTCACGCGGATCTGCTCCCTGAGCCGTTCAAGATCATTCAGACTCCCGGCGAAATCGTGATGCTCTACGAAGTGGAAACCATTTTCCGCCAGATCTTCACGGACGGACGGAAACAACTGGTGGATCCATCGCCGGCCTGGCTAGGGTATTCGGTGGGCAAGTGGGAAGGCGACACGCTGGTGGTGGACACCCGCGGATTCAACGATCGGAGCTGGCTGGATGCGCGCGGCCATGGACACAGCGAAGACATGCACGTGGAGGAGCGGTTCGAGCGGCGGGATTTCGGCCATATGGATGTGGCGGTGACCATTGAGGATGCGAAGATCTTTACCAAACCGTTTACCATTCACTTCACCGAACTGCTGCTTGCCGACAGCGAGGTAATCGAGCTCATTTGCGCGGAAGACGAAAAGGACGCCGCGCACACCGCCAAGGCAGCCAAATAGCTTACTTGGTCGGTTTTCGAATAATCTCGATGCGGTCGATCACGTCGCCTTCTTGTACGCGGTCCATCACGTCCAGCCCTTCCCGCGTAGCGGCGAACACCGTGTAGTCGTGATCCAGCCGGAAGTTGTCCACCAGGTTGAAGAAAATCTGTGCGTCGCCCGTATCGCGGCCCCGCGTGGAGATTCCCATAGTGCCGCGCAGGTGTCGCACCAGGCCCACTTCATCCCGCATGAATTGGCGCGAGCGTCCGTCGTATTCATCGGCGCCCGGACTGCCGCCTTGGATGACAAAGTTCGGAACGATGCGGTGAAAGGTAAGACCGTTGTACTGCCCCGCTTCGGCAAGTTGCGCGAACGTACCGACGGTCACCGGAGCTTCGTCGGTCAGCAGGTCCACCGTGATCGTGCCGAGCGAATGCATCGTGAAGCGTGCCCGCGCGCCGTTGAGCCCCAGGATGTACTCCGATGGCGGAATCTTCGGGACCGGTAGCCGGGTTGTCCGCGGCGCGACCGTGGAACCCGTGCGCTTGGTGAGGATCTGGGCGGCCAGAGCGGCGATGGCTGGGTCGCGATCCCCGAGCGCCTGACGCAGCAGCCCGTTGCTGCTCGTGTCAGTTACTTCGCCAATCCGGGTCAGCAGGGCCACGCGCGGATCGCGCACCGTCATGCTTCCACCTTCGGTGAGCCGGTTGAAGGCGGCCACCAGTTGAGGCAGCCGATCCTTCAGGTCTGGCACGTTCTTCAGCCGCTCGGCTCCCGCACGGATCAACCCGGAGTGGTCGCTCGCGATAGCCCGCATCGCATCGTCCGGCGTAGTGAGAGCCGCAACGGCGACATTCGGGTTCGCATCCCGTGCCAGCCTGCCGAGGGTTGCTGAATCGTTCAGCAGACGCGCCGCTTCGGCGGCATAGGCGCGCACCTGCCACGTCGGGTCTTTCAGCATGCCGGCCATCGCCGCTCGCGCCTGTGCCGGATCCGCGGCGGCCAATGCCACCACAGCATGCGCGCGGAAACGCCACGACCTTTCACTCTTGACCATCGGCGCAATCAGCGCGGCATCGCACTTCAAGCTACCCAGCAGATCCACTGCGGCGAGCGCCACGTGGTCGCTTGTTTCATGGACGGCAGCCGCGGCACGTTCGCAGGATGGAGCGGCGCGCAGCGCTTCGTACTGCACCATTGGTGACGAATCCCGCACCCATGTGCGCGCGCCGATCACTGCCAGCCGCCGCACCGGCGGGCTCGGATCGGCGATCGCCATCGCCAGCGTGGGGGAGTCGTGATCGCCCGCGCGGTTCATCGCGAGCAAAATCAGCTCACGAAGCTCTTCTTGCTGGTTCGCCACGAACGCCTTGTGGAGTGCGGCGATTGTAGCGGCGGACGGCCGGAGGGGTGGTTCAGCATTCAACCGGAATAGCGATTCCAGACCACGCGCTGCCTCCGCGCGCCCCCGCGAATCACCATCGCTAAGCCCGCCAACGAGGAGCATCTCGGCGTCGGCAGTCACAGGCTTCGCTCGCCCCACGGCTTCATAGATCACGGCACGGACTCCGGCGTCACGCTCTTTCTTAAGAAGTGCCTGATACTCGAATGACGCCCGCATCTGCGCCATCGCACCTACGGCGGCGCGCCGCACCAACGGATCCGGCGAGGCGAGCAGCGGAATGAGTGCATCGCGATGAGCGGGATTCTCGAGACGGCCGATGGCCCGTGCCGCAAGACTCTGCAAGCGCACGTCGGAGCTCTTTGCGGCAGCCAGCAGAGCAGGCACTCCAGCTTCCCGCGCTTCCTCGGCTTCGATGATCGCTCGGTCCGCTGGCGCCTGAGCTCGCGCGACACAAACCGAGCAGGCAATGGCCAGTGCGATAGCAGCGTTTAACCGGATTCTGGCGGAGAGGGGGGGATTCGAACCCCCGGTCGACTTTAAAGGCCTACGACGGTTTAGCACACCGCTGCTTTCGACCACTCAGCCACCTCTCCGGCGTTCGTGGTGGGTCTCAAACGGATGGTAGCACAGGCCGTTACTTTTTCTCAAAAATCGCAATATATTGGCTCTTCGGCACCAAATCGTGCTTGGAAACCAGGCGGTATCCGTTCGTTTCCACTTCCCCAATCAGGCCGTCCTGATCCAGCCGGATGTGCTCCACCGCCCGATTCGGATCGCCGCCCGGCATCGCGCCTGGCCGCTTGAAATACTCCACAATCACGAGCTTCCCGTCCGACAACAAACTATCGTGAATATGTTGTAGCATCGCTTCCGGGTAATCGAAGTGATGATAGACATCCAGTACCAGCACCGCTTCCAGCGAATCGGCCGGTAGCTTCGGATCGCGATCCGTCCCCAGCACCAACTGCACGTTGCTCAAGCGGCTGAGTTGCACCTTCAGCTTCGCTTTGTCCAGAAAATCGTTCTGGATATCCTCGCCGATCACGTGGCCCGTGTCGCCCACCGCGTGGCTCAGGTACGGCAGCATGAACCCGATACCGGTGCCGACGTCGGCCACCGACGCGCCGGGCTTCAGATCCAGCGCGTCCACAATATCCCTCGGCCTCTGCCGATCCTCGCGCGAGGGATCGCCCAAGCCTTTGGCGACGCTCTCGCGCCCTTCGTGCGTCTTGTAGCCCTCGTTGGCTTTGTCGGCCACCTGCGCGGACAGGGCGCCGCACACCGCCAAGAAAATGAAAAGTCTCTTCATAGCGATTTCTCCATGGGCATCGCGAACGGCGGTTCAACTAAGAAGTCATGCGCCGACATTTCAGCCAGCGCCTCCCGCAAAGATTGTTCCGACGTCGGTTCTACTGTGATTACGAATGGCAAGTCGTGCCGGTTGTCGCTCGGCAGCTGCAACACCGCCTCCAGGCTGATCTGTTTGCCCGCCAGCACGCCGGCCAGGCTCGCGATGATTCCCGGCCGGTCCACCACGCGGAATCGCAGATAGTAAGCGGAGTGCTGCAGCGTTACCGATATCGGCTTGTATTCTCCCAGCCGCTCGTGCGCGAAGGGCGACACGCGCTCCGGGCTTCCGCAGCGGATTTCGCGAGCCACTCGCATCAGGTCGCTCACCACCGCCACTCCGGTCGGCGATGCGCCCGCCCCGCGCCCATAGTAGAACGTGTCTGCGCCATATTTGCCACGCACCCAAACCGCATTGTACGCCCCCTGCACCCCGGCCAAAATCGTGGATTGCGGAATCAGCGCCGGCCTCACCGATAAGATCAAACCCGAAGGCGTCTGGTGCGCGCCGCAAATCAATCGGATGGTGTGCCCCAGCTTGTGTGCGTACTGAAAATCCAGCGGCAAAATCCGGCGGATGCCTTCGGTATAGATATCGGACGGCGTGATCTTCTCACCGAAAGCCAGCGCCGCCAGGATCGCCAGCTTCGAGCGTGCATCGTAGCCATCCAGGTCGGCGCTCGGATCGGCTTCGGCGTAGCCCAGGCTCTGCGCCTCTTTCAGAACGTCATCGAAAGAGGACCCATGTTTCTCGATCTCGGTGAGGATGTAGTTGCTGGTGCCGTTGAGGATGCCGTACAGCGTAGTGACACGATCGCCCGAAATACCTTCGCGCAACACGGTGTGAATCGGGATTCCGCCGGCCACGCTCGCTTCCATCGCCAGATTGATGCCGGCCGCGATCGCGCGGTCCCAAATCTCGGCGCCGCACAGCGCCATCAATTCTTTATTAGCCGTGACCACCGATTTCTTGTGCGCGATGGCCGCGTCGATGATCTCGCGCGCCACCGTTGTGCCGCCCACCAGTTCGGCGACAATATCCACCTCCGGATGCGCCACCACCTCGCGCCAATCCTCAGTGCGCAGAACGGAGTCCATCACCTTCTGCCGCCGCTTCACGCCAATCGATCGGCTGCACAGCGCCTTCACGCGCAAGGGAAAGCCCAGCTTCAGCCCGATCTGCTCTGCGTTCTCGGTAAGAATCGCGAGCGTGCCCGAGCCTACGTTTCCGAGCCCGATGATCCCAACGTTCACCTCCTGCATATAGCGCTATTATCCGGGATCGCGGCAGCTCGCGCACAAACATCTCCTCGTTGGGTAATGTCCTAAAAGTGCGTGAAGGCGGTTAGGCTATCGGTGGTCATAGACCTTGTTGCCGTCTTCAAACGAGAGGTGTAATCTGGCCACAGGGAGTTTCCTTGACGTTTCGGCTCCTGCTGTTGCTCCTCACCTTCCCGGCTGGCGTGATGTTCGCCCAACCCAGCCTGTTTGGACCCGTTTCTGGCCATCTCAGAGCGGGTGATTTCGCTCCAGCCATCGTGTTCAC
>JBEKLB010000156.1:0-13611 GCA_050010415.1 Bryobacteraceae bacterium | reverse complement strand
CGTTTTCTTTCTCAGCCCAATCGATGGCGGCGCGTATGTCATCGGCGTTTTCCTGTCGCCGCGCCGCGCCTTCCACAGGGACCGTGCCCATCACCAGAAAGCCATGCGAGGCGATGGTGGTGAGAAAGCCCGAGTAGCGGGTGCTGTCGATGGCACAACCGCCGTTGCCCCACACCATCAAGGGCAAGCTGTCCTTCTTGGGAAACGCATCCAGCGTCTCCGGGCGATAAACGTGAAGGCCAGGCGAGCCGAATGCAGGTTCGGACGTGATCTTGTACGGTCCAGGCTCCGCCAGTGGTGCGCCCTCAAGGGGCAATGCCCGCTCGATCATTTCACGAGTGATGCCGGGTGGTTGCGCGAAGCACACGCCGGTAACTGTGAGCAGTACTGCGGCAGCAACGTTGGTCTTATGCATGGTTCCGTCCCTCCAGGAGCAGGATTCAAAGTCAGGTCGTTTGTCAGTATGACACCCCGGACTCTACTTCGGCTTAAGGTTGGCCAGAAGCAACCGGACCGTATCCCGTTCTGGTACGCTGTATTTAATAATTGAAATGACCCGCAAAAGATTTCCTGCGACGGTCTTATTTCGATCTCTTTTTTTCTCTGGATCTCTTTCCCTAATTGCTACATTCGCCCAACCTCTGGGAAAAGGCGTGATTTCGGGCACGGTGGTGGATGGCGAGAGCGGCGATGCCATTCGCAAAGCGGTTGTAACATTGTCTCTCCCAGGCACTCCCCGCCGTTGGGCCACAACGCGAACCGATGGTTCCGGCCGGTTCCAGTTCGATGGTCTTCCTGCCGGAAAATACGACCTTCGCGCCACGAAAGCCTCGGAAGGTACGGCGATTTACGGCGCAAATCACCGGCGAGAACTGGGCGATACGATCACGCTCGGCGATGGAGAAACGCGCGGCAACATCACGCTTCGCTTCCTTCACAGCGCGTCCATTTCAGGGCATGTGTATGACTCCGATGGTGAACCGGTGGCCGACGTGACAGTAAATCTACTGCGCCAAGGCCGCAACCTGGGCGCTCCCATCTTGACGAATTACCGCACTGCAAGCACGGACGATCGCGGCGAATACCGCATCTCGAGCATCGATCCCGGCCAATATTATCTTCACACCACGCCGCCCCGGCTGGGACGGTTTGGCGGACCGGGCACGGGTGGCGAAGCGACCCTGGTGGACCAATATTATGGCGGTGCGCGAGATTCCAAGGACTCGACCCCAATCCACGTGGGTGGAGGCGAGACCCTGGCAGGCCTCGATTTTCGTCTGGTCTCAGAACCGGCGGTTGAGCTTCGGGGACAGATCCTGGGCGTGCCGGCGGAGAGCGCGCCTGAATCGCCGCAAGCGGAATCGGAACATTCCGGTGGGTTGATCATGTTCCATGGCGGAATGGGCGGTCCAGCAATCCGAGTCACGATCACTCCGGCCGAAGCTGGTTCGCTGAACGGGCAGGGGAGGTGGACGCAAAGCGTCGGGGCACAAGATCCAGAGCATCATTTTCAAATGCCCGCCTTACCCGCCGGGCGTTATCGCATCGAGGCTGTTCTTGAGGCTGGAAACAAAACGTACGGCGCGTCGCAGGTCTTAGACCTCCACGCCAACTCCGGTGAGATCGCGCTCACGCTGGCCCCAGCGGTGGACCTGGCGGGAACTCTGCGGGTTGAGGGACAGGCGCCTCCCGTCGAAGCAGGCGTTGCGCGTCTCAATGGTGTCGCTGCGACACGCCAAGGCGGCTTGCGCGTTCAGCTAGCCCGTCCAGGATCGGGGCGGAATAGCGTTACCGCCAACGTGGGCGCCGACGGAAAATTCTCTCTGCCACAGATTGTTTCGGGCGATTGGCAGTTGTCCGTTACTCCGGTGCCGCCCGGATTTCTCAAGTCTGCACGGTTGGGCGACAAGGACGTTCGCTTCAGCACTTTCGAAATCGGCTCGAACACGGAAGCGCCGCTGAACATTGTGGTGAGCATGAATACCGCAACTGTGGAAGGCGAGATAGATTCCGAAGGAGACTCGAAACGTGCCGGGGTGGTGATCGCGCCGGTTGGGCCGTATCACAACCTGGCTCGTTATTACTACGGCACAACCGCTAACGACAAGGGGAAATTTCATATCAGCGGAATAGCTCCTGGCAAATACAAGATCTTCGCCGTCGAAAAAATGGCTCCTGCAAGTTTTCGAACTCCCGAGGCCGCGGACCAGTTGGATGAACTCGGCGAAGCAATCGAACTCGCCGAGGGAGCGACGCTTGAAGCGCATCCGAAGCTGATCCCCGTGGATCGCGCCGCGCAGGCTTTGCAGTGAGGAGCCCTGCAGTGAGGAGCTTTGCAGTGAGGAGCTCTACAATGAGGACCGCGCTACTCAGCCTACTCGCCATTTCCAGCGCCCTTGCGCAAACAGGGAAAATCGCGGGCGTCGTCGTCGACTCGGCCTCCCATCAGCCGGTTAAGAAGGCGTCGGTTTCCATCATCTTTCTGGGCGATGCGACAGGTAACGGCCCAAGTCAAAAAGAAGGTCCGCATAATTTAATCACCGATGCCAGCGGGGCGTTCGCATTCAACGATCTATCGCCGGGACAATATCAGCTCATTGTTACGCACCAGAATTATCCGCAAGGGCGCATGGGCGGTGTGCACAAGACTGTGCAACTCACCGCCGTTGATTCCGCCGCGAGTGTCACGGTGGAATTGATCCCGGGCGCAGCCGTCACGGGACACGTCGTCGACGAAGACGGCGATCCACTCACCGGTTGTAACATTCAGCCCCACGCCGCCAAAGATTTCAACCAAGGCATCGCGATGATGCACAATTCGGAGGCCCGCGACGACGGCTCCTATCGGATCTCCGGAATCCCTCCGGGGAAATACACCATCACCGCCCAATGCATGACCCCGGTCTTCCAACCACGTCCACTGTCCGAAGGGCCCGATCCACCGCCCTCAGCCGCTTATCCGCTGCAGTTCTATCCCGCCGCGCGCGACATTCAGTCGGCCCAGATTGTGGAGCTATTGCCAGGAACGGAGAAATCGGGCATCGATTTCCAAATCCGGCCAGCGCCAGTCACCCACATTCACGGCACACTGGTCGCTGGAAGCGCCGATTGGCGCGAACGCAACGATCTGCGGATTCAACTCGCACCGTTTGACTCGCGCGGCTCACGATCCTTCGTGTTTGCCGGTGGCGCACGGATCGATCCTAAGGACGGGACTTTCGAATTCCGCCAGGTGTTCCCTGGCTCTTACCGCGTGGAGGTCTTCTCGCAGGATTTTTCGGCGCGCTCAGGACCACCCGACGCTAGCAATCGAGTGGGCGCGATCGCGCGAGTGGATGTCGCCGATAAACCGATCGAGCTTTCCCTTCAGCTTCACCGCGCCATGGATATCTCGGGAACCGTCGAGATCGAGCGCAATAATAACGCGGCCGAGCCACCCACACCCGGCCAAATCAACATTCAATTGACATCCGAGACCCAGTTTGGTCCCGCGCCTACCCCAACACAAGTGAATGACGACGGAACGTTCACCATCAAGTCCGTGTTGCCGGGTGAGTGGCGAATCAGGTTAAATGGGCCGGCGGCATTTGCGAAATCTGTACGCTTCGGCGCCGACGATGTTACCAACCAGCCGCTCGACCTGACGTCTGGCTCCGCAGCGCCGCTCCATATTGTGGTCAGCAACAACACCGCCACCGTTCGAGGAACGGCGCCGGCCGGCCAGATGATAATCGCTGCGCGCATCGGTGACGCGGAAGACGCTATCGGATGGCAGCAGGCCGCGCAAGTGGATTCCAATGGTCAATTTGTACTGCCCTTTCTCCCGCCTGGAAAATATCGCATCGTTGCGGGGGAACTTGGCGGTCCCATGCCGGAAGAGGGCGGCCAGGAAGTGACAGTGGCCGAAGGCGAAACCGCGACCGTTGATATTAAGCCGGATGCCATTAAGCCTGATGCCAAACCATAGCCAGTCTTCCGATTAGAGCAACCGTATCCGCTCCGCGGGCATCCAAGTAGTGGGTGTAATAATGCCGATGCAACGCGTTGTACTAGCTGGGATTGTAACCTTCGGAATTGGCATCGCGAGTTCCGCAAGTGCGGCTTCTCTCCCAAATACCCCGGCCGTTCCAGTTCAAATAGTGGTCACGGTGCTTCCGGCGTCGCACGGCGGTCCGCACCAAACCCTGCGAGATGGCGACGTGGTGGTTCTGCGCCGGAATGCGCGAGTACCTGTGGTTCGCTTGGAACGCTTGTCGGGTGACCTGGCGGATATGCAGCTCTTCGTTTTGCTGGACGATTCCACGCGGACGTCCAGCCTCGGCCTCCATTTGCCCGAGTTGAAGGCGTTTCTCGAGTCGTTACCTTCCTCCACCGAGGTCGCTATAGGTTACATGCGAAACGGCACCGCCGCTCTGGCGCAGGCATTCACCACGGACCATGAGACAGCGGCCAGTGCGTTACGCCTGCCGACGGCCGTCCCTGGGGAGAACGGCAGCCCTTACTTTGCACTTTCCGATCTCGCCAAGCATTGGCCTTCGAAGCAATCCACTGACCGGCGGGCGGTGCTGATGCTGACCGACGGAGTGGATCGCTACTACGGCAACGGGATTATCGATGACCCTTACGTCGATGATGCCATCCATGATGTTCTGAAAAATGGCGTGATGGTCTACTCAATTTATCTTCGCGGCGCCGGTTTATATGGCCGGGGCGAGTACGCCACAAACTTCGCGCAATCGCGTCTGATGCAGGTCAGCGAACAGACCGGCGGCTATGCTTATTTCCAGGATTTCACTGATCCGGTAACGATTGCGCCGTTTCTGAGCAATTTTCAAGATCGTCTGGACAATCAATACCGTGTGATGATCGGAGCGCTGAGCGGGAACGGCGTCCAGCCGGTGAAGGTACGAACCGAAGTGCCCGGCGTCAAGATCCAGGCCCCAACGCGAGTATATATTCGGTAACGCTTGGTATTCTGTGAGGCGTGACCGAACGGATATTGATCGACACCGATACTGCCTCTGACGACGCCGTCGCGTTGATCATGGCGCTGCGCGCGAAAAACGCCCAGGTGGTTGCAATCTCGACCGTCGCGGGCAATGTCCCCGTCCAGCAAGCTACACGGAACGCGCTCTATGTCACCGATCTTTGCCGCGTAAACGTGCCGGTATACCAGGGAGCGGAGAAGCCCTTGGCCCGCAGGCTGCTCACCGCTGATTGGTTCCATGGCAAGGACGGATTGGGCGATCATGACTATCCCGCGCCGACGCGTAGCCCTGAGAAACAGCACGCCGTGGATGCCATCGTCTCCACCGTGCGAAACAATCCAGGGCTTACGCTCGTCACCCTCGGCCCTCTCACTAATATTGCGCTGGCATTGGCGCAGGCGCCGGACTTGGTTCGCAATGTGGCCCGCTGCGTGATCATGGGGGGTGCGCCCTGTTGCGAGGGGAACGTCACTCCGTCCGCCGAATACAATATGTGGGTCGATCCGGAGGCTGCCCGGATCGTGTTCCGCAGTGGTCTGCCGCTTGAGATAGTTGGCTGGCACTTGTGCCGTGGAGCAGCCGTAATTGGACCATCCGATATTGAGCACATCGGCAAAATTGGCACCAAGCTTGCCCAGTTCGCCGTCGAGTGTAACAGCACCGCGCGAATAGCCTACCGCAAGCAAACTGGCGAGGACGGCATTTCACTGCCTGACCCGGTAGCGATGTCCATCGCGCTCGATCCCTCCATTGGTTATGAATCGAGCCGGCACTACGTGGATGTGGAGACGGCATCGGAGCTCACTCGCGGCATGACCATCGTCGACCGGCTCGGTGTTGCGGCCGATGAGCGGAATCGCGCAACGTGGGCGGAGTTGTTGGACCGTGGCTTCGAGACCAAAGTCTATTGGGCAATCGACGCGGCGCGTTGGAAGCAGGCGCTGTACACCAGTCTGCAATGATGGTGTTTGAGGCACATGCCTAGAAGAGCCGCAATATCCCATCGGCCGCTTTGATTGGACGGGCCAGACAACCCAGGGCGATCCATCCGAGTGGCTTCAAATCATCGCGCAGACGCCTTCCTCCCTGCGCGCTGCCATCGCGTGGTCCGGTATCGGTCCAGCGGCTGGCTTCACTCTATGCCTGGCATGGGCTGCACCACGTGGCGCATATTACCGGCTTGCGCGAACGCAGCGGATGGAATCGCACCACGTAGCTATTTGTAGTACCGGGCCAGCCATTCGGCCACGCAACAGGGCTTTTCGGAACCTTCATTCTCGATGGTTACGGCGTACGCGGCGTCGGTTGCGCCTTCCACCTCGCGGATGGACTGCAGAACAATGCGCGCCCGGATGCGCGAGCCGGCACGAACTGCCGCCGGGAATCGCACGCGATTCAAGCCATAATTAACCGCCATGCGCAAATCGCTGAGCTGAATTGCATCGCTTACGATTTGAGGGAGCAAAGAAAGTGTGAGAAAACCATGGGCGATGGTGGCCCCATAGGGCGATTCGCGCCGCGCGCGCTCCTGGTCGACATGAATCCACTGATGGTCATCGGTGGTGTCGGCGAACAGGTTGATGCGCTCCTGTGTCATTTCCAGCCATTCAGTCACGGCCAGTTCCTGCCCCACCAGCCTTCTGAGTTCTTCGAGTGTGATCGTCATTTTGTGAATTTTGCCAGCTCGTATTTGGCCACCGCTTCCAGGTGCACTTCGTCCGGACCGTCCGCCAACCGCAGCGTACGTGAATTAGCCCAGGCAGAAGCCAGAAACAAGTCCTGTGATACGCCCGCGGCGCCATGCGCCTGAATGGCCCGGTCCAGGACGCGCAACGCAATGTTCGGCGCCACCACTTTGATCATCGCGATCTGGGCCCGCGCTACTTTGTTACCCACCGTGTCCATCATGTAAGCGGCCTTGAGCGTCAGCAGGCGGGCCTGTTCGATCTCCAGTCGCGAGAGCGCGATGTTCGCGCGGATAGTTCCCTGCTCCGCCAGCGTTCGCCCAAAAGCCACCCGTGATTTCACTCGTTCGCACATGCATTCCAGAGCGCGCTCCGCCACGCCGATCAGCCGCATCGAGTGATGAATCCTGCCAGGTCCCAGGCGGCCCTGCGCGATTTCAAAGCCGCGCCCTTCACCGAGCAGAAGATTACCCACCGGCACTTGCACGTTCTCAAACAAAACCTCGCCATGGCCATGCGGAGCGTGATCGTAGCCGAAGACGGAGAGCAGCCGCTGGACGGTCACGCCAGGTGCATCCATCGGTACCACGATCATGGACTGCTGTTTATGTTTCGGAGCCGCTGGATCGGTCTTGCCCATGAATATCGCCACTTTGCAGCGGGGATCGCCCGCCCCGGAACTCCACCACTTGTGTCCGTTGATCACGTAGCGATCGCCGTCGCGCACGATACTCGATTCGATATTGGTGGCGTCGGACGATGCCACCTTCGGCTCTGTCATCGCGAAACAGGAGCGGATCTCTCCGGCCAGAAGCGGTGTCAGCCATTTCTCTTTCATCTCGGGCGAGCCGTATCGTTCCAGCACTTCCATGTTTCCCGTGTCCGGCGCCGAGCAATTGAAAACTTCGGGAGCCCAAACAGAACGGCCCATGATCTCGCACAGGGGAGCATATTCCAGATTCGTCAAACCCGCGCCGTGTTCGCTCGCTGGGAGAAAGAGATTCCATAGCCCTGCCGCGCGCGCCTTCGGCTTCAACTCCTCGATCACCGGAACGGGCTGCCATCGATTCGGGCCTGCGCAATGTTCCGAATATCTTGATTCGTTGGGATAAACGTGTTCTTCCATGAAGGCCGTTACGCGCTTCTGAAGATCTTTCACCTTGGGAGAGAATTCGAAGTCCATCGTTTCCTTGCCGCTTGTCGTCTTTGCCACTTATCGATAGGTACGCAGTCCGGGTTCGCACAGGTGCGGAATGGTATTGAAGGAATGCAAGCGCAAATCCCCATCCTGCAGCCGCATCGTCGTACAGGATGTGTTGTGTAGCACGCCCGCCAGGCGCATGGCGCGGTCGGCATTCATTTCGGTGGCAATTTCCATGGCCAGCGCTGTCCAGATTCCGATCGGCGTCGCGGAGGTAAACACGACGATGTTCGCATCTCGCTGCGGCGGTTCCAATTTGTCTTGGCATCCCACCACACGCTCGCGAAACGCCTGCCAGGATTCTCCGTCATAAGTGTGCTGTCCGCGAGTCCACGCCTGGACAACTTTTGAATCGCACGGCAGCCAGCGGCGATTTACACTCGCCTCGGGTTGATCTGCAGCCGCGCGTGCCTGGGCCACCAGCTCCTCATAATCGTGGGCAAACTCCGGATCCTCCGCACACAATTGAGGCGCAAGGGCGCGATAGACATCGGCCAGATCGAACTCGTTCCAACCTGGTTCCCGCACGATCTCCGGGAACGCGACGCCCGCCTCGCGATAAATGGACCGCACCTCGGCGGCAGTTTCTTCCTGCCGCACCAGCGCGCCGGAAAACGCCGCGGCGAATTGAATCCCTTCACCGACCAGATACTGACCCAATAATCTCGCCTGCCGCCGGCCCAGCGCAGAGAGCGCGTCGTACTCTTTGCGCGTGCCCGCTTGTCCGTGCCGAACCAGATAGAGGCGGCTCAATCGGCCTCCTTCTCAATGAGCCACAGTGCCTGCCGGACCAGCCCACGCACGCGCCGGTCGAAGGTACGAAAGCGCTCGTCTTGTGTTTGGCCCAGGTGAAAACGATAGTAGATTTGCTGGAGAATGACCGCCAATTTGAATATGCCGAGCACCTCGTGATACCGGATGTGCGTGAGGTCGCGTCCGGTTCGTTCGGCGTAGCGCTCGAAAAACTGATCGCGAGTGTACCAGCCCGGCTGAGATGTCAGCCCCGGCGTTGCGGGATGCGGATCATCTTGCATGGCCAGGTTCGCCCACGTCCAGTAACACATCGTCAACCCCAGATCGGCCAGCGGATCGCCGATCGTGGTCATCTCCCAGTCGAGCACCGCCTCCACTCGGTCTCCGCCGGGCCGCAGCATCACATTGTCGAGCTTGTAATCGTTGTGTACCAGCGTGGTCTCAACCGAGGGCGGCAACGAATCCTGCAGCCAACGAATCACGCGGTCCATTTCTGCGATCTCTTCAGTCTTGGACCGATTCCAGCGGTCCGCCCATCCGCGCACCTGCCGCTCGACGAAGCCTTCGGGTTTTCCCAACGAGCTAAGCTCGGGCCGGGAAACATCGATCGAATGCAGCCGCACCAAACAATCGATGAATGCTTCGCTCACCAAGCCGGAATAATTTGAAATCGCAGCCAGCTCGGGTGGAATCGAGTCCCGAATAACGATGCCCTGGCGCCGCTCCATCAAGAAAAACGTATTGCCGATCACCGACGGATCTTCGCACAGCAGAAACACCCGCGGCGCTTCCGCAAAGTGCGGATGGACGGCGTCGAGCACCCGGTATTCGCGCGCCATGTCGTGCGCTTTGGGCGCCACGGGCCCGAGCGGCGGACGCCTCAAAACATATTCGCGCTGGTCTGTTCGAACCAGATAGACCAGGTTCGAATGGCCGTGGGGAAACTGCTCCACCGCGATGTCCGTCGCACCACCAGGCAGGCGCGCGCGGAGATAGTCCCGCAACGCTTCTCGGTCGATTTCTTCGCCGGGCCGGACTACCGATGTATCGGATTCAGCTGCCACGTGGGTCAATGGGATCTATGATATTCCATGGAAGCTGCAGCGAGGTTAAGACATAAAGATGTTAAGAGATCCTGAAGATGTTGCGAGATCCTGAAGATGTTGCGAGATCCTGAAGATGTTGCGAGATCCTGAAGATGTTGCGAGACAAAGTTGCCATCGTCACCGGCGCGAGCCGGGGCATTGGGCGGGCCATCGCGGAGACGTTTGCGCGTGAAGGCGCCAAGGTGGTCATTTGTGGACGCAAGGCAGAAACACTGGAAGAAGTGGCGCGCGCTATTGGTCCAGCTGTCATCCCGATCGTCTGCCATGTAGGACGAAGCGAGCAGGTCCAGGCCATGGTGACACGAGTGACCAACGAGCTTGGGCGCGTCGACATTCTGGTAAACAACGCCGCCACCAACGTGGCGCAAGCACCGTGCCTCGAAATCGACGAAGCCATGTTTGACAAGATGATCGAGATCAATCTGAAGAGCGCCTTTCGCTTCACTCAACTCGTCGCGCCGGGAATGTGCGAACGCGGCTCCGGTTCCATCATCAATATCTCGTCCATCTCCGGCGTGCGGCCGCAGTTCGAGGGCCTGCTCTACAGCATGACCAAAGCCGCACTCATCATGATGACGCAATCCTACGCGTTGGAATTGGGACCGAAAGGCGTTCGCGTGAATGCGATTGCTCCAGGGTTGATCCAGACCGAATTGAGCGCGTATTACTGGCGCGACCCAACCCAGCGCGAGAAGCGAACGGAACAGCAACCCATCCGTCATTTAGGGCAGCCCATGGAAATTGCGGAAGTGGCGTTACTACTGGCGAGCGACGCGTCGTCCTTTATGACCGGCCAGACGCTGATCGTGGATGGTGGCCGTTTGCTGTCGTCATTGTAGACAAAACTCGTGGTAGACAAAACTCGTGAACGGAGAAAGTATGACCGAACTGGTGAAGCTGACGCGTGTAGACGACATCGCGGTTGTCACCATCCACAATCCGCCGGTGAATGCGCTCAGTCCCGGAGTTCCCGAGGGCATCCTCGATTCCATCCAAGTGGCGGCGAATGATCCAGCCATCCAGGCCGTTGTCGTGATCGGCGCAGGTACCACCTTCATTGCCGGCGCAGACATCCGCGAATTTCAGAAGATGACGGCCGGGCTGAGGCCTCGTTTGACCCTGCTCCCGATGCTGCAGTCGATCGAAGACACCCCTAAGCCCGTGGTGATGGCGATTCACGGCCAAGCCTTGGGAGGGGGCCTGGAGGTGGCGATGGCCGGGCACTATCGGGTCATCGCTGCTGGAGCTCAAGTGGGACAGCCCGAAGTCAAACTCGGGATCATCCCAGGCGCGGGAGGAACCCAGCGGCTTCCACGCCTGGCGGGCGTGGCGAAAGCGGTTGAGATGTGCGCGTTCGGCGAACCCATTTCGGCCGAGGAGGCTTTGGCGCTTGGTATCGTGGACCGCGTAATCGAAGGGGACCTGCTGAGCGGCGCGATCCTGTTTGCGCGTGAAGTGGCCGGTCGGCCGGGCCCCAAAACGCGCCAGCGTAACCAGAAGCTCGCGCCTGTGGATACTGCTCTCTTCGACGCCGCGCGTGACCGGGCGCGAAAGACCAGGCGCGGCCAACCAGCGCCTCTGGCCGCTATTGACGCGGTGGAAGCGTCCACCACACTGTCATTCGACGAAGGCTGCGCGCTCGAAGCCAGGCTCTTCAACGAATGCCTCTATTCAACGCCATCGAAGGCGCTGATTCACGCGTTCTTTGGCGAGCGCACGGTGAACAAGATCCCGGACATTCCCAAGGGAACTCGCGTTTACGACATTCGTCGCGCGGCCGTGATCGGCGCGGGAACCATGGGCGGCGGCATCGCCATGAACTACGCCAACGCGGGCATTCCGGTGATCCTGAAGGAAACCACGCCAGAGGCGCTGGAGCGCGGCATCGGCATCATCCGAAAAAACTACGCCAATTCCGTGCAGAAAGTCCGGTTCTCGCAAGCCGTGATGGATGAGCGAATGGCGCTGATTACGCCGCAGCTCTCTTATGACGGCTTCGATCAGGCCGACATAATCGTCGAAGCCGTTTTCGAAGGCATGACTCTCAAGAAACAGATCTTCGCCGAGATCGACACCATCGCGAAGCCCGCGTGCATTCTGGCTTCCAATACCTCAACACTCGATATCGACGAAATCGCCTCGGCGACGAAACGGCCGGAAATGGTGATCGGGCATCACTTCTTCAGTCCGGCCAACGTGATGCGATTGCTCGAAGTGGTACGCGGCAAGGCGACCAGCAAAGAAGTGATCGCCACTTCCATGGCCATCGCTAAAAAGATCAAGAAGGTTGCGGTGCTGGCGGGCAATTGCCGTGGCTTCATTGGAAATCGGATGCTGGCGCCGTATTTCAGAGAAGCGCAATTTCTGATCGAAGAGGGCGCAACGGTGGAAGATGTTAACCAAACGCTCTACGATTTCGGCTTTGCCATGGGACCACTGGCCGTCTCCGATCTTGCCGGTCTGGATGTCGGCTGGCGTATTCGCAAGGAATACAAGCATCTTGAGAAACCCGGCGTACGAATTCCGCGCGTGGCCGACCGTTTATGTGAATTCGGTCATTTCGGTCAAAAAACCGGAAGTGGATTCTCGAAGTATGACGCGGATCGAAGGCCCCTGCCCGATCCAGAAACAGCGGCTCTCATCGAAGCGGTCGCACGCGAAGCCGGCATCCACCGGCGGAGCATCAGCCGGGAAGAAATCGTCGACCGCTGCTTGTTCGCGCTGGTCAACGAAGGAGCGAAGCTGCTCGGAGAAGGCTTCGCGTTGCGCGCTGTCGACATCGATATCGTGTACCTGAACGGATACGGCTTCCCGGCCTGGCGCGGCGGCCCCATGTTTTACGCCGACACCGTGAGCCTCCGCCTTGTTCTGGATCGCATCCAAGAATTTGAGAAGCAACACGGTTCCGATCTGTGGTCTCCCGCGCTGCTTCTCACCAGCCTGGCCCAGGATGGCCGGACTTTCGCCGATTTCGACCGGCAGATCGCAAGCCCAGCTCTGGCATAAACGCTTCGGCGTAACCATCCGTGCGGACGTGCTATGCTTCCTGAATGGCAGGCGTTGCGGTGCTCCGAAGTACGGAAGCTCCCCGGCATGCCGCGCTGGTCCGCGTAACGCACTGGATCACGGTAATCGTCTTCTTCGCTCTGCTCGTCAGCGGAATTGAGATCCTCATCTCTCACCCCCGTTTTTATTGGGGCGAAAGCGGCAATTCCGGGACCCCCGTGCTGTTCAAAATACCAATTCCTTCGTCAAGAGGCACGGTCCCCACTGGTTACGGCTATGTGCTACCCGACCAAAATGGCTGGAGCCGGTACCTGCACTTTGAAGCGGCATGGGCCTTGGTTCTCACCGGCCTGATTTACGGGATCGCGGGTTTCTGGACCCGCCACTTCCGGAACAACCTGTTGCCCGTCCCCTCTGACCGGAACTGGCGAGTATGCCGGGAAGTGATGGCGAAGCATCTTCGCCTGGCGCCGCCCGACCAAGCGGACGCCTTTTCGTACAACGTGCTGCAGCGGATCACCTATCTGACCGTGATCTTCATCCTGTTTCCTCTCGTGATCTGGACCGGGCTCGCGCTGTCGCCGGCCTTCGATTCCGCCGTTCCGGCAGCCGTCAATATACTCGGAGGGCGGCAATCCGCGCGGACCCTTCATTTCTTCGTCACTGGATTTCTGGTTCTCTTCCTGGTCGTCCACGTCGCGATGGTCGCCCTCACCGGATTCCGGGTTCGCATGCGAGCCATGATCAACGGTCTCGCCACCGTGCCTCAGGAGCGCACATGAGCATCTCACGCCGCAAGCTTTTCACCACTGGTATCGCCGCAGCCGCGGGCGCGTCGGGTCTGGCCGCAGCCGCCGGGTTGGCCAAGCACT
>JBEKLB010000155.1:0-13617 GCA_050010415.1 Bryobacteraceae bacterium | reverse complement strand
CTGGGACCGGACGGCCAGGCCTGGGGCCGTCCAGTAGGTGTCGCGGTGGGTCAGGATGGCGCTTTGTACGTCACTGACGACGCAAGCCTCGCCATCTGGCGCGTGAGTTACGCCGGGAAATAGCCGCTACGGGACCACGGTGGTCCAAATCTTCAGCGTGTTGGCATTGTCATCCACGGCGGCTAATTGGATGGTGCCCCATCCGAGGGTATTGGCCGCCACGCCGAAAGCGCCACCGTTGTTCGGATCGATGGACATTTGGCCGACGAACACACCGGCGGCAGTGTATTCCACCAATTCGCTTGGCTGGTTGGGGTCGGCGTTAGAGCCATCACTGTTGGCAACCACCAGATGGCCGTTGGGCAAAATTACGATATCAATCGGGCCGTGCAGGTGAGTAGAGTCCTGAACCAGAAGCGTCACAGCTTGCGGGGAGTTGCTGGTGGCCGCATTGGGGATCTCGTAAATCGCGTTGTCGTAGGACGAAGCGACGAGCAGCGTACCGTGGACTGCATCGTAGGCCAAGCCCGAGGGTCCCACTTCGAGGGCCGCTGGGTCAGGGCGATGATTGAAGCCGGTAGCCACTATGGTATCGGCAGCGCTGAGCGCGGTTGCCGAGTAGTTGATGTCGATCCGCGAGATCACGCCGCTCAGAACGTTCGACAGAAAAACGTGCGCCGTGCCGGTGACTCCGTTCCCAGTGTCATAGATCGCCATGCCCCATGGGCCATTGACGGTCGACGAGTTGCCAAACGTGCCAAGAAAGTCTCCACTCGGACCGATCACGGCCAGGCTCCCGGGCTGAGCGGTAGCGGAGGTCCCATCCGCGGTGGGTAGGTTGCCGACCAGCACAATCCCATCGGAAAGCACGCCCAGAGCAGCGCTAAGTCCGCGGCGGGATGGGTTGCTATAGAACGTCGACATCGCGCCACCTTTCGATATGCGCACGATCGTGCTTCCCGTACCCTGAAGATTAAGGTTGTTGTTGAAATTGGATACCAGTATGTCGCCGGGCTGAATTGCGCCGCCGGTCCACACGGTTTTGGGCGCGAACACCACTCCGTATGGGTTCACATCGCCGTTGGACGGGACGGTGGAAACCACGGGAGGCAGTAATGGAAAAATGCTTTGGGTAGTTTGCGCGGGCGCAAGCCCCGCAGCGGCCAATGTAAGCGCGGCCGCGCTCAAGTTCGCGCGCGATCTCGCTCGCCACGAGCAAAATGCAATTGCGACCAGTCCGAGGCCGAGTAAAGGAAACAGCGCCGGCTCGGGCGTCGCAATCGCGGCTATGTTGTCCACGGCGAAATCGGGCGCCGTAGTTGAGATCACGATCCGATTGAACGCGCCGCTCGAAAACCCGATTTGCCCCTCAGGGAAAAAGAAGCCGGCGGGAACGGTGCCCATGGCCTGAATGGAACCGATCATCTGCGCGTTCTGATAAGCGGTGAGAGTCAGTGGCGACGCAGCGTTGAAATCGCTGGTCGCAAAGTCCAGCGACACGGCGCTCAGATCCTGGCTGAAGGCGACGGTGAGCGACAGATCGTCCAATCCGGCCGGACCGGGATCGCCGAGCACGTTACCGGTGAGAGTATCGAAGATGGTGGGGTAAATCACGAAACCGCCCGGATCCCCGGGGCTCGAAAACGTAGCCGAAAGGCCGCCCACGGTGTCGGTAAACGTGGTGGACGTGCCCAGGCTATCGCCGTCGAAGTTGAAGATCGTGGATGCGTTTGCCGCCGCGCCAATGGCGCAGACAGCGAATAGAAGCTTGCAGGTGTGGTTAATTATCATGCTGATACCTCGTCACTGGTTAAGCGACGTTGCCAGTGAGATCCCCTCACGGCAAATCAAAAATCTTGTTCAGGCGGTTTTCGTGCTGGCCGTGGGCCGTACCAGCATCGTAAGAATGAAGCCCACCACTAACAATCCCGCCAGCACTTGGAGCGGCTGGTCATAAATGTGGATCTTGCTCGCGCCAGGAGCCAGGCCTGCTTTGGCGCGGGCGGAAAGTTCGGTGATGATCACCGGACCGGCGATGGCGGCCGCACTCCACGCGGTGAGCAAAACACCGTGAATCGCGCCCACGTTTTGCGCCCCGAACATATCCGCGAGGAACGCCGGAATGGTAGCGAAGCCGCCGCCATACATGGTGAGCACAACGAATAGAGCGGCTTCGAACATCAGCCATTCGCCCCTGCCTGCGAAACCGGGCATGAGCAGAAACAGAATCACTTGCACGACAAAAAAAGTGAGGTACGTATTGCGGCGGCCAATAATATCCGAGAAGGACGCCCAAATGAAACGCCCGCCGGCGTTAAACAGGCTCATCAGTGAAACCACCGCGGCGGCTTCGAGCGCGGTCTTCCCGAACATGTCCTGCATCATCGGCGAGGCTTGCGCGAGAATGCCGATGCCGGCCGTCACGTTAATAAACAAAATGGCCCACAGCAAGTAGAATTGCACCGTCTGGAGCGCATCGTTCCGCGTGAATTGGAGATTGGTGATCATCTTGTTCCGGTTCACGGGCGGAACCCAGCCTTCGGGACGCCAGCCCTCCGGCGGACGGCGGATGAGACGCGCGCCGATCATCATGATGACGAAGTAAACCACGCCCAGAGCAATGATGGTCCGGGCGACACCGAACATATTCATGAAATACACGTTCAAATATCCAGCCAGGAACGCCCCGCCGCCAAATCCCATAATGGCCATGCCGGTGGCCATGCCACGGCGATCGGGAAACCATTTCACCAGCGTGCTGACGGGCGCAATGTAACCGAGCCCGCACCCCATGCCGCCGATGACGCCCATGCCCAGCAGAACCAATACGGACTGCTTCAACGCCAAGCCGATTCCGCCAATGACAAGTCCCGACCCAAAGAGTATGGCGGCTGCCGTTGCGGCCGCGCGCGGTCCCCTGCGCTCCACCCACGTGCCACCGAACGCCGCGCTCAGGCCCAAAATAATAATCGCGGTGCTGAACGTGGTGTAGGGAGGGCTGAACCACCATGGATCGTTGGGAAACACCGCGTGGATGGGCCGGTTGAAGGTGCTCCAGGCGTACACCGATCCGATACAGATGTGAATAGCGACCGCAGCAACCGGAATCAGCCAGCGGCTGAAGGATGTGGCGGATTCGGGAGGGGTGAGTCGTGTTTGTTGGGTGGCCATGATCTTCTCGTTCTAACCTTGTTACCTCGGGAATTCTATCGCAATGGACGCAGGGCTGCTCAAGCCTTGGCTGCTCAAGGCGACCCCGGCCATGGATTTCGAAAGTTAGGATCGTGAATTACCGCATCGTCGGTCAGGGAATTGAGAAATGCGATCAGATCCTGCCGATCCTGCGCGGAAAGAACAAAGCCGCCAACCAATGCATCTTTGTTCGGATTGTCGTGAGCCCGGCCGCCCGCCGCATAATGATCGAGCACGCCTTCCAGGTTCGGAATGCTACCGTCGTGCATATAAGGCGCGGTCAGCGCGATGTTCCTCAGCGTGGGCGCCTTGAATTTTCCAACGTCCCCCGGTTGCTTCGTGTACTCGAAAATCCCGACGTTGGGCTCGGGGTAGGAAAGCAGGCCGGCAAGATTGTAAAGACCGGTATTGTGAAATTCGACTGGCTGGCCGGCGCTCCGCTCGGAAACCGTCGCGTCAGTGAAAGCGAACCCGCCGTGGCAGCGGAAGCATGCCAGGTGCTGGTTGAAGAATAGGATTTCCCCGCGTTTCGCCGAATCGGAAACGGCGCTGTCGTCGCCACCATAATGATAGCGATCGTAAGGCGAACGGGCCGAAATGATGCTTCGTTCGAAACTGGCCAGAGCCTTGGTAACGTTGAGGACGGTGAAACGGTCGGAGTCCGTTGGAAAGGCGCGCTCGAACAGCAGGCGATATTTCGCGTCGGCCCTCAGCATCGGCAGAAAGCTATCGCCCTCACGCAAACCCAGCTCAACTGGATGCTGGCCAAACATCGGCGTCAAGGCCTGCTTCTCGAGACTCTTCAGCTCTGGATTGCTCCAGGTGAGTGCCCCGCTGTAGGCCACGTTGACCAGGCTCATGGCGCTGCGCGAGTGCAATTCGCCGGTTGATCCCTGCCCTACCGCGCGGCCATCGGTGAACGCCAGTTCCTGTTTGTGACACGTGGAGCACGATTCCTTCCCGTTCACCGACATGCGCGCGTCGTAGAAGAGATATCGGCCCAGCTCCACCTTGGCAGCCGTCATCGGATTGTCGGCCGGGACATAAGGTTTCGGAAAGCCCTTGGGCAGGTTCCACTGATAATCGCCCGCCCTGTCCGGCTCCGCGGCCATGGCCAGCGGCACGGCGAATGCAAACGCGAGAAGCGGGACCGCAAGCTTCATTTTTGTAATCGCACGAGTTCCAGCGTTTCCAGCATTCGCACCGAGCGCGCGCCCGCCTTATCGTTCGGGCAGACCAGGCGGAACGGTCCTTGATAACCGAAGAGCGGCTTGCCATCCCGCTTGTCCGCCACCAGGATCTGCTCATTGGCGAATGCGGCATCCACCTCGCCCAGCGCGAACACTACCTGGTAGCCGTCGTGCGCTTTGGCGAGCACGTAGCTGGCCAGCGCCTTGCCCCGAAGTTGACCGCCCAAAGGAGCGCCCGCCCGCTTCAAGACTTCCCGCAGCGGAACACCCTCGTACTCCACCTTCGTTCCATCCTGCTCGGGGACCGAAGCCGTCTCCCGAGGCATCTTCATCAGATCGTCCGCTGTGAGCATCAAAGGCGTGGCAACGTCCCCGGTCACCACCAGCACTGCCGGGGCGGCGGCTTGCGGCGCAGGCGCCTGAGCGAAGACCAGGCCCATCGTGATTGCGGCGAGAGCGGGAAACTGAAGTAACGAAATTCGCCGAGTCATAAGAAATCAGTCACCGTCCTTCTTCAGGATAACTGCTCGCCGCCGTTGAAGACCCGCCGTGCAGACAAGCATTTGAAGGACGGCACAGTGTCGTGTTACAAAGACTATAGCGTGTTTGAATGACACGGTCGAACCTCATCCCCAGGGACGGCGCTCGGGAAATCCCCGGCATGCTGGCGACGCTGGCCCTCACAACCTTGCGGGCCGTCGCGCTCTGTGCCTCCGGCAGTCGTGGAGACGGCAAGCGTTTGCTGGAACGAGCGGTAGGGGATCTCACCAGGCATCACGGGCGGCACCACCCGGCTCGCATTCGCGCCTTGGAGGCACTGGCCGGCGTGTTGCGGGAGGACGGCGATTGGATGGCCGCGTTACCGGTCCAGCGTGAGCTGATGGAATGCCGCACTTACCTGCTCGGCGAGGATCACGCGGATTCCGTGGCCGCCAGGGAGCATCTCTCCAGCACCATCTCAGCAGTAGTGGGCGCCCCGGTAGCGCGCTCGCCTATTTCTTGACCGCCATCTTCTTCAGCAGATCGGGAAACTGCTTCCTGGTCTTTTCCACCTTCGGTACGGCGACGCCCTGGATATACGGATTTTGCGGATTCAGGCTGCAATAGTTCTGGTGGTAACCCTCCGCCGGGTAGAAAGCCTGCAACGGCGTGACCTCAGTGACAATGGGAGCGCCAAAAACCTTGGCTTGATTTAACTGCTGGATGTAGGCTTCGGCGACGCGCTTCTGCTCGGGATCGGAATAGAAGATGGCGGATCGGTATTGGGTCCCCCGGTCATTCCCCTGGCGATTGAGCTGCGTGGGATCGTGCGCCACGCTGAAGAAGATCTTGAGCAGTTGACCATAGGAAATCTGGCTGGGATCGTAAGTAATTTGGATCGCCTCGGCATGCCCGGTTGCGCCCCCGCACACGGCTTCATAGTTGGCCGTCGCGCGCTCGCCGCCCGAGTATCCCGACAGCACTTTCTTGACTCCTTCAATCTGGTTGAACACCGCCTCCGTGCACCAGAAGCATCCCCCGGCTAGTACCGCGGTCGATTCCGGAGCGGGCTCGTTCTTCAAGTCGATGGTGGGATTGGGAAAATCGATAGCCATTGTTAACGACGGTAACATAGCCCCACGCACCATAGCTCTCTGGATCATCTGTCCGTCGTCAAAACGTGATATTGTCTATTCGAGCTGACATCGTCGCTCCTCGCGCACGGTGCTAGAGAGAAGGCGGCTGGAAGTCGTTCTTCCGCGCAGCGGCATGTCGGCAAAGCAAAAAGGAGCAACCTCATGGCATCTGTATTGTCTTCTCCCTCTGAACTAAAAGCCGCGGTGTCGGCGACCAAACTTCTTATTAACAATCGGTGGGTGAACAGCCAATCCGGCAAAACGTTCGCCACCATTAATCCCACCACCGGTGAAGAGATCTGCCAAGTGGCGGAAGCCGACGCCGCGGACGTGGATATCGCAGTGAAGGCTGCTCGCGCGGCCTTTGAACATGGCCCGTGGCGCAAAATCACCGGTCCTGGAAGAGCGCGCCTGTTGAACCGGCTGGCGGACCTCATCGAGAAGCACGCCGATGAACTGGCCGCCCTGGAATCGCTCGACAACGGCAAACCGGTGGCGATTGCAAAGGCGGTGGATGTCGCGGCCACGGTTGCCTGCTACCGCTATTATGCCGGCTGGGCGGATAAGGTGATGGGCAAGACCATCCCCATCGATGGCCCTTTCTTCTGCTACACGCGGCATGAAGCCATCGGAGTCTGCGGACAGATCATTCCGTGGAACTTTCCGCTGCTGATGCAAGCCTGGAAACTCGGGCCTGCGCTCGCGACCGGGAACACTGTGGTTCTGAAGCCCGCTGAGCAAACCCCGCTGACGGCGCTGCGCATCGGCGAGTTGATCGTCGAAGCCGGCTTTCCGGAAGGCGTGGTCAACATTCTTCCCGGCTTTGGGGAAACGGCCGGCGCCGCTATCGCCAACCACATGGACGTCGATAAAGTGGCCTTCACCGGTTCCACCGAAGTGGGGCACCTCATTCAGCAAGCGGCCGGAAGATCCAATTTGAAGCGCGTCTCGCTGGAACTGGGCGGGAAGAGCCCGAACATCGTCTTTGCCGATGCCGACATGGATCAGGCCATCGAAGGCTCGCACATGGGGCTGTTCTTCAACCATGGCCAGTGCTGCTGCGCGGGCTCGCGGGTGTTCGTCGAAGACAAAGTATACGACCAGTTTGTGGAGCAGAGCGCGGCTCGTGCCCGCAAGCGCACGGTGGGCGATCCCTTCGACGCCGGCACGGAGCAAGGTCCGCAAGTGGATCAAACGCAGATGGACAAAGTGTTGGGCTACATCGAGTCCGGCCGCCGGGAAGGCGCCAAGCTGGCCTGCGGTGGCAGCCGCGTGGGAAATCGCGGTTACTTCGTCGAACCCACCGTCTTCTCCGACGTACAGGACAACATGACGATCGCTCGGGAGGAAATCTTTGGGCCGGTGATGAGCATCATCCGCTTTAAGAACCTCGACGAAGTGATCGACCGTGCGAACAAGACGGTCTACGGATTGGCTGCGGGCGTCTGGACGCGCGATATCGGCAAGGCCCTGGCTATTGCCAACAATGTCCGTGCCGGCACGGTATGGGTGAACTGCTACAACGTGCTCGATACTGCCGCGCCGTTTGGCGGATTCAAACAGTCCGGAATCGGCCGGGAACTGGGCGAATACGGTCTGCAGCAATACACCGAAGTGAAGACAGTAACGGTGAAGCTTTAACCCTACCTTAGGGGCTGACGCCTCTATAAACGTCAGCCCTTTTCTCCCGCAATGCTGCAGCGGGGGACCGTCATCGGAGCCGGCTAAGAGCTTTGCTGCTTGCCGCGCGGAAAAAAGTTCAAAGATGCGGAATTCATGCAATAGCGCAAGTGCGTGGGCGGAGGGCCATCGTCAAACACATGCCCCAGGTGAGCGTCGCAGCGCGCGCAGAGCACCTCGTCCCGTTGCATCCCGTGTGAGTTGTCCCCTTGCGACTTGACATTCTCTTTCGCGATGGGCTGATAGAAGCTGGGCCAGCCGGTGCCGGATTCAAACTTGGTTTTGGAGTCGAAGAGGACGGTGTCGCAACAGATGCAGTGATACAGCCCGTCCGCATGGTTGTTGGCATACTTGCCGGTGCCTGGGAACTCCGTACCAGCCTGGCGCGTGATCTGGAACTGTTCCGGCGACAACTGCTTCTTCCATTCGGCGTCGGGCTTCTCCACTTTCTCTACTTCCACCACTCCAGTGCGTACGCCGTTTGGATCAAACTCAACGATCTTCACCACTTGCTTCTTTCCCGTACCGGCTGCCATGGCAACCGCGGGAACCGCGAATCCCGCTGACTTGAGAAACGATCTTCGGTTCATTGCTATTTGCCTCCCTTACACAAATCCGGAAATTCCGCGCGCAGGTTGGTCAACTTAGACAGGTCGTTGTAAGCGACGTAGGGCTGGTGCGGATTGTGCAGCACGTAGTCCTGATGATATTCTTCCGCGCGATAAAACGCCTGCAGCGGAGCCACCTTCGTCACGATGCGGGTTCGGAAAACGTTCGCCGCATCCAACTGCTGGATGTACGCCTCCGCGATGTGCTTCTGCTCGTCGCTGGTATAGAAAATCTCCGAGCGATATTGCGTGCCTGAATCAGGACCCTGGCGATTCAACTCCGTTGGGTCGTGAGCCACGGAAAAATATATCTTCAGAAGCTGGCCGAAGGAAATCTGCGTTGGATCGAAGGTCACCTCAACGGATTCGGCGTGGCCAGTTGTGCCGGTGCTTACGATTTCGTAGTGCGCGTTCGCTTTGCTCCCGCCCGCGTACCCGGACACCGCGCTGGTAACTCCCTTGAGCGCGCTGAAGACGGCCTGCACGCCCCAGAAACATCCGCCGGCGAGAACCACGGATTCGGTCTTCTTCTCCGATCGGCTTTCGTCCACCGTGGGACCGGGCAAAGTGGCTGCGCCTAAGGTAAAACTGGCGATGAGGCCTGTCAGGCCAGCGATTCGAACCAACTGTATTGGTCTTGTCATGGAAGTAATCTCCCTTCCGCCGACACCGATAATATCACTTTGGCGCGTTCCCCGGCGGTGGCGCTTATGCCGGACATCGTCTGCCATAGCAGACAATTCTCAGGGCTTCGGAAGCTGAACCGCATACATCTTGAACATCCCCGGATCCTTGCCCTTCATGGCCGGATCATTGCGATAGTTCAACTTTCCTTCCACGATCCACGCCATGCCGTGCGTCAGTGTCACCGCCGGCGTGCTTTCCAGCCCCTCTTTCACCGTGGTGATCACGGCGTTTTGCATTTCCGGTCCTTCGAAGGTGACGATGTCCATCTTCCCGGCGTTCTCAGCCATCAATAACCGATGCTTTCCGATGGCGCGCATCCCATCCGGCCGGTCGACCGCGCGCGAGAGCTTCATATCGACCAGCTTCGTCGACTTCCCGTCGGGGCCCAGATCAAGACGCAAGATCTTGTTGGCGCTGACGCTGTTGACGTACAGCGTGGTCTTATCGCCGAAGGCCAGCCCATCGGCGCCGGCCAGCAGCGGATCTTTGGCCGCTACCTCCAGCATCTTCGCGCCGGGTTTGAGCATCAGGATGGTGGCTTGCCCGGTGTCGGATATGTAGGCGGTGCCATCGGCTCCCACCGCGATGTCGTTGCACAGCGGCATTCCACCCGGCAGCAGGTACGTCCCCTTGGGCGCGCCGGTCTTCAGATCGAAGCTCATTACCGAAGTCGCCTCACCTTTACCCTCAAACTTGTTGGAGCAGACCCACAGCAACTTACCTTTTTCGTCCGCGAAGACCCCCAGCACTCCATTCAGACCGCCCGTTCCAGGCTTGATCCACTCCTCGGCCGTCGTCTTCCCGGGTGCGATTCGCAGCACGTTGCCGTGCCCCAGGCTTCCGACAATCAAGGTTCCATCCGACGTGGAAGTGATGCTCTCTGGAAACACCAGCGTGCCGGAAAGTGTAATCTCGGTGATGCCGGGTGCGGCGAATGCTGACGCCGCCATTACCAGCAGCGCCGCCGCGGACTTATACTGAAAGCGGTTGAATCGTTTCATGGCCTCTCGTTTCATCGCAGGGGATATTGGGCCGCCTCTGCTGCCGTGTATCCTGGACGGCGTCTCTCATACGAGACATCAGAAGCGGAGCACTTCATGATACTACTCTTTCTGGCTTTTCTGGGTGGAATTCTCACCATCATCAGCCCGTGTATTCTGCCGGTCTTGCCGTTCGTATTCGCCAAAGCGGATCAGCCCTTTCGCAAAAGCGGGCTCCCCCTGCTGGCCGGCATGGCGGTCACCTTCGCGGCCTTCGCAGCCATCGCTACCGTGGGCGGCGCCTGGATTGTGCGCGCCAATCAATACGGACGCGTCCTGGCTCTGGTAGTGCTGGCAATTTTCGGGTTAACGCTCCTATGGCCGGCGCTGGCCGATCGTCTCTCGCGTCCCTTTGTCCAACTCGGCAGCCGCCTCTCGCAACCTTCCGGTTCCGATTCGCAGCCCAGCGCGTTGCGATCATTGCTGCTCGGGATAGCCACCGGATTGCTGTGGGCTCCCTGCGCCGGGCCGATTCTCGGTTTGATCCTCACCGGCGCCGCGCTCCAGGGCGCGAGTGAACGCAGCGTCTTCCTGCTCCTGGCCTACGCAGCCGGCGCCGCCACTTCGTTGGCCGTGGTGCTGCTCGCGGGCGGCCGTGTTTTTGCCGCTCTCAAGCGCTCCCTGGGAGCCGAAGTCTGGATCCGCAGCGTCTTGGGCGTGGCTGTTCTGGCCGGCGTCGCAGCCATTGCACTCGGCCTCGATCGCGGTGTGTTAACGCAGATTTCGCTGGCCAGTACATCCGGCGTGGAACAGTCTCTCATCGACCGCTTTCATCCCAACACGCAGGCCCAAAACGATCCGCAAAAGAAGCCGGGCTCGATGATGATGATGATGTCGGCATCCGCCACTGGCGCCGCGGCCGGACCTCAGAAACTGCCCGATCTTTCGGGCGCCGTGGCCTGGCTCAATTCGCCACCTCTGAATCGCGACCAGCTCAAGGGCCACGTGGTGCTCATCGATTTCTGGACGTATTCCTGCATCAACTGCCTGCGCTCCATTCCGTACGTTCGCGCCTGGGCGGATCGCTACAAAGACAGTGGGCTAGTGGTAATTGGAGTCCACACCCCCGAGTTCGCATTTGAAAAAGACTTGGATAACGTGAAGCGCGCGGTGGCCGAATTTAAAATCACGTATCCAGTGGCTCTCGACGACGACTACAAGATTTGGAAAGCCTTCAATAATTCCTACTGGCCGGCCGACTATCTTATCGATGCCACCGGCAAGATTCGCCATCATCACTTTGGTGAGGGCAAGTACGACGAAACCGAAGAGCAGATTCAGGAACTGCTCAAGGAACACAACGGACAGTTGTCGGTGAACGGACTGGTGAAGGTAGCGGCCACCGGCGCCGAGGCCGCGCCCGACAGCGACGTGGAGTCTCCGGAAACCTACGTCGGTTATGATCGTGCGGATAGCTTTCTATCCCCCGGCGGATTCAAACAAGACGTGGCCCACGTTTACTCGCTCCCCAAGCATCTGGAGCTCAATCAATGGGGACTCTCCGGTAATTGGACGGATCATAAGCAAGTGGCGAGTCTCGATTCCGCGCGGGGCAAAATCGTTTACCGCTTCCACGCGCGGGATGTTCACCTGGTGCTGGGGCCGGCTGCCAACGGAAAGCCGGTTCGATTCCGCGTGCTGATTGACGGCAAGGCGCCGGGAGAGAATCACGGAGTGGATACCGACGCGCAAGGCGACGGGAAGATTGTCGACCACCGCCTCTACCAGCTCATCCGCCAGAAGGATCCGATCGAGGACCGCACCTTTGAGATCGAGTTCCTGGATCCAGGCGCGCAAGCCTTCGCGTTTACTTTTGGTTAATGCCGATCTTCGCGAGCGCCGCAGCGTCGGAGGGAAGCTCCTTCTGCCCGGCTGGAAAGCCATTGGACGCGAAAAGGAACGCGAGGATATCGGCGTTCTGCGCCCGGGTCAATTTCCCCGGCTGATCGCCCGGCATGGACGTCTGGATCTTCTCGAACAAATCGTCGGCGGTTTGGCCCTTCCAATTGCCCAGGAAGTCGGCGCCATTGAGCGGCGGAGCTTGTCCGGTGCCGCTCAAGTCGGCGCTGTGGCAGGACGCGCAGTACATCCCGTATTGCGCCTTCCCGCGGTCCGCTTGCGCCTGGGTGTAAACGCCATCCCAGACCGTGGCCGGTTGCTGCGCGCAGAGCGCTACAGTCATGAAAACAATCCAACCTGTTATGATTCTCACTCTGGTATTATTCTATGCGACGTGCATCACGATGCACTGTCGCGGATAGAAAAATACGGCCTGAAGCACCTGGCGTATGGGAGAATGTTGCATTATGAATCGGCTGAATAGCTTTGCTCTTGGATTGTTCGTTGCCGGATCGGCAATGGTTGGAGCCATGGCGGCGGCGACGCCGGCCTGCGATCCCGGCAATGGCGGCATTACGCTGCCCGCTGGATTTTGCGCCGAAGTGGTGGCGGACGGCCTGGGCGCGGCGCGGCATATCGCGGTCGCTCCCAACGGGGACGTTTACGTCGCGCTCCTCAATGAGGGCAAAGACCCCAAAGCCGGCGGCGTTGTTGCGTTGCGCGACACCAAGGGCGACGGCCACTTCGACATGAAGGAAAACTTTGGCGAAGGCAGCAGCACCGGCATCGGCCTGAGGAATGGTTACCTCTACGTTGCCAAAGTGAATTCCGTGGAACGCTGGAAAATGACGCCCGGCCAATTGAAGCCCTCGGGTCCCGCTGAGGTGGTCGCCATGGGATTGCAGGGCGAGCGCCAGCATGGCGACAAAGGCCTCACCTTCGATGGGAAGGGTTCGTTCTACATCAATGTCGGCGCGCCTTCCAACGCCTGCCAGACCAAGGACCGGCAAGCCAAGTCGCCGGGTCAGGACCCTTGCCCCATCCTTGAGATGCACGGCGGAATCTGGAAATTCGATGAGAACAAGCTGGGCCAGAAACAGGAAGACGGCGTTCGCTTCGCCACCGGCCTACGTCAGATGCCGGCCATCACCTGGCACGATGGCGCGGTCTACATCGCAATGAACAATCGCGATCAGCTGGATGTTCTGTGGCCGGGCCAGTTCACGGCGCAGGAAAATGCCGACCGTCCCGCCGAACCTCTGTACCGCGCCGTGCAAGGTTCTAACTTCGGCTGGCCATATTGTTTCTTTGACTACGGGCAGAAGAAGTTCTTCACCAATCCCGAATACGGCGGAGACGGCAAAACATCGGACAAGTGCGGTTCCTTTACGCCTCCCGTGGCGGCCTTCCCCGCCCATTGGGCGCCGGTGGACCTCATGTTTTACTCCGGCAAGGAATTTCCCAAGAAATATCAGGGCGGTGCGTTCATAGCGTTCCATGGCTCCTGGAATCGCGCGCCTCTAGCGCAGGCTGGCTATAACCTGACGTTCCAGCCGTTCTCCAACGACAAACCCTCGGGCGACTTCGAGGTGTTCGCGAGCGGCTTTCCGGGCAAGACACCTCTCATGAATCCCAACGATGCCGTCGCGCGCCCGGATGGCGTCGCGCAGGCCCCGGATGGTTCGCTATACATTGGCGACAGCCAAAAAGGGCGCATCTGGCGCGTTTTCTATCGCGCGAAGTAAGCGCGCATCAGGAATAGCGC
>JBEKLB010000154.1:0-15369 GCA_050010415.1 Bryobacteraceae bacterium | reverse complement strand
AAAAAGCTCGCCCGCCGCGCATTCGGAATACGTGAGCGCCAGGCGCGTGATGGCCTGCGATCCCATGTTCAGCGAGAAAGCATGCGTTCGAAGGGAAGGGAATTGATCGATGTGGAAATTCGTGGCTAAATTTCCGAAATGATCGGCCTTCAGGATAACTCCGTTCCATTTATGCTTGCCCGGCTGCTCCGGTTTATCAAAACTCGGCCGCAGATAATCCTCGATGCGCTTGCCGAATTTGGCCGGTGTCACTCCTGCCGCCAGGTGCGCGGCCACCGGCGAAAAAACATCGCGGCCGTGAAACGTCCGACTCAGCGGATGCAGAAAATAACGTTGGTTCGTGATGTGCCTGACTTTTGTTTTCTCGCGCGCAAACACCATCGAGAGCACGCCGTTATCGGGAGCGACGAAGCATTGTCCGCCCATTTCAGCCAGCAGCGGCCGGCGTGCCGACCCGACTCCCGGATCCACTACCACCACGTGAATGGTCTTCTTTGGGAAGTAACGATAAGCTTCGGCGATGGTGAACGCGCCGTCCAATATCTGGTAGGGCTGAACGCCATGGCTGATATCGACGATCTGCGCGGCAGGCTGGATGTCCAGGATCACGCCCTTCATGACGCCCACAAAATGATCGGACAGTCCGAAGTCCGTGGTGAGCGTGATAACGGGCCGGGTCACTCCTGGGATCTTATCGTAAACGTCTTGCTCACCGATATCTCCACTGGCGGCAAAACCCGGTCGCCCACCACGACAGTCAGCGTGGCCACACCCGGTTTGGTTTCGAAAGGAATCTGTGCATTGATTTGCGTGTCGCTCACGTAGCCAATGGGAGCGGCCACACCATTGACGAAGACCGAGGTTCCCTCCAGAACCTTGGGCCAAACCGAACTTGGCGCCGGCATGGCGCGCGGCGTCAGGTTAGAGCCGAACAAAGAAATGTTCGACCCTCGCGCAAACGGTCCGGGTTGGAATCCAACTGCACTCACCACCGCCGCGATACTGCCCGGAGCCTCGTCTTTAAGGCCGAACGCCAGCAGGCTATCGGTTGTGCCCACGTACACCTTTCCATTCGCGATGGTCGGCGTCGAGAACTTGACGGACGAGCCGATGTTCCCTTGATAGAGCTGGTGCGCGAGGTCTGTGGCATCGTAGGCGAGGAGCTGGCCGCCCGGGTCGATGGTCCAGAGAATTCCATACGCTGCGCCGTTCGCCGAGATACTCGGCACCGTCCCGATCGTGCCAAACGCGGAATTGCCGGCGGAAACCGGAACCGTGGACAACAGCCCGTTCCGTAGCGCGAAAGCCTTCAACTGGTCATGTCCCGCGGAAAAATACACTGTGTTGTTGAAATACGCCGGGATGCCAAAGAGCGGACCCACGGCGCTCGCGAGCGATTGAACAATCTGGCTGTCGCCCTGCGCCTGAAAATGCCCCATATGGTCGCGATCCACCACGTACACGGTACCCGCCTTGCTTCCGATCACCAGCAAGTTGGGGTGCGCCGCGCCGCCCGCGCCGTCCGGAAGCAACAGCGCGCCGCTCGATCCCAGATCCAGGTTTTGATTGCTCAGCGTGTCCGCGTTCGAAGGCGTGAAGTAATCCGCTACTGTGATGCCGTTCCGGGTGGAAAGCTTTAAAATACTTTCCGCCAAGTCGGATCCGCCCAGATTTACGTCGAACGTCCCGTTTGCTGTCACGGTTTGCTTGAGCGTCCCCGCGTCGTACGCGATCATCCATCCGTGGTAATTTCCCGAATCGCACTGCGAGGACCAAGCTGTATACACCACGCCATTCAGCAACAACAGGCCAGCGCGTTGCTTGTACAACCAAGGTTGGAATCGAACTACCGTGTTGCCGTCGCCGGTGCCCGAAACGGACGCTTGGATTTCCACGGGGCTGCCGAAGCGTTCGGCCCCAGTGGTCACGTCGAGCGCATGCAGCCAATGCGCGAAAGTGGGGCCCGATGCAGTTTCGGTCATCGCAACCACATACAAGGTTCCGGTCACCGGATCGATCACCGGCGTCCCGGTAACTCCGATTTCGGGTGTAATGGAGCCGCACCCCAGCTCAGTCGCCGACGCCGTCGTCACGCCCTGCGAGGAATTGAGGAAGCTGGTGTGCCAGAGCGGAGCGGCTAGAGCATTGTCCGCATCGAACGCATATACGCTGTCATGCTCGGTAGCGACGAAAACAATGTTGTGGATGCCTTTTCCAGGGATGATCACGCCCGGCATATACAGCGGCTGCGTATAAACCTGGCCATCCACTGGATAACTGAAGAGCTGTCCAAATTGCCCCGAACTCACGCTGGCCGGAGTAAGCTCGGTTTCGCTGAGGTTTTGCCCCGTTCGCGCCAAATCGTTGTGATAGGTGAGGACGCTCACCTGGCAATTCCACCAGAGAGCACACAACAGGATCGGGGCGGGGGCAGAGCGAGTAGAACGCATCTCAAGTTAGACCCGCACGACGCCCCGTTTGTTACTCATCCATCTTGGGCACTCCTCGGTCTTGGTCACTCCTCGGTCTACAGCTCGCTCAACGCCGCCACCAACGCCCCACGCGCCGTCGACACCATCGGGTTCGACGCCATCCGAACCTCGGCGATCGCCACCGGTAGCTCAATCTCCCGCAACGATTTCTCGAACCGGTCCCGAAATCCCGGCGGCATCACGCTCCCGCCGCTCAACACCAGGGGGATGGGCCGGTTGAGCTTCGGCATGTTCTGCACGCTCGCGAATTGATCCTTGAGCGCGGCCACCAGGGCCTGGATCATGTCGTCGTAATAATTGCTCAACGCCTGGTGGATCTTGTTCACGAAATGCCCGTTGAAGTGGAACGATTCCTCTTTGATGGTCCGGATCCGCGTGGCCGGCTCGCCGCGTAACTGTGACGCGCTGGAATCGATAAAATCGCCTGCCTTGGGAATGCTGAAGCTGAACACCGGCACCGAAAGGTACGCCAGGCAAACGTTGCAGAGTCCTCCGCCGCAACTGATTCCGATGCCAGTGAAATTGGAACTTTCCAGTTCGCCATACACCACCGCCAGCCCTTCGGAAATCGGATGCGGATCGTACCCCAGTTTCGAGAGCATAGCCTTGAGATCGGCTTCGTGTTCGTTCACCACGTCGGTGGCGCCCAACGGAGCGGCGGGCACGCTGAAGCAAAGCCGGCGGCCTTGCCCTTCGCCTTCACCCATCACCAGCGCGACGATTTGCCGCACCAGCGTCAAACTCCCCGTCTCGTCCGGATTCAGCACCCCGCGCAGCATGGGCCGACGCGTTTCTTTGTGAAAGAGATTGGCGAACCGCTCGCTCTCGTCGCCATACACCGTGATCTCGGAATCCTGCACCAGATGCGGGATGCGCTCCTTCTTCAGGACGCTCTGGGTCAGTTTGGAAAAAGGAATGGTGACGAAGGCGTTCAGTTGCGTATCGAACTGAATGTCCTTGTCCTGGCGCTGGGCGGCGACAATGCGGCTGGTGCCGACGTCGAGCCCCAGAGCGGAGAGAGGTTGCGTGTTGATGGCATTCATCAGGTTGGTGGGATTCATGAGTAGTACTCCTGGAAGCAGGAGTAGTGCCACCAGGGTCAAAACTCTCTCATTGTTTCGTCTTGTTTCGTGCCGAAAATCAGCCGTGAGCGAGTGAGGAAGCCTTGCGTGCGATGAGATGATAGCCTTTGGATTTAGCGTCCGCCTCAATGGCGGACAAGTGCGCGCGTCCGGCTGCAGTTTGTCCCGCTTTGATTTCAATTTCGGCGAGCGCAAGACGCGCATCCAGTTCAACGCCCCGATATCCCAGCTCGCGCGATTTTGCGACCGCGGCATCCAATTCCTTTCGCGCCGCCGTGCTGGTGGAGTTCACGCGGGCTGCGGCGATTGCAGTCCGCCAGCGGGTCTCGGGAGCCTGACTCTTTCCGGCCAGGGACCGAGCGTGTTCGATCGCATCGGCCGCGGCCGCTGCTTTACCCTCCGCGAGCAGCGCACGGGCTAGGATACACCAGGCCTGAATTTCGTCGTCGCGGGCCTTTTGTTTCTGAAAAACTTCGATCACCTGACGCGCCGACGCCTCCTGCCCGGCGGGAGAATGCGCTTCCTCCAGCGACAAACCCGCGAGTCCGAGCTGCGTTTCAGCTATCGTTAGCTGGTCGCCTCCCGATTTCCGAATGGCCAGGGCCTGCTCGTACATCTTGCGGGCGCCGGAAAAATCGGCCTCCTCGAGCAGCACGCTTCCTAAGCCCGACAGTGCCTCGGCCTGGGAATTCCGATCGCCGTTTTTTTGCCAGAATTGGAGGGCTTGGTTCATCTCCTGCTTCGCGCCTGCCAAGTCCCCTTGCAATTGATGGACGACCGCGAGGTCGAAGCCGATCATATTAGCGCTTCCGGTATCGGTTTCCTCGTCCAGTTGCAACGCAGCCTGATAGAGCTGGATCGCGCCCGGCAAATCGCCTTGTTCCCTTCGCTGGTCGGCTACGTTACCCGTAACCTTGAGCTCATTCACCTTACTACCGAGAAGCCGGAAGCTTTCGAGCGACTGGCGGTACATTTTCTCGGCGGCGGCGAGGTCGCCCTGAGCTCCGTATACTATGCCGAGGTTGTTCAGCACAGTCGCTACTCCCACCTCAGATCCGACTTTGCGCTCGATGACTTCCGCCTGCTGGTAAAGCCGGATGGCCTCCGGTGCATCCGCCTCGCTAGTGGCGTCTGCCCAAAGTGTCAATGAATTGGCCTCGCCGTATCCGTCCCCGGCGGAAGCATAAATGTCCCTGGATTCGCGGCAGGCTGCAACCGCATCCTGCAATTGCTCCAGGTGGCTGAACACCCAACACTGCTCTTGGCGGGCACGCGCCAGAATCAGCCGCGATCCCTGCGCCCTTGCCAACTCCACCGCCCGTGCCAGAGGCTGTTCCTGCTGTTTTATATCGCCCAACGCCTCCCAGGCCGCTGCTTCCTGCCAATCTATCAGGGGAAGCTCAGAAGCTGGAGGCATCAAATTGCGCAGAGACTCCACCGTAGCCAGAGCGTCATGTCCCTTGCCGGCGCGAACCTGAACTGCAGCCAGCTTCAGCCCATAATCGATGTTGTCGGGGAACAGCACGAACAACGAACGATAGATCTCGATCGCCTTGTCGTATTCGTGATCGATATCGCGATAGCGGCCTTCCACTACGAACTTCCCTTCGCGCGAGAGATTGGCTGCCAGTTCGAAGGCCTGCCGGGCTTCCGCCTGCGCCTTTTTGTCATAACCCAACCGGGACCAGGCCTCCGCCAGGGCAGAATGAGCCAGCGAATACTTCGGATCGGCGGCTATGGAGCCTTCGAGAAGACCTCGAGCCGCCAGGGCATCGAACACACGCAGCCGGGCCAGCCCCTCCGAATAAAGTCGGGCAGCATCGCGATTGGAAGGCAAGGAGGCCCGGACGCTCACCGCCTCGACCGGAGAAACTGCTTCGACGCCCAATTTCTCGCGCAACTCGGCGCCAGCTTGCGACACCAGGTCAAACAGGTTGGCCTCGCTGCCCACCACGGCGATGTCTGCGATGGTCTCACCTGCGGCCGTGTCCTGAAGGCGCACGTCGAGACGAATGCGTGTGTCGGGCTGTCCAATCAGAGCGGTGTAGGAACCCAGGACGATCAAGTCGCTGTCCAGGTCCTTGTGCACTCGCGCCAGCGTGTTTCGCGAGAGGCTGTCGACCTCCACGAGATGAAGATCGAGCTTGGTGCGCGTGATCTCTTCACCAGAAACCAGGCGCAGCTTGTCGCCAGCCACCAGTTCGGTGCTTAGCATTTCCGCCAAGGCGGTCGAAAGCCAGCCTTCCTCGGGACGGCCGGACAGGTTACGGAAACCGAGAACCGCGATGGAACGGCGGGCGGCACCAACCCGAGCCGCGGGGCTTCGACGGCCCGTCGCGCGCCATCCCCAGATCCCGAGCGCGGCCAGTGTCATAGCAAACGCGAAAACGGAGACGGCCGTCTTGCCCCTCCACCCCGCCCTCCACCCCCATCCCCATCGCCGAGCCTGGGCTGGCACTGCGGGAGGCCGGTGCTCCTCTTGCGCCTCCGCCGGCTCCGGCTCCATCGTCACTGGCGGCGCTGCGGATTCCACCTCGGGCGAGAATTGATAACCTTGGCCGGGTACCGTAACGATGTACACTCCGTCTTCGCGCGCCTGGAGAGCCTTCCGAAGACGAAACACATGTTGTGTAAGATTGCTTTCTTCCACGAAGGAATCGGGCCAGACAGTCTTCAACAGTTCGTCTTTGGTAACGACGCGTCCCGCGTTCGCTACCATGCAAAGCAGCACTTCAAAGGTCTTCGATTCCAGGGGAACGGGTGTTCCCCGATACGAAACCGTGCGTGAACGAACCCTCAGCTCATACTTTCCAAACCGGTAAAGGTCCTTGGAGCCTGACATAATTTGGAGCGAACGTTGGACCAGAACAGTTTACCAAGCCAGGGCTGAGGGAGAGCAATCCCTTTCATTTCCATCAGCTTAACCTGTCCTTAAGATCTCTTCAGCATTATTAAGCCTCGAATTCAGGACTCACCGCGGCAGCCCATGTTTTCATGGCCCATGCCGCTTCACGGGAAGCGGAAAGGAGAAAAAAATCATGAGCCATAGAATCTTGACAGCCATCCTGATCGCGCTGATGGGATCGCTTTCCCTTCACGCCGCCGAGGAGATCCTGGTGTCCAGCACCAGGAGCAGTTCTCTGGAGCAGTTTACCCCCGGCGGAACCTGGGAACGCACCTTCGCCACTACCGGTCCTTATGCCCCCATCGCAACCGCCCAGAGCCCGTTGACCGGAGAGATCTTCGTTACCACCGAGTTCACCTCCGGACAGCAGGTGGGACAGCTCACCAACGTGATTTTGCGATACGAAGCCAATGGGCAGTTCGATACCAATTGGGATACGTTCACCGTGGTCTGCAATGCCCCGTGTGTTACTTCCGAGACCCAGAGCATTCTCTTCGATGCGTCCGGAAATCTTTGGGTAGCCACGGCTTACGGAGAAGACCTGGGTGGCCCCATTTACATTTTCGAATACCTGGCATCCGAGCTCACCTTGCCCCATCCGCAGGCCCAGCCAAACCCCATCACCGCCAATATGTACAGGGGGAATCAGATGGCATTCAACCCTGCCGGGAATCTGTGTATCGCGGGCTTCATCGACGAGGACGTGCAATGTTTCAATACATCCACCGGTGCGCTCAGCAAGGATTACAAAACGGAGATTCAGTCCGCCGGCCTCGGCATCGAACCGGGCGGTTTGGCTTTCGACGCATCCGGCCGTTTGTACCTGACCAGCATCTTTACCGGTCAAGTGGTGCATGAGACCAAGCTGGGCGGCCCCATCGTGGCCTTGGCAACACTAGTATCGTCGCCCATTCTTCTCAATGGAAATCTCGTGTTGCGGTATGGCGAACTCTACCTGCCCAGCTACTACAATCCCCCGCCGACCGTAAGCACTCCCGACAGGGTCTTCGAAGTTTCCACCACCGGTACGGTTACCAATTTCATCTCTGGAGGAGCGCCGCCGGATCTGGGCAACGATCACCTTTGGGGCGCCAACTGGATGATCTTCTATTCCACGACGCTTTAGCGGTGGTTGACGGCTGTTAGCCGGCACGGGGCTTTCGACGTGCCGGTGGAACCCTATCGGCGAATCGCCGGTTGGATTAGGTGAGCAATTGTCGATCCTGTTTCCACCTTACTGTGTTAGTATTATCCAACCACCTTAGCAGCAACAAGGAGGGATCATGTTCAGGAAGTTCTTGCAGGCTTCCTCGCCGGAGGGCCGTTTCACGGTCGTCGAGGAAGAGCGGAATGACTTGCCGGCCAGGCCGCCTTCGCTTGGTATCAGTGAACGGAATCGGAGCGATTCGTCATCTAATGCGAAGTTGTCAACCTTCGAAGAGATTTATCACCGGTCGCCGTTTAAAGCTTCTACTTCCACCGCGGCGTGGGACATTTTGAAAGTATCGGATATGATCGCGAGCGAGCATTTGCACGGCCTGTCGTCCGCGGGCAAACACAGCGCCTTGTTGATGGCTCTGGAAGCGGCGGGTGTGGCGGTGGAAGACATGCTGCAGGATGCGGTGCAGCGGCAGCGCGTTTTGAATGAGTATGAAGACGGCCAGCGCCGGCGTCTCGAAGAGTTCGAGAAAGCTAAGCTCACCGAGAATGAGCGGTTGAATGAGGAGATGGAAGGCATCTGCTCGCAATACCGGATGCGAATCGCTGGCGCGGTGCAGGAAATCGAGCGCGAGCGGCTGACCTTTCGCGAGTGGCAGGAACGCAAGGAGAGGGAGCAGCGCAGAATTTCGGAAGCTGCCTCGGCTTGCGTGTCCGGTGAGTCTTCCGGATCGAGCGACGCGAGCATCTCGCGGCTGCTGGAGAAAAACTCCGGACGGCTGCGGGAGTTAGCTTAGGTTACATCGGTTGTCCCGATTGTCCTGACATCGCCCGGCGCGGCGGTGCGGCGGACCACGTCAGGCAGACGCCCCTCTGTAGGTCGCGCAACACACTCCACGGAAAGAGGCGAACGATTTCTTTAGTTTGAGCGAAGGTTTTGGCGAATTGTTTCTTGTCATTGAAACGTAGTCCATGTGCCATCAGCGCCTAATGGCTGAAAGCGAACAATGGTGAATTGCCATGCTACCTGAATTAAGCCTTTCTTTTGACCGGCGGTCAAAGTCCCGATTTCCGCTGCGCCTCAGTGTCCGTTATCGGATGGTTACAGGCGGGCCATCGGCCATGGGCACGGGCCGCACCCTGAACATGAGCAGTGGTGGGTTGCTGATCGCCGCCGATGACCAGCCCAACCTGCGCGCCGGTACGCGCTTACAACTCACCGTGGATTGGCCGTTCCTGCTGCACGGAATCACGCCCCTGCAACTGTTCGTCTCCTGCCGCGTGACTCGCTGGCGGCCGCGGGAGTTCGCGGTCAAACTGGATCAATACCAGTTCAAGACCAAGAAGCGGTAGCCGATCGACGAGCGGCCAACCAGCCACCCGGCGCGCCGGAGCGGTAACCTATGGTCGATGGTTCAAACCCCGCTCGTTCAAAAAATGACTCCGCCGTTCCGCGCCGACCACGTCGGTAGCCTGCTTCGTCCGCCCGAGTTGCTCCAGGCCCGCGAAGACCAGAAGAACGGCCGCATCACCGCAGCCGATTTGCGCCGCATTGAAGATCAAGCCATCCGCGACGTGGTCCGCCGGCAAGAGGACCTCGGCCTGGAAGGAATCACCGACGGCGAGTTCCGCCGCTCGTCCTGGCATATGGATTTCCTCTACCAGGTGGGCGGCACGGCCAAGGTGCAAGACAACGTCAAGGTCCAATTTCGCAATGAACAGGGCGTGATCGAATTCACGCCCGCCGCGCTCCAGATCCAGGGTAAGCTCAAGCTCGACAAATGCATCTTCGGCGACGACTTTGCGTTTCTCAAATCCGTGGCACACGCCACTCCCAAGCTGACCATCCCCTCTCCCAGCATGATGCACTATCGCAGCGGCCGCGCGGCCATCGATCCCGCGATTTACCCCGACATCAACGAGTTCTGGCACGATCTGGCACAAGTCTACGCGCGGGAAATCGCCGAACTCGCCAAGCTAGGCTGCACCTATCTGCAGCTGGATGACATCAGCCTGGCGTATTTGAACGATCCCGCTCAGCGCGAGCAGGTTTCCAGGATGGGCGAAGACGGCGAGCACGCGCACATCCGCCATATCAAGACGCTCAACCAAGCGCTGGCGAATAAGCCTGCCGGCATGTCCATCTGCACGCATCTTTGTCGGGGCAATTTCCGCTCGTCCTGGGCCGCGTCCGGCGGTTACGATCACGTAGCCGAGGCTCTCTTCGGCGAACTAAACGTGGATGGTTACTTCCTGGAGTTCGACGATGCGCGCTCGGGAACTTTCGCGCCTCTCCGTTTTGTGCCCAAGGGCAAGAAAGTAGTGCTGGGTCTTCTGACATCCAAGCGCGGCGAACTGGAAAAGAAAAACGATCTGAAGCGCCGCATAGACGAAGCCTCCGAGTACGTGCCGCTCGATCAGATCTGCCTGAGCCCGCAGTGCGGATTTTCTTCCACCAGCGAAGGCAACTCGCTCAGCACGGACCAGCAATTTAATAAATTGCGCCTGGTGGTGGAAACCGCCCGCGAAATCTGGCCGGACTAGATTACGGAAAGCGTGATCGCCGAGGGGTGCATCGGTCCATGCAAAATCCGCTGATGAGCCACGATCATCTTGGTCGCGTCGCCTAAGGGTTCCCCGCTGCCTGGGTTGCGCGCATACCGCGGATAAGCGCCGCTCGCGACGATCACTCGCATCCTGTGTCCCGCCTGAATGCGATACGCCGTGGGCCAAAACTCTATTTCCACCTTGCGCGCATCGCCTGTCTCGCTGGCCGTGCTCTCGGGACGCAACCGCCGGTAACCATCGCAGACATTGGTCGACCGGCCTTCTGGCGTCACGTCGCACAGGCATAAATACAAGTCCGTGTGCGCCGTATTCGAGCGCAGGAATATTTCGGCCGACACCGGGCCCACCAGGTCTAAATCGGCAGACACCGCAGCGCTGGTGAAGAGCAACACATCCGAGCGCTTTTCGAGCTCCGCGATATCGCCCGAGCCCTTGCGGCCCTCGAGCGTGGCTCCGAAGTAGGCGGGGGTGGGATGAGCCGGATCATAATCGAAAGTGCTCTCGCCTTCTGCAGCCGGTGCATCGCTGGACATACCTCCGGCAGGATGCAGATAAAAGGTCCGAGGCGAAGCGCCCGGCGGCGGCCAGCGAGGATATTCGCGCCATTCATTCGCGCCCATCAGAAACAGCCGCACGGCCGGCTTCACTGCTTCGGACGGCCGGATGTGGAATCGCTCTTGAAACAGCACGATGCTCTGGCGAACCGATTCGGCGAATCCGGACATGGCCGCGTGCGTCCCAGGGCCGATGGTGATGCGTACATCCCGGCCGGCTTGTTGCGCGTTGACAAAATCGCGCAGTTGCCAGGGGAGGAAAATGTCATACCAGGCGCCGGTCATCACGGTGGGTGGCATGCTTTGAGCAGCCGCGCCGTAGTCGATCGAATCCCACCACGCGTCGCCGGGCTCGGCGTGATCCATCCAACTCTGCCACCAGGAAACACCGTCGGGAGCGATCACCCGGTCTGCTTTCCGCAAAGGGAGCGTTGCGGCCACTCGCTCCGATACGGCCTTCGCCTTTCGCGCACCCAACAGGGCCTTCAGACTAATCCCGCCGCCGGTGCGAATAATGTTCGACATGGTGACGGTCCATCCGGCACAGCCTATCAAGGTAAAACCGCCAAAAGAGTAGTTCTCATCGCGGAAATTCGTGAGCGTCACATGCAGCCCGAGTGCATTCACTTTCGGCCCGGCACTCGATGCGGCAATGGCCCAAGCCGTATTCCCCAGATAACTTCCGCCCCACAACGCCAACTTGCCCGAGAACCACGGCTGGCGCCCGATCCAATCAACGGTGTCGGCCCCGTCATTTTGCTCGTCAAAGAAGGGCCGAAAGGTTCCTTGCGACCCGGACGTTCCACGGCAACTCTCGATCACCACCTGCATGCCTCGCTCGGCGAAGACCAGCGCGATGAATTTGAACGCGCCACGCCCGTAGCAGCTTCGGATGAGTACGGTGGGTGCAGGCCCACCCGTGCGCGGATAGTAGCGATCCGCCAAAAGCTCAACTCCGTCGCGCATCGGGATGCGAAGCGGCTGGCTCGCAATATCGCGAGTGATCGGAGCGGGGAGTTTCCAAAGGCGGCCGACCAGGCGGCTGATGAGGCTCATGACTACTTCAGTTCGGCAATCATCGCATCTACCTGTTGGACCGCCAGCCCACCCGCGGCCCAATGATATTCGCCCACTAGCACCTTCGAAATCTCGTCCTTGCCCGCGCCCGAGCGCACCAAGCCTTGGATGCGATCGCGCATGGCCTGAAATTCGTTTCGAAATTTCAAAATCCCCGCGCGATCCGACACCGGCCCGTGCCCCGGAATCGCAATGTCGAAGTCCAGCTTCAGCACCCCATCCAGCGTCTTGGTCCATTCGAGCGCGCTGCCGCCCTGCGCGTAGTCGATAAACGGCTGCGGAGGAAACGTCAGGAAAAGGTCTCCGGTGTGGATCACTTTTTCATCGGGAAATTCCATCACCGCGTCACCGCCGGTGTGGCCGCGCCCATAATAATGCGCGCGAGCCTCTTGGCCGCCCAGGTACACGCTCATCTCATTGAAAAACGTCACGTGCGCCAGGCCCGGCATTTTCAGCAGGGCCATATTAGCGCGAGCGTTACGATGTGAAATCAGCTCCGCGTTCATAGCTGCCATCTTCGCGTTGCCGCCCGAATGGTCCTCATGCTGATGCGTGTTCAGCACATACTTGATGGGTTTGTCGGTCACCGTTCGCAGCTGCTCGATGATCTCGTCGTGATTGCGGTCGAACATGTCGTCCACCAGGATCACGCCCTCGCCGGTCACTTGCACCGCGACATTTCCGCCGCCCACGCCTTTGGTCACGCCGATGACGTACAAATCGTCCTTCAGCTTTTGAATGCCCAGCTTTTGATTGCCGATGCCGGGTGCAGGCGGGTTCTGTGTGTAGGTGAGCCAGGCGCACGCCAAAAGAACCGCCACGGCTGAACCGCGGATGAGTAGTGTCCTGCGCATCTGGGCACTCTATCATAGAGAATATGCGCCTAATGTTCCTGATCCTCTGCGTGTGCGTCTTTGCCGTTGCACAGGCTCCGCCCGCATGGGTCGAAAAGAGCAATCAAAACGCTCAGCTGCTCATCGCGATCATGGCGAAGTATTCGCCCGAAAGCGCCGCGGAGGAAGGCGTGCCAGGCTTGGACGACGAGATCAGCAGCTCCCCGGCGGACGAACCGGAGCGTTTCCGCAAAGACCTGACAGCGGCGCGCGACGAGTTGCAGAAGCGGCTGGCAGCGGAGAAAGATGCGCTGGTTCGCCAGGACCTGGAGATATTGATCGCGCAGGCCGATCGCGACATCCGCCGCTCGGAAGCCAACGAGCGCAATCTGCTCCCCTATGACGACGTCGCCGGGACCATCTTCTTTGGCATGAAGAGCCTGCTGGACGATCAGATCGCCGCCGAGCGGCGTCCCGCCTCGGTGATCCGCCTGCGCAAGTACACCGGTCTCGCGTCTGGCTATGAGCCGCTCACGTTGCAGTCCGAGAAACGCTTTCGCGAGAAGTTGAAAACACCCGGGCTCATCGGCCCATCCAAAGCGCAGCTCCAGAAGAACCTGGAAAACACGCAAGCCTACGTTACCGGCATCGGCCTGCTGCTTGAAAATTACAAGATGTCGGGCTATCAGGACGCGTTTCGGAAGCTCAAGGAGCAGCTCGCGGCATACGACGATTTTGTGCGCAAGGAAGTGCTGCCCAAAGCGCGCAGCGATTTCCGGCTTCCACCCGAGCTCTACGCCATCTCACTCGAAAACTACGGCATCGACTATGCTCCCGATGAACTGACGCGCCTGGCGCACCAGACCTTCACGCAATTGCAAAGCGAGATGCAGCCCATCGCCGCCAAGATCGCGCAGGAGCGGCACCTCGCTTCCCCGGACTACCGTGACGTCATCAATGCATTGAAGAAGGATCAGATCCCCGGCGATCAGATATTGCCGCATTATCAAAAGCGGCTGGCGGAAATCGAGGGGATTATCCGGCGCGAGTTCCTGGTCACGCTGCCCGATCGCCCGGCCATCATCCGGCTGGCGTCGGCAGCCGAGACCGCGCAGCAGCCCGCGCCCCATATGGTTCCACCGCCTTTGATCGCCAATCACGGCGAGCGCGGCCAGTTCGTCCTGCCGCTCGAAACCACGGGCAAAGGTGGCGAGACGCTGAAGTACGACGATTTCAGTTTCGCGGCCGCATCCTGGACGCTCACCGCGCATGAAGCGCGACCGGGCCATGAATTGCAATTCGATGCCATGGTGGAGCGCGGCGTCTCGCTGGCGCGCGCTCTCTTCGCTTTCAACAGCACCAACGTCGAAGGCTGGGGACTTTATTCGGAATGGTTCATGCTGCCTTACATGCCGGACGATGCCAAGCTGGTCTCACTCGATTACCGTCTGCTCCGCGCCGCGCGTGCGTTTCTCGATCCCGAATTGCAGCAAGGTAAAATCACTCCCGAGCAAGCCATGCAAGTTTTGGAGCACGACGTGGTGTGTTCACCCGCCCTGGCCACCGAGGAAGTGGAGCGCTTCACTTTCCGCATGCCCGGCCAGGCGCCATCGTATTTCGACGGCTTCACGCGCCTGCTCGAAATTCGCAAATCCGCCCAGGCGGCCCTGGGCCCCAAGTTCAAGCTCCAGCGCTTCCATGACTTCATCTTGTCGCAAGGCCTGCTGCCGCCCAATCTGCTGCGCAAGGCCGTGATGGAAGATTTCGTCCCGCATGCCGACGCGATGTTCCATCATTGAGCCCCGCGCTTACTCTACTTCCTGACCATGCGCCGGTTGGAGGTGGCGCGTATTGTGGCGCAAGCACTCGTGCTTGCAGCGTTCACACTAGTGTGAACGATTGTTGTGTTGGCACGATTGGCAACACGGCACGCAGGAGTGCGTGCGCCACGCCATGCTTGCACCGATAAGAATTCCAGAACCCGTTGTGATTGGCTCTCCAGCCGAATTGCCCGGGGCAGAAGTCCCTCTGCGCCCTACCACGCCCGCTATAATGTTGAGCGTGGAAAAACAGATGTTCGAGAAAGGCCTGAGCATCCGCCGTGAGATTTTTGGCGCCGAGCTCGCCGACAAGACCTGGGCCGCGGCCGACGATTTCAACCGTCCCTTCGAAGAGCTGGTGAATCAGTATTGCTTCGGCGAAATTTGGGGACGCCCCGGCCTGGACCGCAAGACCCGCAGCATCATCACTCTTTCGATGCTCACCGGATTGAACCGGCCCAATCAGATTCGCGCGCACGTCAGGGGCGCCATCGCCAACGGAGTCAGCAAAGACGAGCTGAAGGAGCTTTTTCTGCAAGCTGCCATCTATTGCGGCGTGCCCGCGGCCGTGGATAGCTTCCGCATCGCGCGCGAAGTCTTTCAGGAGATGGGCATCTAGTGATCAACGCCGTCTACGGCGTGGCTTTGAATTTTCGAGCTGAACTGGAAGCGCTCGGCGATCAGCTAAATCGCGACCCCTACAAGAAGCCGCCCGTCGCGCCCGTGCTCTATCTCCGCCCGCGCAACACCTGGAACGTGAGCGGTGCGGCGATTCGAATGCCCGCCGATGCAAATGCTCTCAAAATGGCCGGCACCATTGGAATCATGGTTGGTCGCGGATATGTCGCGGTCAACGACGTGAGCATTCCTCACGCGTCCT
>JBEKLB010000153.1:0-13674 GCA_050010415.1 Bryobacteraceae bacterium | reverse complement strand
AGGCGTGATCGGATCGAACGAAATTCACAATGCGAAGAATGTCGGAACCACGCGCGCCGAGTATTTCATCGTCAACATCGGGAGGGACGACGTATGACCAAAGCACGCGCTTCCACGCTAGTGCTCACCGCTGCCACGTTGGCGTCGGCGGCAGCGGCCTATGGACAGGCTCCTAACCTGGCTTTCAAACCGCCCAACAGCGAGCTGCCCAATCCTTATCGCACGCTGCGGGAGTGGGCCGAGCTTCCGCAGGGCATGACCTGGCCCGCTATTACTGGCGTCCAGGAGGGTCCCGACGGCCGCTTGTACGTGCTCGGCCGCTGCCATGAAAATTCCTGCGCAGGACGCACCGAACCGTCGGTGCTGATCTATGATCGTCACTCCGGCAAGCTGCTGGAATCCTGGGGCTCGGGGATGTTCCTTTTTCCGCACGGGTTCCTGGTGGAAAAGGATGGCAGCATCTGGATTTCCGACGCACAGGCCGAAGGGTCCAAGGGCAATCAGGTTTTCAAATTCAGCAAGGATGGCAAGCTTCTGATGACGCTGGGCAAGGGCGGCGCGCCTGTGGATGCTCCCGATAGCTTCAATCAGCCCACTTCGATTGCGATCGCTCCGAATGGCGATATCTTCGTCGCGGAGGGCCACGCACCGTCCTATGGCAACTCGCGGCTGGTGAAGTTTTCGAAGGATGGCAAGCTGATCAAGACCATCGCGAAGAAGGGCCGCGGCACGGGTGAGCTGATGGGGCCGCACAACCTGGCATTCGATTCCGAAGGCCGTTTGTTCATCGCCGATCGCGGTAACAATCGCATCGTGATCATGGATCAGGAGGGGCGCTTCCTCGACGAGTGGCGGCAATTCGGACGTCCCAGCGGCCTCTTCATTAGCCAGGACGATCGGCTCTACGTGGCCGATTCGGAATCCTGGGGACCTGACGAGCCGGGCTGGAAAAAAGGCATCCGTATCGGCAGCGCTAAGACCGGCAAGGTTGACCTCTTCATCGAGGACATGGAATCCACGACGGAAGAACACAGCGGAGCCGAAGCCGTGGGCGCGGATTCCGACGGCAATGTTTACGGCGGAGTGGTGCGCCGGAAAATGCTGGAGAAGCACGTCCCGATTTCCACGACGGCGCAAAAGTGAGCGCCCGTAACCAGACGTTATTGCGGGTCGCCGCCTACCCGCGTTACTTCGGGTCCCACGATGGTTCTGGGAGCCGGCGGTCCATTTAACGGATTCAATCGGCCTCCGAGCTTGAAGCTCCAGACCAGATCGCCTCTGGCTTCTCTCGATCCATCCCTGCTGCCGCCAGCCGCAATGGCGACGTATTGCTCACCGTCAATCTGGTAGGTTGCGGCGGGGGCATCCGCACCGAAGCCGGCCGGATACGGAACTTCGCTCTGCCATACGCGCTTGTTGGTTCGCGAATCCAGCGCGGTGATCAAACCATACTCCCGAGAGCCTTCGATGGGTGTTCGCGAGGCGAGGTTGAACTGGCGCGTGGCCACTTCGGTAGCGAAGAACAAATATCCGGACTGTGGATCGTAAGCGCCGGGCGCCCAATCGCCCGCTGCCGACGGTTGAGCGAACTTGGTGTCGCTCCAATGCGGTGTGAACATGCAGCCTTGCTCATAGCCTTTGACTGCCTCGCCGCATTGGGGAGCGGTTGGATCTCCGGACGGAACCGGCTGCGTGGCTAAGGTCTTCTGCCGCGGGTCTTGCGGAACCGGCTTTTCCTCGACATGGATCAGCGGTTTTCCCGAAACGCGATCCAAGATGTAGACCCAAGCCTGCTTAGAGTGAGCCGCAAGTGCATGGTGCATTTCTCCGTTGTAGACCTGATCGAATAAAATGAGCGGCGTTGCCATGTCGAAGTCCCACAGATCGTGATGCACGGTTTGATAGTGCCAGCGGTAACCGCCGGTCATGGCATCCAGAGCCACCACTGAATCCGTGAACAGGTTAGCGCCGCCACGTGCGGAACCGTTGTAATCCGGCCAGGGATTTCCGGTGTTCACGTAGAGAAGGCCGAGGTCGGGATCGAGCGCCGGCTGCACCCACATCGCTCCTCCGCCGGTTTTCCAGGACTCGCCCTCCCAAGTCTCGTTGCCCGGTTCGCCCGGACCGGGAATCGCATTCCAGCGCCATACTTGTTCACCGGTTTTTGCATTGTGCGCCGTCAAGCGTCCACGCAGGCCGCCATCTCCGCCTGAGATGCTCATGTACACCAGGCCCTTATAGTAGAGTGGCGGCGCTGTGATGTATTTGCGGAAGTTTTTAGGAACGTCTTCGCCCAGTTCGGGTTTGCCAAAGCAGCTTTCCGCTCTTTTGATCGAGAGCTAGTAAATAAGTTACAGGCTCAACCTTGCCGGTTTCTTGCACGGGCTTACGGATGTCGGTGAGAACGCCGAACACCATTCAATCGCCCAGCCCTACTCCACGTTTGGCTTTATCGTCGGGCGTCCTCGGATCGGCTTCCGGGCGAAACTCCCAGCGGATGGCGCCGGTCTTTGCGTCGAGCGCGAAGATATCCTGCTGTCCAGTGGTGATGTACATCACACCGCCCTGTATCACGGGCGTGGCCTGCTGCGAAAATCCCGCGCCGAAGCCCGAATTCAACCGCGCCATCCAGGCGCCTTTGAGAGTCTTCATATTGGTCGTGTTTAATTGCGAAAGCGGAGAGAACCGGGTGTTTCCCCAATCGCCGCCCACCATAGGCCATTCGGTGGGCGATGGCTTTCGATAATCGGGTGTTTGACCGAACGCGATGCCGCTCATCCCTGCCATCAGGGCCAGGAGCGCGAGCTTGTCGGGCATTGGCATTATTCGTAGTATTGCGGTGACTTCTTCAACTTGTGATTGGAGATCATATCGTGCTGAATCCAGAGTTGCGCTCCGGTGCTCTTGAGCAGAGCTTCCACCTTCGCCCGCGAAGCAACGTAATCGGCGTTGCTTCCCGTCGGAAAGGTGTGAAACTCGCGCTCACCAGGAAAGTGATAAAGGTCGCCCGAGAGCAACACCGGGCCGGTTTTCGGAAGCCGCACCAAGAGACACTGATGGCCCGGCGTGTGACCCGGTGTCGAAATCAGGGTCACCGACTTGTCTCCGAACACATCATAGTCGCCGTCGGTGACGATGGTCTTACTATCTTTCAGCTTGCTGTACTGGTCCGGCTTTGCCGATGTCTTCGCTGCCGCATCGCTGAACATGAAGTCGCGCTCGGCCTTTTGGACGATCCACGTGGAGCCGGCATAATCGTTAGCGTTACCGGAATGGTCTCCGTGTGCGTGGGACATCGCCAGGTAGGTGATGTCTGCCGGTCCGTACCCGATCGCGGCCAATTGGCTCCGCAAGGATTTGTCGATTTTGTCGTGCTTCGCGCCGCCACCCTCCGGGCGATCGTAGACCGCGTCGTTGAGCCCGGTGTCCCACAACAATTTTCCCTTGGGATGAACGATGAGGAAGCACGGATCGGACATATCTACTGACGCCACCTGGTCCCGTTTGAGACCGTAGGCGCCCGGATCCCGGTCCTTCAACGTCGCACAATCGAAGACGTGCATCCGGATGGGCGTCTGGCTCAAGGAGAGACCAGCGCTGGCCAGGATCAGCGCGGCTACATTCAGGATGCGGATGATGGATGTCATTGGTCGCAGTCAGGCGTTTGCACCGAGGAGTATATCTCAATTGAAACGGGCGCGAGATAGAATTGTTGGGACCATAGAGGAGAATTTGTCCATGCATAGACTTGTTCCAACGCTTTTGGTTTTCGGTTTCGTGCAGAGTGCGTACCTTTGCGCTCAAGATCGAATGCCTCCGATCTCCGGCGAGAAGATGACGGAGGCGCAGAAAAAGGCCGTTCAGGATTACAAAGATCTGCGCAAGCAGGATCTGACGGGACCACCGTGGTCGGTAATTCTGCGGGTGCCGGATCTGGTGGTTCCTTCGCTCGAACTGCGCCTGCACAATTCGAACAATAGCGCGTTGATCCCGAAGCTCACCGAGTTTGCCATCATGATCGCCGCGCGCCAGTGGACCAATAACTATGAGTGGGCCGCACATAGCACTCTCGCGGGAAGAGCGGGGCTGAGCCCGGCAATCCTGGCGGCGATAGCAGATGGGCGGCGTCCAGAGCACATGGCGGAAGACGAAGCACTGATCTACGATTTCTGTACCGAGCTCTTGCACAACCAAAGCGTCAGCGATCCGACCTATGCCAGCATGCTGGCGAAATTCGGTGAAGCGGGTATCGTCGAAGCCGCCAGTCTGGAAGGTTACTACACGTACCTGTCTATGATTATGAATACTGCACGTTCGCCGCTGGCGCCGGGCGCCAAGCCCGGGCTCGCGCCGTTCCCGAAATAGATACCCTGCGACAATATAAGTAGCCCCCTCGCAATGGAACTCCGGGAAAAAGCCGCCCAGCTTCCGCTCCTGCCTGGCGTGTATCTGTACAAAGATCAGTACGGCGAAGTGATCTACGTCGGCAAGGCCAAGAACCTGCGCGCCCGCGTCCGCAGCTATTTTAACGATGACCGCCTGGCCGATACCAAAACCGGATCGCTGATCGCCGATGCACGCGACGTCGAATACATCCTGGTGGACAACAACAAAGAGGCGCTCGCGCTGGAAAACCAGCTCATCAAGCAATGGAAGCCGCGCTTCAACATCCTGCTGCGCGATGACAAGACGTTTCCCTACATCAAGCTCACCAAGGAGAAATATCCGCGAGTGTACGTGACGCGCCGCCTGATCAAGGACGGCTCCACGTATTACGGCCCCTATTTCCCCGGGAATCTTGCGCACCGGCTGGTGCATTTCATTCATCGCCACTTCAAGGTTCCATCCTGCAAAGTGGATTTCACGCGAAGCCACACGCATCCGTGCCTCGAGTTTCACATCCATCGCTGCCTGGGCCCGTGCGTCCAGGGCTTAACCACCGATGAAGCCTTCGCCGACGCGGTTCGCGACGTGAAGCTGTTTTTGGAAGGACGCCACAAGGATCTGGCTCGCGAGTTGCGGGGGCGCATGAAGCAGGCGTCCGAAGAGCAGCGCTTCGAAGAAGCGGCCGGACTGCGGGATCTGATGTCCACCGTTGAAGAGATGGAGGAGAAGCAGAAGATCGCCGCGGCCGAAGGCGATAACATCGACATCCTCGCTTACCATGCCGAGCCGCCGCTGGTGGCCGCCAACCTGTTCCACGTGCGCAACGGCCGCATCGTGGATCGGCGCGAATATTTCTGGGAAGACCTGTTCGAGTTCCAGCCCGACGAATTCTTTTCGTCGCTGCTCAAGCAGATTTATCTCGACCAGCAGTACATCCCCAGCCGCATCCACGTACCGGTGGATTTCGAGGATCGCGAGGCGCTGGAAGAACTGCTCAGCGAAAAGAAAGGCCACAAGGTAGAAATTCTGATGCCGCAGCGCGGGCAGAAGAAGGCGCTGCTCGCCCTGGTAGAAACCAACGCCAAACACGCGTTCCAGCAGCGTTTCCGCGTCATGCGTCCGTCGTCGAAGGCCATCCAGGAAGCGATGCAGGAGGCGCTGGGCCTGCCCGATCCGCCCAAGCGCATCGAATGCTTCGACATCTCGCACATCCAGGGCACCGACAAAGTGGCCAGCATGGTGGTGTGGGAAGACGGGCGGATGAAGAAGTCGGACTATCGCAAGTTCATCATCCGCACCGTGGTGGGTAACGACGATTTCGCGTCGATGCGCGAAGTGGTGACGCGCCGCTACTCCCGCCTGCAACAGGAGAACAAGCCTTTTCCGAGCTTGATCCTCATCGACGGCGGACTCGGCCAGTTGCACGCTGCGGTGGAAGCGCTGGAGGCCATCGGCGTAATCAATCAGCCGGTTGCGTCCATCGCCAAGCGCGAAGAGATCATCTATGTCGATGGCCAGGAAGACGAGCCGATCAAACTGGATCGATATTCCCCAGTGCTGCACCTGATCCAAATGGTCCGTGACGAGGCGCATCGTTTTGCAGTCACGTTCCATCGCACGCGTCGGGGCGCCGCGCGCCTGACCTCCGAGCTGGAGCAAGTGGAGGGCATCGGCGCGAAGACCATCGCCAAACTATTGCGCGAATTCGGTAGCCTGGAGCGCGTGCGCGAGGCGCCGGCGGAGGAGCTGGCGAAAGTGATCGGTCCGGCCGCCGCCCGCCGCTTGCGGGATTACTACAATATGGCCGGCGCTGCTGAGCTCAAGGTCCTCAATTAGCGTGAGCCCCGCCAGCAAGAAACACAGGAAGATTCTCGCGGCGGTGATCTATCTGCTTTCCGCTCTGGCTCTAGCGTTCTACTTCGATAGTCTTTACGGAGCGGGAGGTCCCAACGCTCATGGCGTCGGTGCCATATATCTAGGAATGGCCTCGGCAATCTTCTTCGCGGCCGCCTGTTTGTTGTCGCTTCTTAGTGCGCGAATGGGCCTATTAGCGGGGATTGTCGCCTGTGTATTATCTTGGCCTCTTTTGGGCATTGGACTTCTCACGTTCCCCTGGCGCGCCCTGCCCGGTGTTGTTCACTTCTCTTTGTGGGGTCCCATCTTAGAGTCGCTTCTAATGTTGATCGTCGCCAACGCTTACTCCGCCACCGAGGTGACGCGACTCAGGGCCCGATAGCGCTGCCAGTAAGTGCTATCCTCAATCAGTGCTTCAGCCGGTAAAACGGCTCCAACCGCGGTCCTATCATGCCTTTCGTTGCATCGGCGCCGATTGTGAGGACACCTGCTGCGTCGGTTGGATCGTCAACGTCGATAAATCTACCTACGAAAACTACCGGCGTTGCGTCGATCCGGAACTCGGCCCGCGCCTGCATGACCTGGTGACCATCAACGCGGCCAATGGCGGCGACGATAACTACGCACGGATCAACCTTTCGGGCCCCGCTTGTCCTTTTCTTTCCGAAGGCTGGTGCGCCATTCAGAAGAAGCTGGGCGAAGAATACTTGTCCATCATGTGCTCCCAGTATCCGCGCGTGATGAACATGGTGGACGATGTTTTGCAACGGTCGTTGGACCTGTCGTGCCCGGAAGCGGCGCGCGTGATGCTACTCGATCCCAACCCGATGGAATTCGATGCAGAGGACCACCCGCGGAACGACCCGCGCCTGGCAAACCTTTCGGTTCTTAGCACCAGCGACGAAAGCGCGGATAAACCCTACTCCCATTTTCGCGAGATACGAGGGTTCGTCATCTGGCTGCTGCAATATCGCGCCTTCCCGCTGTGGAAGCGCCTGGTGATTCTCGGCTCGCTTTGCGACCAGCTTCAGGAAATGGCGTCAACAGGCCGTAGCGCGGAAGCTCCAGAAGTGCTGAGCGGGTACCGCGAAGGCGTCCAGCGCGATCTGATGAGCCGCGCGTTGAATGCGGACAAGCCGCAGCCGGCCGCTCAGCTGGAGCTGGTGCTGGAGCTGATCGTGGGGCGCATCAGTTCGGACTTCACCGCGCCGCGTCTTCTCGATTGCTACCGGAAATTTATGGAGAGCATGGTGTGGACCGCCGAGTCGAGCATGCAGGACATCGGGCGGCGCTACGCCTCGGCGCATGCGCAATACTACGCTCCGTTCCTGAGCCAGCACTCTCACATGCTGGAACATTACCTGGTGAGTTACGTGCACCGGACGCTGTTTCCGCTCGGGCCGCAAAAGAGCAGCCGGGGGCTGAGCGTCCACGGGATCGCGAACACCATGAGCGACCAATGCCTGGTGATGCTGGCGCATTACGCCATCATTCAGACCCTTCTCATCGGCATGGCAGCCTGGCACAAGCAGGAGTTCGGCTCCGCTCACGCGATTCTGGTGATCCAAGCTTTTACCAAAGCGTTTGAACACAGCCCGTCGTTTCCCGAACGTGCGCTCAAGATTCTCGCGGATAAGGGCATGAAATCCTGCGCCAGTCTGGCGAAGCTGATACGGATCTGAACCAAACACTAATGCCTGAAGTGCCGCACGCCGGTGAACACCATCGCCAGGCCTAACTTGTTGGCCGCCGCGATCACCTTCTCATCCCCTACCGACCCTCCGGGCTGGATGACTGCGGTAATCCCGTGCTTCGCGGCCTCTTCAACGCCATCGGGAAAAGGAAAATATGCGTCCGATGCGAGCACCGTGCCTTCGAGCGGCAGCAGGGCCTTCATGGCCCCCACCTTAACGGCATCCACGCGGCTCATCTGCCCCGCCCCCACGCTGATGGTCTGCCCTGCATGCGCGTACACAATGGCGTTCGACTTTACGTGTTTGCACACCTTCCACGCGAATTCGAGCCCGCGCCATTCGTCTTCGGTCGGCGCACGTTCCGTTTTCACCTGGCAGGCGCTGCGTTCCAATCGATGCGTGTCCGGCATCTGCACCAGGTACCCGCCGCTAATCGACTTCACCACCACTTCTTCCGTCGCTCGCGATACGGCCAGCAGCCGCAGATTCTTCTTCGCGGCAAGCAGTTCACGCGCCGCGGCGTCATAGCCGGGCGCGGCAATCGCTTCAATAAATGTCTTCGCGATTTCCGCGGCAGTTTCACGATCCAGCGCGCGATTGAATGCCAGCACTCCGCCGAAAGCCGAGACAGGATCGGCCTCGAACGCCCGCCGGTAGCTCTCAGCGAGCGTGGATGCCTCCGCGCATCCGCAAGGATTGGTGTGCTTGATGATGGCTGCCGCCGGATGGTCGAATTCGCGGATCAGTTGCCAGGCCGCGTCCAGATCCACCAGGTTGTTGTAAGAGAGCTCCTTGCCCTGCAACTGCTCGGCGGCGGCGACGCCTCCCAGCCTGCTCGAATACAACGCGGCTTTCTGATGCGGGTTTTCGCCGTAGCGCAAATCGAGCGCGCGTGGCGCGCGAATGTCCAGGAACGCAGGCAATCCGGATTCGTCTTCCGCTCCCACGCGTGCCAGACGAGCGCTGATTGCCCGGTCGTACGCTGCGGTGAGCGCAAAAGCTTTTTTGGCCAGCCCCCACAGCGTGGGTTCACAAAGCTCACCTTCGCGCTCGTGTAACTCTTCCAGAACGGCCGGGTAATCGTCCGGCGAGACCACCACCGCCACGTCCTGATAGTTCTTCGCCCCCGCTCGAATCAACGTGGGGCCGCCGATATCGATATTCGCAATCAGCTCCGATAGCGGCACGCCCTGTTTCGCAGCCACTCTTTCGAACTGATAGAGGTTCACCACCACCATGTCGATCAGCGGGATGCCGTGCGTTGCGAGCGACTGCATGTGTTCGGAATTGGCGCGAATCGCAAGCACGCCTCCCGCCACGCGCGGATGGATGGTTTTCAGCCGCCCGTCCAGCATTTCGGGGAAGCCGGTGAGTTCAGACACTTCGCGCACCGGCACTCCGGCAGCTTCGAGAGCGCGCGCCGTACCGCCGGTGGAAACAATCTCCACGCCCAGATCGCGCAGCCCCTGAGCAAACTCCACCACACCGGTTTTGTCCGTCACGCTGATGAGCGCGCGTTTTACAACAGCCATTCTTTACAATAGTAAACGTGTCTTATCCCGTAACGTTAATTCCCGGCGATGGCATTGGGCCCGAAGTGGCCGACGCAGCCATGCGCGCGGTCAACGCCACCGGCGTCCCCATTGATTGGCAGCGTGCCGATTTGAACGCGAGCATCATCGCGAAATCGGGGCAAGTGCTGCCGCCCCACGTGATCGAGTCGATGGAGCGCACGCGCGTCGGCCTCAAGGGTCCCGTCACCACTCCCATAGGCGGCGGGTTTCAGAGCGTCAACGTTGCTTTGCGCAAGCATTTCGATCTTTACGCTAACGTGCGGCCGGTGCATTCCCTGCCCGGGCTCAAGACGCGCTTCGACGACGTCGAGATCGACATGGTGATTTTCCGCGAGAATACGGAGGATCTCTACTCCGGCCTGGAGCATGAGGTGGTGAAGGACGTGGTCACCAGCCTCAAAGTGATCACGCGCACGGCGTCCATCCGCATCGCCGAATATGCGTTCCAGTTCGCTAAGAAGGCCGGACGCAAGAAGGTGACTGCCATTCATAAGGCCAACATCATGAAGCTGGCCGACGGGCTGTTCCTGCGCTGCTGCCGCGAGGTGTCGCAGAAGTATCCCGACATCGCCTACCAGGAGCTGATTGTCGACAACGCATCCATGCAGCTGGTGATGCGGCCTCAGACTTTTGATATTTTGCTGCTCCCCAACCTCTACGGGGACATCGTTTCCGATTTGGCGGCTGGCCTGGTGGGCGGGCTGGGTGTGGTGCCCGGCGCAAATATGGGCGACTCCCTGGCGGTGTTTGAAGCCGTCCATGGCAGCGCTCCCGACATCGCCGGAAAAGGCATCGCAAATCCCACCGCCTTGATGTTGTCGTCGGCGCTCATGCTGATTCATCTGGGCGAAATACCCGCTGCCACCAGGCTGCGCAGCGCCATCGAACGCGTCTATGCGGAGCAGAAGCATTTGCCGCCGGATGTTGGCGGAAGCGCGTCCACCGGCGAATTCACCGACGCGGTGATCGCGCACCTGGACTGAGGTGACAGCAAGGCTAGCGCCTTAAGAGCCGGCAGGATTCCGACGATATATAGAGGGAATGGGTGTTGGCGCGTCAATCCGTCAGGGTCGGGAGGAACGGTCCCCGCTACGTCCCCCAGTCCGGCATCATCCCGAAGTCCGGCTTCCGGCGCCCGCCAACCTCGCCGCCCTGCTCAAGCTGGCCTTTGACGGTGGCGACCTGAAAACCTTGTGGGCCAATCGGATAGCGCGAATCGAATCCGACCCGAGTGACGCTACAGCTCTGATGGACCTCTGCAACATAGAGCAGGTTCTGGGCGACCAAGCCTCCGGTCTCAGACGACAGAAGCAGGCGCTCCGCCAGCATCGTCTTTACCGCTCCTCTTGGCCGGCCTACAACTCCTTGCGTGTGTTGGCGTTTATGGCCCCCGGCGACATCAGCGCCAACACGCCCATCGAATTTCTCCTGCAGCGGTCTGGAGCTGAGCTCTATTCGCTGTATATCCTTCCGGGCCAGCCGCTCCCAGACCCCCTGCCCGATCACGACATCGCCATTGTCCTTGCGAGCGAATCGGATGAGGTTCGGCCCGTCATGCGGGAGATCGAACGGCTGATCCCAACTTGGCCCTGCCCGGTGCTTAATCAACCCGGTCAGGTAATGCGTCTGTCGCGGGAGCGCATGTATCGCACTCTCGAGAACGTACCTGGTTTGGCAATGCCCTCCACGGCCCGCATCGATCGCGCCAGCCTTGAAAAGCTCGGCCAGGGCCAGGCGCCGGTGGCCCAGTTCCTCGAAGACGCCGCGTTTCCGCTGATCGCGCGCCCCACTGGATCGCACGCCGGACGAGGTTTGGCAAAGCTCGACGACCCGGGCGCCATCCTCGCCTACCTCCGGGAGCGGCCGGAAGCTCAATTCTTTCTTTCGCGCTATGTCGATTACCGCAGCCCCGACGGTCTGTTTCGCAAGTACCGCATCGTGTGGGTGGATGGCCGGCCGTATCCCGTGCACATGGCGATCGCGGATCAATGGAAAATCTGGTATCTGAACGCAGACATGGCTTCGAGCGCGGCCAAGCGGGCCGAGGAGGAACGCTTCATGTTGGCCTTCGACGAAGATTTCGGTCGACGCCATGGCGCCACGCTAGCTGCCATGCTGGAGCGCCTTGGTCTCGAATATGCCGGGGTCGATTGCGCCGAGCTCGCGGACGGCAAGCTGCTGGTGTTCGAGGGCGATATTGCGCTGGCGGTCCACGACATGGACCCGCCGGATGTTTATCCCTACAAAGGTCCGCAAATGCAGAAATTGTTCAGCGCGTTTTATGACATGTTGCAGCGCAAGAGCGCCAGCAACTTGACGGTGCGCTGATACGCCTGCCCGGGCGGCGGCCGCGTGGCACGCCGCTTGCTTAAGTCTGGCAGGGAACTGGCGCAAACCGAGCTCCTTTGCCCTGGTCATGCCCACTATCGAAACCAAGTTTTTCGGAATTGTGTCCTACGCCGAGGAATCGGCCGTCCTTTTTCCTCAGGGCTTACCTGCATTTGAAGAAGAGCGAGGCTTCGTGCTGATCGACGCGCCGGAGGGTGCGCCGCTCGTTTTCCTGCAGAGCCTGGCGCGAGCTGGCTTGTGCTTTCTAGCCATTCCTATTCTGTCAATCGACTCGAGTTACCAACTGGCGATTGCTCCGGAGGACCTGGAAGACCTGGGACTGAATGCGGATTGCCAGCCTCTACTGGGAACCGACGTAAGCGTGCTTGCGCTGGTCTCTGTGCGCGACGGATTCCTGGCGAGCGCCAACTTAATGGCGCCCCTTGTGCTGAATGTGAGAACGGGCAGGGGGCTGCAGGCCATTCGCCGGGATTCCCGTTATTCGCACGAACATCCCCTGGCTCCCTTGGCCGAAGTGCAGGCCACCGAGGGAACCCGTCCTGCGGAGACAGCATGCTAGTGCTGCGGCGCCGGGCCGGCGAGAGCTTCCTGATCGGCGACGAAATTGAAGTGGAAGTGCTCGCGGTAAGCCAGCAGGGCGCCAAGATCGGCATTCGCGCACCCAAGGAAACCGTCGTCTTACGCAAAGAGCTCAAGGTCACGCAGGAACAAAACGCGCAAGCGGCCAGCGGCCCGTCCGCACTGGACCTGGAGCAGGCTCTCAGAAAACTGCGGCCGTGAACTCAAGAAATCGTTCCGCTCCACGATAAGCAATCTGAGCACTGAGAGAGGCTCCGATCAACCCGTGCAGGAAGCCTGAGAGCGGATATCGCCGCCTACCAGCGGCCATTTCCACTGCAACGCAGGTCCGGGCGCGCGCGGATCAGCCTCTCGAGGGCGCCAAAGGCGCTCCGGATGCGTGAAGGTTCTCGCATTTCGAGTGATCAAATCTAAGGAGAAATATGTCTTTTAGCATTAACACCAATATTGCTTCGTTGCAGGCCCAGAATTACCTGGCGATCAACCAGGAATTCCAGGATAAAACCATCAACGAAGTGACCTCCGGCCTGCGCATCGTCAACAGCGGAGACGACGCGGCTGGGCTGGCCATTGCCAATGGCTACCGGTCCGATGAAGCCGTCCTGACACAGGGCATTCAGAACGCCAACAGCGGAACGGCGACGCTGCAGATTATGGACGGCGGAATGAGCAACATCTCACAGCTGCTGGATCGGGCCCGTACTTTGGCAACGCAATCGGCGTCGGGAACGTTCACCGGCAGCCGAACCGTTCTGAACGACGAATATCAAAGCGTGCTGGGTGAAATCGACCGGCAGGCGCAGTCCATCGGCTTGAACCAGGGCGGCACCTTCGCACAGAACCTGTCGGTGTTCATCGGCGGCGGCCAGGGCACTACGGCGGCTGCCGTTATCGCCAACGGCACCGTATCCGTCGACCTGAGCAACGCCACGGTAGATACGCAGAGCTTGGGTCTGAAAGGATATGAGGCGGGAAATCAAGTGGCCCCAGGAGCAACCGATTCGGGCCTCTATGACCTGAGTGCGGGCGGCGCCAACAGCGTGTCCTCATTGATCGCCGCCAACAACACTACCGGGAGCACCAGCTTCATTATTTCGGGTCCGGGTTTCGCGGCCAACGGAGTCAACGCTCCAGTCACCGTGACCGTCAATCTGGCCAGCGTAGGCGATTCCACATCGCTCGTCACCGCCATCAACGCCGGAATTGCCAGCTCCGAAGCGGGCGGAGCGGCTAATGAC
>JBEKLB010000152.1:0-13806 GCA_050010415.1 Bryobacteraceae bacterium | reverse complement strand
GGGATCTTACCAAGACCATGGACCTGCTGATGCGCCGCGGCTTCGAGCTCGCTCCTCATTCCTGTCAACCTGACGATCCCAGAGACGTCAATCGCAGTCACGAAGCCACGCTGAGCGCTCCGGACAATACCTACTTCATCGACCTTCATTGGCGCCTGGCTCCGGAACAGGCGCAAGCCTTCTGTCCTGAGATAGAGAAGATGTGGGAGCGAATTGAGACGATTCGGTTACCCCAGGGAAATGTTGATACGTTTTGTCGAGAAGACCTGTTCGTGGCTTTGTGCTGTCACGGCACCGTACATCGCTGGGGGCGTCTCAAGTGGCTCTTGGACGTTGCAGAGATTTTGCGGGTTCCAGCAGGTTTGAACTGGGACCGTATTGAGACGATGACATTCGAACGTCCCTTGGCGCGATCGGCGGTAAGCCTCGCAGTTCTCCTGGCCGCTGATTTGCTACACGCGCCGATTCCAGTCGCCTTGCCTATCGAAGTAGAGGCGGCCGAACGCGTTCGAGTTATGGCTGCAGCGATCTGTGCGGAAGTCTTCACCCGAGGACACACAACGGGGAACAATCACACGGCACTCCTAGGGCTGGAAGGGAGCATCGCGTCCTGGATCGATTACTTGTGGGTTAGATACCCTAAGTGGCTCTTCGAGCATGCGATTGTTCGTATAGATGCCAAGGATCGTGCTCTCATTTCCTTGCCCCAACAGCTCGACTTCCTTTACTACATCGTTAGGCCCATTCGCCTGGTGGGTAAACACAGCATGCGCTTGGCCCGGCTAGCCGAACTTTCAATTCGCCGTTGAGTTTATCTGTGATGGCCGGCGCGACCGACATTGTGCAAAAGCGCCAATCGTGTCGTTACGCTAAGTGGATATTTCCTTCGTTTCGACAGTTCTCGTTGCCGCCTCCGAGCAGCGGCGCAGTTCGGGACGAGCATCCCTCAATTGCAATCACAGCCGCAAAACGGAGATTTCGAGAGATCTAAGACTCTGCTCCCGAGAATTCCCCGAGGGACGGCGCCCTGCTTGAGTGGCTTGATTTCGTGAGCTGCCCGCGGCGCAATGCCGGTCGCATTGCCGCGCAGAATTGAATAGCTGCGTCCATGTTTTGCTGGCGTACTTCCATGTTTGGCTCCAGCGACCAGTTGCCGCGATCGCGCATGTTTCCAACAACGATGCCGTCACTGCGTGGATTAATGTCCGTAAAAGCAGCATCTTTCGACAGACGCCCCGATACGCGGTAGTTGAGTTCCGGCTGTGGGACACATACCGTGAGCTGGCCTTTGATCGGCTCAATCTCGTTATCGTTGAAGAGTGTTTTCGAACCCAGACCGGTGCAGTTCACAACCAGCGACTCCGGCAGCGACATCAAATCGCGCAGTGTATCGAACTTCCGGATAACGACCTTGCCTCCGAAAAGCATGAAGTCCCGTACGAGCCGATCAAGATAGAGATTCGGCTCAATCCCGAGCGATGGGCTGCGAATCGCATATTTTGTCGGAAATGGATGGTCCCCGGGTCCGAGTATCTCTTCGTTGCGCTCGGGCCAGAGTGGTTGAGGAAGCAAATCGCCGCCTTCCCCGTATCGATCGCGGATGCTGTTTCCCGTAACCGACCGTGGGTCAATGTCGGTAGCCGCGTAACTGTCGATCCAATAAACGCCGTAACCCGGGTGATCCACCAGAAGCTGGAGCTCGCGGTAGGAGATTTCCGCGGCTCTTCGAAACTGCGCATCCCATTCGGGGGTGCGCCGGGTAACCAGGCCGGAGGTCGGAGTGAAACCCGCCCACGACATGTTGGAAGTAGTGTCGGGAGGGATTGCCATCGCGTAGATGGTGACTTCAAATCCCCGGCGCTGAAGCTGTCTGGCGGCGGTCAAACCAGGCGATCCACAACCCAGTACAGCCGCGCGGCGCGTAGCCTGATCTAAGGCCGTGTCGGCCACCATGGCGCCGCAGCCCCACGCCAACGACATTCCCGCGCCGCCAAAACCGTAGTCGTGAATTACGGTCTTGTCGTCAAACTTCTCGGCCCTGAGAACAAAACCCGATTCCCGGTGCGGACGCAGCCCGACCGTAGTGCGAATAACGCGATCCCAAGAGATCCGCGGAACAGCCAGGTTGGACGCCCCACTGATTATGCCCGACGTTCCCGTCGCTGAACCGGGTGCTGGACCGGGCGCCGGAGGCGCGGCGGTGGCGATTCTCCTCGGCATGCACGCGCTGAGAGCTGCGTTGGCGAGTGCGACGCCGCCGGCCGCAAGAAACGCACGCCGGTCTACTTGATTAGAACCGAACCCGCTCATCCGCCTAACACGGTGGGCTTGCGACGATGCCAATCGGTGGACTGCTGGTAGGCATACGCGATGGACAAAACCACCGGTTCGCGAAAGGCTGGACCCACCAGCTCCAGGCCGATAGGCAGGCCGTCCTTTGAGAATCCGCATGGCACGGTCATCGCGGGTGTGCCGAAATGATTGAAGGACCAGGTGTTGCTGTGCGGGCGCCGGTGTGTTTCATTCACGGTCTCTGAAATCAGCGGTGCGGGTTCCCGCATGGTGGGCAGAGCCAGGATGTCCACCTGTTCGAAGGTTCGCCGGATATCGCGGCGGCATTCGCGAACCCGCTTCAGCGTCTCGACGTACGGAACGGTTTCCACCAACTTGAGGTGGTTCATCTGACGCTGGGACCACGGGTGATACAGCTCGGGAGACTTGTCGAAGAAAGGCTTTTGATAGTGGTACAGCTCCACGTCATACTCTCCCTTCTCGGCTATCTGCAGGCGCGGAAGAGTAACGTCCCGGACTTCGCGCACCTTACCCTTCAGATGGCGAATCGCTTCTTCCACAGCGGATGCAACGTCGGGATGCAGGTCTTCAAAAAAATAGTCGCGCGGCACGCCGATCCGCAAGTTTGCGATGGAAGCGCGCAACGCCGGCGAATAATCCGGCACTGGCTCGGCCAGCGTGATCGCGTCATTGGGATCGTAGCCTGCAATCACTTGCAGGATAGCGGCGGCGTCTTCGACGCTTCGCGCAATAGGGCCGATGGTATCCATCGAATAAGCGGAAGGAACCACGCCACGCGTACTGACGCGGCCATAAGATGTCTTGAATCCCACCACGCCGCAGAAAGCGCTTGGTATCCGCACCGAACCGCCATCGTCGCTTCCCACCGAGCCGAAACAAAGCCCAGCCGAAACCGCAGCGGACGAGCCTGCCGATGACCCGCCCGTGATTCTGTCCAGATTCCACGGATTGTGCGCTGGGCCGAAGCAGCCCGTAGTGCCGGTGCCTTCGAACGCCATTTCATCCAGGTTCAGCTTGCCGAGGAACACGGGGCCCGCTGCTTTGAGTCGCCGCGTGACTTCCGCATCTTCGGCCGGCACGCGATCCTTGAAAACGCCGGCCGCCGCAGTGGTTTTGATTCCCGCAGTATCGATGTTGTCTTTGAGCGCAATGGGAACGCCGTACAGCCGGCTCGGGACGCGCCCTGCCTTGCGCTGCCGGTCGCATTCCCGCGCTTGTTCGAGGGCAGATTCCTCAGTCAGTGTTATGAAAGAGTTTAAACTCGCATCAAGCTTGTGGATTCGAGCCAGGCAAAGTTTGGTTAGTTCTTCGGAGGACACCGTTCCTTTGGCGAGCGCTTGAGAGGCTTCTGTGAGCGTCCACTCCAGAGGATCGGACGCGGCCTGCGCACTCGTGACGGCGGCGATCGCGGCGGCCCCGGCGAGCAGGGTGCGGCGCGTAAGGTCGTCAGAACTCATAACGCCCTCCAAATTGGAACACGCGCGGAGTATTGAGTGTGCCATTGTACTTGCCGAACGCAACTTCGTTGCTTAGGCTTAACGACATTTGGTTGACGTCGAAGCGAACTGAATTCGTGATGTTGAAGGCTTCGGCGCGAATCTGAAAGCTGTGCTTTTCGTTGTAAAACATGCGAAACCGCTTAGAGAGCCCGGCATCGATGGTAAAGAATCCGTCGCCGCGAAGTGTGTTTCGGCTACCGCTTTGGCCCGGAAAAGTAAGTTCGAACGCGTTGAAAGCAGCCGTTGGATTCGGAAACATATTAGGGCCGCCCGTCGGCGAGTTGTTCGTTGTCCCTTGTTGAACCTGTCCAGTCTGCGTGGCAAACGGAGGATAATTCCAATTGGTGGGCCAGTAACCACCATTGTTCACTCCGATCGGCAAGCCGGAGGACTGACGCCAGATGGTGCTGAGCTGCCAACCGCCGATCACTGCGTTCCAAAACTTATTCGATGTCCCGCCTAGATAGTGTCCATGGCCGAAAGGAAGCTCCGCCACCATGAACGCACTCACCAGGTTGCGTACGTCATAATCGCACACGGCGTGCTCCTGACCGGGATTCCAGGGGTTTTGAATCAAGCCGAGCCCCGAACCTTGCGGTCCGTTGGGGCCGTCGGATTCCCGTGTGGAACCCAAATCCATGCACTTGGAAAGAGTGTAGTTCAGATCGAATTGCAAACCATTACTATACTGCTTGCGGACTGTGGCCTCGAATGCGTGGTAGCTGCCCGACCCAATGGAGCGAAAGGCGGTGAGCGCAACGTATTGAGGATTGTAAAGCGCGTTGGGACCGAGGATGCTGCAGGGAGAACAGCCGGTTGCACTGGCGTCGATCACTTGCAGGGCTGTAGTATCGCTGGCCGGGTTCTGGCTCCAGGCGTTCTGATAGATGTTCTGCGTTGCGGTCAATCCCCCGCCAGCATAACCAGGAAAAAGATCTTGAAACCACGGAATGGAAGGGACCTTGTCGGCAGGAAGATTTTCGCGGACATATTGCTGCATGATGGTCGCCGCCTGAAAATAGGTCTGACCGGACTTCGGATCCAGCAAGTTGGTGTACATGCCCACGTCATCGGCAACCAGCGAACGACGTGAGAGGCGGCCAACGTAGGAAGTCTCGATATGGAAGCCGTGCGGTAAATCGCGGCCGATACTAAAATCGATGTTCATTGTGTACGGACTTTGCATGCTGCTATCCACGCCCGAGGTAGCGGCGAACGCGTCTGGCGCCACCTGTGGAAAACCGCCGGCCGGCGCGGCGGGCAAAAGGCCAGACGGAATCTGGTTGAGACTAACGAAACGTGGCACGGTCTCATAGGTTTGCGTTCCAGCATTTTGCAGTGTGGAGGAAAAACCCAAAGACGTCGCGTCGGAGATCCGGATGAGGCTCTGGCCAAACTCGTCGTAATACATACCGAAGCCGGCGCGAACAGAAGTCTTGCCAGGTCCGCCGAACAGCTTCTTGAGCCATCCGGAATCGGACTGCGGCGAAAAGGCCATGCCGACCCGGGGGGCGATATGGAGTTGAAACGGATAGAGCGAGTGACCACCTGGAGCGTCCGCGAGTTGGAAGCTGAGCGGAGTAACCATCGATTGCGGTAGTCCCTGTTCGGCCAGCCCTTCGCGATCGTTGGCCCAAACGCCCAGTGGAATATTGGTCGAGGTCTGGTATCCGTTTACTTCGTACAGCGGGGGATCCATATTGATGTGCGCGCCAGCCGAAACAGTGAACCCGCGACTCACCTTCCAAGTATCCATGAAGAAAGTCTCGAACTCGTTGTCAGCGAAATCGCGGCTAATGCCTTGGCCTTGCGGCAGTAGAGCGCCCTGCTTGTTGTAGTTGTAATCCGCAGTTCCCTGCGATACCAATCCCAACAGGTTCACCATCTGTTGGGTGTAGTCGCTTAATGTGTTTGGATTCACGTCGGGCTCGAGCAGGTACCGGGCATTGTCGACAAACCAGCCGGGGGTCATCGTCGCGTCGCTGTATGAATTGGCGAATGACAGCCGATGGGTGCGAATGAATCGTATCGATGCTCCCCAGACCACGGTGTGCGCGCCGTGCGTCCAGGTCAAGTTTTCTTCGATATCGTGGACCGGGACCTTCACGCTGAGAGGTGTGGTGGACGCTACCGGGTTATCCAGACTCGTGAACCCGACGATCGGTTGTGTCTGGACACCCGTGTTGTCGTAAGCCTGCCGCGTAAATCCGTAGCGAAGGCTGTTTACGAGCGACGGCGTGATGATCCAGGTATAGCCAAGCGCGATTCCTTTGGCGTTCTGGATAGTTACCGATGAATCGGCCTGCCCGGGAAACTGCGGCAGCCCATTCGATATACTGCTGCCAGCGCTGGTGCTGGTGGGAACGTAATGATCGTTCTGGAGTTGCCCCCGCAAGAAGAGCGTATGTCTGCCGGCGGCGTCGATCTGGTAGTCGGTTCGAGCGATGTAGGTGTCGTACTTGAGCGGCACGGAAGCGTTAAAACGATACCCTGCGGTATTCAGTCCGTCCCCGACGGTGTTGTCGTTCGGCGCGGGATACGACTGCAGGAGTTGGAGCACGGCCTGGCTTTCCCCAATGTGTTGCGGGTCAATCTGTAGAATCTGCGCCGGGGTGAGTTCCGTCGTCCCTCCACTCGTGTTCTCGTAAGTGAAAATGCCCTGACGGAACAGCATGTTAGGAACGACGCGGACAGCGGTGCCCTGGCTGGCATCCCGGCGGCCTTCGAAGTTCAGGAAGTAGAACAGCCGATTCTTCTTGATGGGACCTCCGATGGATGCGCCGAAAATGTTGCGAATGAGCTGTTGGCGCGGAATGCCGTCCGCATTATTGAAGAAGGAATTCGCGGAGGTATCGGTGTTTCTGGTGTATTCGTAGAGCGACCCGTTGACGGAGTTGGTTCCCGACTTGGTCACCAGCGCCACTTGCGCCCCGGAGCTGCGGCCCACGTCGGCCCCTCCGTTGGTGGTTGTGGTTCGAAACTCCTGGACCGAATCGAGCGTCGTTCGCAAAACGCTGGTAAAAGCACTTCGAAACTGTTGGTCATTCACGTCCACGCCATCCAGCGTGACGTTGCCTTGATCGCTCTTGCCACCGTTGACGGAGCCGCTGCGATAATCGTCACGCTGGCTGGGATCTCCGAAATAGGTCACGCCGGGCTGAATCGAAAGAAGTCCAATTACGTTTCTAGCGTCGAAGGGCAGTTCGAGAATGGGACGCGTGCCGATCGCGTTGCCGAGCGTTGCGTCTTGGGTATTGACCTGCACCGTATCGGCGGTGACCGACACACTCTGCTGCACCGCGCCTACCGTGAAGTGAATGTCCACGGTGGACGGAGTATTCACCAACAGACGAACGCCGTTGACCACAGCCGCGGAAAAGCCGGTCGCTTGCGCCGTCACCTGGTAGGTGGCGGGCTGCATCTGGGGAAACGAGTAGCGGCCTTGTGAATCGGTGGTAGCGGTACGCTTCTGGTTGGTTTCCGAGTTCACCGCCACGATCTCCGCTCCCGGCACGACACCGCCCGACGGATCGGTGACAAGTCCGGTCAACGATGAAGTCGATTGGGCCTGCAGATTAGCAAGCGCGAGTACAAGCAATATTGGGATTGAAAGAGCCTTCATTGTCGATCCTTTTTGTCCATCGTTCATCCTGAGACGGTTCTCTGCTGGGTCAATGGCGAGACGAGTGTTGTTGGGATCACGTCAACAAAGACGCGGCCAGGCATGCCAGGCGAACGTGCAAGACATGCAACAAACTGAAAAAAGATTGTACAGAAGCCGTAAGGGATCGTCAAGGAATTTTTCGCGCCAGGCTTCGTGGACCCTCTCACAACGCATTGACAAGCCTGGAACGCTTGGCTATTCTTCTCTCTTGCCAGTGCTTGCAAAGGCAGCAAACTTTAGACCCTCCTTATGCGTATGCTGAAACTTTCGAATACACCACGGCTCACTGTTCTGATTACCCTAACGACACTTGCTTGGGCACAGCAGCCTGATTCCAAGCGACCGAGGGAAATCGGATATCCGCTGCCTGCTCACGGCCGGCACGGCATGGTGGCTTCCTCCGATCGGATCGCCTCAAGCGTTGGACTGGATGTATTGAAGCGCGGTGGAAATGCCGTAGACGCGGCTGTCGCGGTTGCCCTGGCCCTGGCGGTTACACACCCCAGCGCCGGCAACTTGGGCGGAGGAGGTTTCATGCTGATCCGGATGGCGGACGGGCGAGCAGGCGCGATTGACTATCGCGAAACCGCGCCCGAAAAGGCATCGCATGACATGTATCTCGGCGCCGACGGCAAGCTTGTGCCGCAGCTTTCCACCTCCGGTTATCTCGCTTCGGGAGTGCCCGGAACCGTCAGCGGACTATCGCTTGCGCTATCGAAATTCGGCAAAATGCCATGGGCGGATGCGGTAGAACCGGCGCGGAAACTTGCTGCAAAAGGATTCGCGGTCAGCTACACCCTCGCGGCCGCGTTACGAAGCTCGCGCGCAATCCGTGCTTTTCCGGAAGGCAAGCGCATTTTCCAGCGCGACGGAAAGTTTTATGAGGAAGGCGAGGTGCTCAAACAGCCCGAACTCGCCGCCACATTGGGTCGCCTGAAGTCGAACGGACCGCGAGAATTCTACGAAGGCCAGACAGCGCAATTGCTGGCCGCCGATATGCGCGAACATGGCGCCATCATCACGCTCGACGATCTCAAGAACTATCACGCCGTCTTACGGGAGCCACTGAAGGGCACGTATCGAGGCTACGACCTGCTGAGTATGCCGCCTCCCAGCTCTGGAGGGGTCGCGTTGTTCGAAATGCTCAATATCCTCGAACGCTTTCCAGTCACCTCCATGGGTTTCGATTCTTCCGAGAAAGATCACCTGCTCATTGAAACAATGCGCCGCGCGTTTGCCGATCGCGCAGAATTTCTCGGGGATACGGATTTCGTCAAAGTCCCAGTCTCAGGCCTCATCGACAAACAATATGCATCGCGGTTGGCCCAGACCATCGACTCCGCGCATGCCACTGCCAGCAGCATCATCGGGCATGGCGAACCGGCTCGCGAGGAGCGCCCCGAGACTACGCATTTCACAGTGGTGGATGCGGACGGCAATGCCGTCTCTAACACCTACACGCTGAACGGCAGTTTCGGCAGCGGAGTGGTGGTGCGGGGCGCGGGCTTTTTTATGAACAACGAGATGGATGATTTTGCCGCCAAGCCCGGCGAGCCCAATATGTTTGGGCTCATTCAGGGCGAGGCCAATTCCGTGGCCCCTCACAAACGTCCCTTATCGGCCATGACGCCAACTCTGGTCCTCAAGGATCAGAAATTGATTTTGGCCGTCGGGAGCCCTGGCGGACCGACTATCATTAATACGGTACTTCAGGTAATTCTGAACGTATTCGACTATCACATGAATATTCAACAGGCGGTGAACGCCCCTCGCCTACATCATCAATGGAAGCCGGACGTGATTGCCTTCGAGCCGTTCGGGATTTCTGAAGATGTACGACGGGCACTCGAAAAAGAGGGGCATCATTTCGCCGATCAGCCGGGTTATATGGGCGACGCCGAAGCCGTCATGATCGACGAGGAAACGGGCCTGCGGTGGGGCGCCTCCGATCCCCGGAATGCTGACTCAGCTGCCTTGGGCTATTAATCGGCATTTTAATAAGGACGACTTTGTATTTGCAAATGGGAGCCGGTGAGTGACAAAAACGACCCTGGAGCAGCTTGCTGAAAAAGCGCAGGTTTCCATCAGCACCGTCTCTCGCGTCCTAAATGGCAAAAAAGGAGTGAATGAAGGTACACGCCGTCGCGTGCTTTCCATCCTGCGAGGGGCCGACTACGGAACTGGCGATGGGTTGGCCGCCACGCGCACGAATCGCACTATCGGCGTGTTGGTGCCGGCGGCTGCTCAGCACTGGGGGCTCCATTCCAATTTCATCCGCGAGGGCCTGCAGGCGGTTACCGACATCGGCCGCCAATCGAATTACATCACTATGGTGGGCGCATTCAGTCCGGATTTAGGCGATCGCGCCGAGGACCGCATGATCGTGGATCGCGAGTTCGCCGGTGTTCTGCTCTTTCGTACACGCGACGAAGAACAGGATTCCAAGCCGTTTCGCGATCACAATATTCCCTATATTGTCGTGAATCGGCTGCTGCCGGGAACGGCCATCCATTATGTCGGCGTGGACCATTGCGAGGTGAGCCGGCGAGCCACGGCTTATTTGTTGCAAAGCGGCTACCGGCGCATCGGAATCCTGTTGGGCGACACCCATTACATCAGCCACCAACTTTATTCCCGCGGCTACGAAGAAGCTCACACCGAAGCGGGCATGATGGTCGATCCGTCGCTGATGGCAACCATTGAATTGAATGCCGAAGAGGGCTACGCCGGGACACAGCGATTGATGAAACAACGCAAGCCGCCCGATGCGCTCATTGTTCCGAGCGACCGGTCCGCTATCGGCGCATTGAAGGCGATGCGTGATCTCCACATCAAAATACCGGCGGACGTCGGACTGCTGTCGCTGGATGGAACCAATGAAACCGTTTTCGCCAATCCACCGCTGACCGCGGTGGAGATGCCTTGGTACGAAATGCTGGCGCTAGGAACCACGCTGCTAATCCGCATGGTGGAGGACCGCCCTCCCATTGAACAAATCGGAATTCGTTTTGCCTCTCGGCTGGTAGTCCGTGAATCCACCCGCGCGCGGGCCTAATCCTCGGGCCCTTGGAGCTTCCATACCCCCCGCGGGCGCAGCACAAACGTGTAATAGAGACCAGAAATAACAACCAGTCCGAGCGTTACGAATAAGCTCGGCCGGCCCATCGCCGGATCCAGCCAGCTGGTCCAAACCACGTAAAGCATGACCACTAGCGCCGCGATGGGCGCGAGTGGGAACCACGGCATGCGGTAATGCCCGTGCGCCGTTCCACTTCGCCATCGCCCGACGAGAGCTGCCACACAAAGCGCGGAATATACCAGGATCAGTCCACTTCCGGTCAGCAATAACAGCACGCTATCAGGTACCAGACACGCCAGCGCTGCAAGCACACCGCACACAATTGCGGCGACCCAGGGCGAATGAAACCGCCCATGAGTCAATGCCAGTGCTCTACTGATCGGGCCAGGCCACACCCTGTCGCGCCCCGTGCTGAACATCACCCGCGCGGCCAACAACAGAACCGCAATCGTGGCATTAAAGATCGCCAACGCCACTCCCAGGCTCACGGCGGTATTGATCGCCGCTCCGCCCCGCGCTGTAATGAACTCGCCAAACACGTTCTGGGCCCCCAGCAGGGTCTTCAAGTCCGACGCGCCCATTAGCACCGCAGTCACCGGCAATAGCTCCATGATTACGGTGATTGCCAGGGCCCACAGAATGGCGCGCGCGACGTGCTGTTCCGGTTCGTGCATTTCCTCGCTGAAATTCACGGCGGCTCCGAAACCGTTGTAGGCAAATATCGCGATGGAGGTGGTCATACCAATCATTGCGACCGGCGCATGCACCAGCGAGCCCGCGCTTAACAGCACTGGATGCAGGATCAAATCGCTCAAGGGCCGGCTGATATGGAAGAAGCCCAGGGCAACCACCACAATCAGTGCGATCATCTCAACCACCAGAAATGAGCCGGTCAGCGCGGCATTGGTGCGGATATTGAATGTCCCGATCAAGGTGGCAAGCGCGATGGTCAATATCGCGGTTGGAATCACCGGAAGGTGCAAATTCAGCACGCCGAGATACTCGGAAATGGCTAGCGCCATCACGGCGGGAATCAGCAGGCTGACCACCAGATACACGCCCATCACGATGAATCCCGGCAGCGGTCCCATCACGCGGCCGACAATCGCATACTCGCCGCCGGCCAGCGGGTAGGCTGAAGAAAGCTCGGCATAAACGTACGCCATGAACAGGCCGACCACCCCTGCCAGCGCCATGCTGAGGAATGCGCCAGACCCGCTGGTCATCAGGAGACCCGGGACAACGGTGAAAACCGATGAGGCTGGCGTGGATACCGACAAGGTGATCAGCAGATTGCCAAGCACCCTCATGCTGCGTTGGAGCCTACCTTTGGCAGTTACTGCCTGCATGAATTGCGAGTCGTAAGAACTGGAAACGGGTTAGTTCCAAGATTTCGGTTATGCCTTCGACTACGCCACAAGTGGCAAGATCGGGAATGTTCTTTCCGATGAGGAATCGGCAATCGCTAGCCTTTCAATTCTTCGATTCGGCCCATGTAGAATTTTTCTTACCATTGACGGTAGCACGGTCTCGCACAAGATCAGCGAATCGCTTCGTTTAAGACCACGCATCCCCACGACGCGAAATCCAATGTTCCCCATGGCATTATCGGGGGCGTTTCCCTTGGCCGTCCACGCCGATTCACGAAGAAAGGGTGTATTTCGGGGACTACCACAGCGGGCGGCGCCTCCGGTTTCTGGTGGGACGTTCGCGGAAAATCCGGTCACGTGTCGTAGGCGTTGCCGTCCGCTCCCACCCGGACCGGTCCGTCGTCGGGGAAATCGCATGGTCCCGTTCCAGCGAATAAGAATTTCCTTGCCAAAATTGATTGGCCTCCAGATTTCTGGATACACAGAACGCGCAAGACAGCATCCACATCACCGAGTTGCTCCGGAATCCAAAGCGTCGACGTCAAGCTCTCGGTGCTCTGAACCGGAGACGTCGATGTCAATAGCCACTGGTACGAGCACGTTTTTCCCTTGGCGCGCAGCCTGCAGCCGCTGCAGCTCATGCAAAAGTCCTTGAGAGATTGCGTTGCAAAGAGGTCTCGTAACGCGAAAGTTTCGTGAGGCCATCGTTCTGATAACCACGCAGAAATGCTTGGCCGAATTTGGCCAACTCTGTTTGTCGCTGTTGCTCGCACGTCGATCGGGGTTCATCGTACCCGATCGCGGATCGGAGTTCATTGCAGCTAACCGTCGCCGGACAGGCTTTCCTGGAGCTCGAACGTTACGATACCTGCCTCAATTTTGCTAACTCGTCGTAGTCTCCAGCTGAGCGAGATAATCCTTTCGACCAGCATCGACTCGATTGCTCCGGTTGGGTTCATCTCGGCCCAGATCTCGTCGTGCCACGCCTTGAAAGCCTCGGCGTCCTCACCCGTGACGAGCGGCTCCTCGGATAGTAAACTGCTTCGTGGCATCGGTGAAGGCAGCTTGGCTACCTGCGGCTCGAAAGCGGGACACATCGCAGACGCCAGCGGCGGTAATGAAAAGTCAGCCTGCCGGCGGACAAGCTGAGTTCTGCGCTCCAACTAAACCCGCACCGAGCTGTCGACTCAGGGTTGTATCATCGCTTGGCCGGCGTAGGTGCACGTCCCCCCCGGTTGCCCGGAGATCACCATGGTCGCCGTCTGAGTAGCGGTGGCAAATTGCGCCGTGATCACGTCACTAGTCGCCTGGTTGGAAAGCTGTGTGCCGGCGCTGCCGTTGGCGAATCCGGTGGCGCCTTCATGCGTGAACCACAGCGACCCAGGCACCGATGGATAGAAGGCTATCCTGGACAAGCCGCCGCTGCAATCCACTTCTACTTGCCCCAACGCCCCGACAGTCATGAGCAAAACGCTACCGGCAGACGCGGTCGATTGATATCCGCGGACCATTTCTACGGCTCCGCCAAAAGTGCTGGTGGACTGCGCGTGCGCGGCGACCGCGAACACCAAACCACCCAGCAGCGCAAGCGCCGTAAGCGTGACAACCACGAACGGCGAGAACCTTTTCTTTGCAGACACTGTACACCTCCAGAAGTATTTTGGTTGCATCTGTTGTCCAGGTCTGGCGCGGAAATCGATCCAAACCCAGCCTCTATCCAGTAACGCGAAGAAGCCAGGCGAAAAGGTCCACATTTCTTTGGCGCCGGCAAAAACCCCGGTAGCCCCTCAGCCGCAACTATGTGAAGTTGAGCGTGCCGCCATTCCGCAAGAGCGCGGTTGCTTCTGTGACCATCGAGCTCACGATGGTCGCAGCCGATCG
>JBEKLB010000151.1:0-13915 GCA_050010415.1 Bryobacteraceae bacterium | reverse complement strand
AACGAGAATTCGCCATTATCGTCGGCTAGCACGCTTTGAGAATAATCCGAAGTAACCGCCTGCAGCTTCACCGCCGCACCTGCAACAGGCCGATGCTGCGGGTCATGGACAACGCCTTGTATTCTTCCAAAGATCGTTGCCAGGAGCAGGGAAGAAAACAAACACAAGCAGAAAACGAGCTTCCGCACAAAGCCTCCTTGATACTGATTCAAATGTCAGCGAGTGAACTTAAATAGCGGAAGGAGGGGGGCGTTGAAACAGAGCCGCATCGTGGCGGACCGAAGGAATCCAGCAGGATGGCGGGAGCGGCGACGAAATAGCAGGCGCGAATTCCGCAAACGCGGCGGAGGGAGCAACGCTCTCCGCAACTGGCTGGCTCTGGCGCACTGCAACCTGACATCGTTCGCAGCAGTCACGAGAGGAAAACTCGGGTCCGGCGTTTGACGAATGGTGATGCGATCTCCGGCAGCAGCTCATGCCGTCATGGCAGCAAGACATTCCGCTGTCGTCGGATGCCAACGCAAGAATTGGGATCGGCTGGGCGAACAGAAATGCCACCAGCGCGGTCGCAAACCATCGGGCCGTGCGCGAGAGCATTACGCTTAGTATACGCCCGAACCAAACAAAAGCTTCCGTCCGATCTAGAAAAGCGGCAAAAATAGGCCGTTGAGCTAAAGCAGCCAAGGGTTTACGACGATAGCCCAATAGATCGACTTAGGCTGACGCCTTCGCTGGGACGGGAATGAGCGAGAATCCGGAGGGGGCCTGATTGCCCCGACAGACGCCCCGACAGTTGCCCCGACAGACGCCCCGACAGAATGCCCGGGAGCATTTGCCCTGGCGTTTTGCGGCTATAGTCACGTTTGCAGCCGCAATCGGCGAGTTGCTCACTCACCTATTTGTCCAGCAGCTGTCCGGATGGTGGGTGGTTGCCGTTCCCTTCGGAGTGCTCACCCTGGTGTCGGCGGTGCTGTTCGTATGGTCTCTGCACAGGCGTACGGAAGCGTCGGCCGAACACCTGCTCTCGGCCGAAATCGATCATCGGCGCCGCGCCGAGGACATGCTGCGGGAGCGCACCGAGTTGCTGGATACGCTGATCCAGACCAGCCCGGTGGGAATCATCGTGCACAATGAGAGTCGCGTCGTTACGCTGGCCAACCCGGCCTTCTGCGAAATCTTTGGCTACACCGAACAGGAGTGTCTGGGACAGAGGATTGAGGAGCTGATCGTTCAGCCGGACGCGAAGCCTTTGTTCCTGGCGAATATTCAGCGCATCGCGGACGGAGCCGTATTCCAAGGCTCGATGAAGCGGCAGCGCAAAGACGGGCTCCTGGTAGACGTGGAAGTGCATGCCAAGCGCCTGCTGGCCGAAGGCAGGTATTGTGGTGCGTTCGCGCTGTTCCAGGACATCACCAAGCGCGTGGAAGCGGAAGCCGCGGTTCGCCAAAGCGAGGAAGTTTTTCGCACGCTTTGCGCGGCTGCTCCGGTGGGCGTATTTCGAATCGACGACCAAGGCAAGATGCTGTACGCCAATGAAAGGCTGCTCGAAATTTACGGGCTGACGGAGGCGCATCTCGGCGTCATCCACGCGGGCATCCATCCCGAAGACGCCCCCAGAGTGCTGGCCGCAAGAAATCTCAACCTGCATCGCCGGGAGCGATTCTTCGAACAATATCGCTATGTGAAACCCGCGGGAGAGATCGTCTGGGTTGGTGTCCATGGAGGTCCGGTGGGCGCGCCGGACGGAACACCACAAGGTTTCGTTGGTGTGATCGAAGACATCACCTCGGTGCGCGAAGCCCACGAGCAAATGCGTGAAGCCAAGGAAGCCGCCGACGCCGCGAGCCGCGCGAAATCCGAGTTCCTGGCGAACATGAGCCACGAGATCCGCACGCCCATGAATGGCGTCATCGGAATGACGGAACTGGCGCTCGATACGGAGCTCGACCCCTCCCAGCGGGAGTATCTTAACGCGGTCAAATATTCGGCGGATTCTCTGCTCACGGTCATCAACGACATTCTGGACTTCTCCAAAATTGAAGTGGGTAAGCTGAACCTCGATCCCATCGAATTCAATCTGCGCGATCACCTGGGTCAGGCCATGAAGATCCTGGCTCGGCGCGCGCACGAGAAGGGGCTGGAACTGGCCTGCTTCATCCCGCCGGAGCTGCCCGATTTTGTAGTCGGCGATCCGGTGCGTTTGCGTCAAGTGATCCTCAACTTGATCGGCAACGCCATCAAGTTCACCGAGAAAGGCGAGGTGGTGTTGCGCGTGGAGCTCGCTGCGCAAGAAGCTGCTGCGCAGGAAGCCGACGCCATGTCGCTGCACTTCGCGATTTCCGACACCGGGATCGGCATTCCACTGGAGAAGCAGGCTCTCATCTTTGAGCCCTTTTCACAGGCCGACACCTCCACTACGCGCCGCTATGGCGGAACGGGGCTGGGGCTCTCCATCTCTTCGCGTTTGATTGGCATGATGAACGGACGGATCTGGCTGGAGAGTGAAGCTGGCCACGGGGCCACCTTCCACTTCACGGCGCGCTTCGGACTGGCCAGCGTTTCGATAGCCGCGAGCGCAGACCCCTCGCTGCTCGAAAACATGAAGGTGCTGATCGTCGATGACAACGCCACCAATCGCCAGATTCTGGAGAGAACGCTGAGCCACTGGAGGATGTGGCCGGCCTGCGCGGCTAGCGCCGCAGGCGGTCTGGAATTGCTCCAAAAAGCCAGCGCCGGCGGAGCGCCGTTCCCTCTGCTGGTGGTCGATTGCCACATGCCCGATAGGGACGGCTTCATGCTGGTGGAGCAGGTACGGAAGCTGCCGGAACTGCAGAGCCTGGTGACCGTCATGCTAACGTCGGGCGGCCAGCGCGGGGATGGCCAGCGCTGCAAGGAACTGGGGATAGCGGCTTACCTGATCAAACCGGTTCTCCAGTCTGACCTTCTCGACGCGTTGCTACGGGTAATGGGCCCGCGTACCGACCGCGCCGAGCCGATGCAGCTCATCACGCGCCACACGTTGCGTGAAGCTCGCACGCCGTTGCGCGTCTTGCTGGCCGAGGACAACGCCGTGAACCAGCGCGTGGCCGCGCGCCTGCTCGAAAAAGAAGGCCACAACGTAACTGTCGCAGGCGATGGTGTCGAGGCTCTGGAAGCGCTGCGGAAACAGCAATTCGATCTCATCCTCATGGATGTGCAAATGCCCGTGATGGATGGGGTGGAGACCACCGCCGCGATTCGCAAACTGGAGCAAGCCACCGGCTGGCATATTCCAATCGTCGCGATGACGGCTCACGCCATGGCCGGTGACCGGCAGCGTTTCTTGTCGCTGGGTATGGATGGATATGTGTCCAAGCCCATCAACTCGCGCGATTTGTTCGATGCCATCGAGAACGTGTTCGCAGCCAACCGCGTGAGCTGAGCCCTGGACCCTCTAAAATTAAGAGAGCATCGCCGGATGTCTCTCAAGGAATACAGCCGCAAGCGGTCTTTCGATAAAACGCCGGAGCCCAAGCCCCAGGCCAAATCCACGCCCGCTGGAAACTATTTCTGCGTCCAGCGTCACGACGCTTCCCGGCTGCACTACGATTTTCGCCTGGAGGTGGACGGCACGCTGAAATCCTGGGCCGTTCCCAAAGGCCCCAGCCTGGAACCGCTGGCCAAGCACCTTGCGATGCATGTGGAGGATCATCCGCTGGACTACGGCGGGTTTGAAGGGAACATTCCAAAAGGCGAGTACGGCGGCGGCAGCGTGATGCTGTGGGATCGCGGCAGTTACGATTTGCTGGGGGACGCTCCCGCGCTCGATCAAATCAAGAAGGGCGACTTCAAGTTCCGTTTGCACGGCGAAAAGCTGAGCGGCGAATTCGCGCTGGTGTTGATGCGCGGGCGCGGCAAAGGCAATGAATGGCTGCTCATCAAGAAGAAAGACGCTGACGCGATACCGGGATGGAATATCGAGGACCACGCGCGCAGCGTGCTCACCGGCCGGACGCAGCAGGAAATCGCCGAGGACCTCGCGCCTAGCCAATCCCCAACCCCCAATCCCCAATCCCGGGCGATGCCGGCTGGCGCGGTCAAGGCTCCCATGCCGAAGTCGGTCCCGCCCATGCTCGCCACTCTCGCGACGCGCCCGCCAACGGGTAAGTCCTGGCTGTACGAAGTGAAGTGGGACGGCGTTCGAGCGCTGTGCCTGATAGAAGACAGCCAGCTCCGCATCCTTTCGCGATCTGGAAAGCGTTGCGAACAGCAGTATCCCGAACTAAGCGTTCTTCCGCGCCACGTCCAGGCATCCCAGGCCATTCTGGACGGCGAGATTGCGGTACTGGATGACAAAGGCCGCTCGAGTTTCAGCCTGATCCAGCCGCGCATTTCAGTGGCTGACGCCAATGCAGTGGCGCATCTTTCACGCTCCTCACCGGTGACCCTGTTTTTGTTCGATCTCCTGTTCCTCGACGGCTACGATCTGCGTGGAGTGCCGCTCGAAGAACGCAAGCGCCTGCTCTCGGAAATTGTCAACCCGTCCGGCCGTATTCATGTTTCCGATTTCTTCACCGTGGATGGCGCCGCAATGCTCGAAGCGGCGCGCGCCAACGGATTGGAGGGTATTGTGGCCAAAGCGCGCGGGAGCAAATATGAAGGACGCCGAAGCCGGGAGTGGGTGAAAGTGAAAGTAGTAACATCGGGCGACTTCGTCATTGGCGGATTCACGCACGGTGAGCGCGACTACTTCAGCTCGCTGGTGCTGGGTCTCTATGACGGCGCCAAGCTCACTCACGCCGGGCAAGTAGGCACGGGATTCAACGAGAAGTCACTCAAAGAAATCTACTCGAAGATCGAACCGCTGATTACCAAAAAGAGCCCCTTCACCGGAACCGTCAAGGCGCTGCGCGACGTTACCTGGATCAAGCCCGAGTTGGTTGCGGAAATCAAATACCTCGAATTCACCCCGGATGGATTGCTGCGCGCGCCGGTGTTTGTTGCACTGCGCGGCGACAAGGATCCGAAAGAGTGTGTGAGGCAAGGGCAGGAAGGTAAGGACGACCAGGAATACAAGGAATACAAGGAAGACGGGGAATACAAGGAAGACGGGGAATACAAGGAAGACAAGGAAGACGGGGGAGACGTGCAAAACAAGGCATCGAAGGGCCCGCTGCTTCCCAAAGATTCGCCGGTCGAGGTGACGCTCGACATGGATGGGCACCGGCTCAAGCTCACCAATCTCAACAAGGTCTTCTACCCGGGCGAAGGCATCACCAAGCGCGATGTCATCAATTATTACGATGCAGTCGCACCCTTCATTCTTCCCCATCTGCGCGATCGCCCGCTTTCGCTCAAACGCTACCCGAATGGCATCAAGGAACCGTACTTCTTCCAAAAAGACGCCGAGGGCAAAGTTCCCGATTGGGTGCGTCTGGAGCCCATCTTCTCAGAGCACAACCAGGACAAGATCCACTACATCATCTGTGACGATCGCGCTACCCTGGTCTATCTCGCGAATCTGGCTTCCATCGATCAAAACCCGTGGATGAGCCGCGTGGGTTCGCTCGACCATCCGGATTTCGCGCTCATCGATCTGGATCCGACGGAAGGCTGCCCGTACAGCCAGATTGTCGAAGCCGCGCAACTGGTGAAGAAGACGCTGGACTCGGTGGGGCTGGCGGGTTATCCAAAAACAACCGGCGGCGATGGCATGCACATCTACATTCCGCTCCATCCTGTTTACAGTTTCGATCAGGTGCGCACGTTTGCGGAGTTGCTGTCGGTACTCGTCATCAATCAGAAACCCGATCTGTTCACCACGCCGCGTACGGTTTCGCGCCGCAAGAAGGCCAAGGTCTATTTCGATTACCTGCAGATTTCGAGTGCCAAGACCATTGCGGCCCCTTATGTCTTGCGCGCCCATCCTGGCGCTCCGGTGTCGACGCCGCTCGAATGGTCTGAAGTGAAAGCGGGTCTCGATCCTGGCCAGTTCAACATCCACAACGCGATGGCTCGGTTCGAGCGCACGGGAGACCTGTTCGAAGGTGTACTCAAGAAGCCGCAGAAACTTGAGCCGGCTTTGGAGAAGGTGGCAGCGAATAGCGCTTCACTAACGCCACACCGGCAAAAATGATCAGCATCGCGATCACTTCCTCGAGCCCGAAATGCTCGCGGAAGAACAGCCAGCCGAGGAACACGGCGATGATGGGGTTGATGTAGTTGTAGATGCTGACAACGGAAACCGGCAGGCGGTCGAGAACAAAGATATAGGCGCTGTAGCCCACGATGGAGCCGAACACCACCAGATAAGCCACTGCGCCGATGCTGCGCGCGCTCCAGGTGGAGGGATGCGGCTTCGCAAGCAGCGCCGGAATCGCGAATGCAAGACCAGTGGCCAGTTGCTGGATCGCGCCGCTGACCACGGGATGCGCCTTGGTCTGATGACGGCGCTGCAGGATGGAGCCGAGACACCAGCCGCCGCAGCCGAGCTCGATCAATAGAAAGCCGCGCACCAACGGTCCACTGAAGCCTTCACTGGCTATTTCGGGCGCGACTAGAAGCGTTGTGCCCCCGAGTCCCACCAGCATCGCCAGGATGGTGGGTCCATGCAAGCGCTGGCCGCCGGGGATGGCGGCATCGATCCCGATCATCCAGAATGGCGACAAGGTAATAAAGACGGAAGCCAATCCGCTCGGCACCCACTGCTCGGCATAAACCAGGCAACCCGTGCCCGCGCCGATGATGATCACTCCGAAAAGTGAGGTGAACCAAAGTTCGCGCCCGGAGGGAAGATGCGCCTTGGAAAAATAAGCGACAGCCAGCAATATAATTCCGGAGACGCTGTAGCGTACAGCCATCAACACGGGCGGCGCCATGGATTCGAGGGCGATGCGAATGCCCAGGTAGGTGGGGCCCCAAACGCAGCAGACCGCGGCCAGCGCCACGTAGGCCTGAAATTGAGGATGGCGCGGCAAAATTCAGGGTAACATCGAGGAGTTCGCGGTAAGATTGAGGGTTGATACTCACCGTCACGATCAACCCTTCGGTGGATCGCAATATTGAAGTAGACAGGCTAGTTTTCGAAGACCGCGCCTACATTCTTTCGCGCAAAGACTCCGCCGGCGGACGCGGCATGAACGCATCGCGCGTACTGCATTCCTTCGGAGCGAAGACGCTGGCGATTGTCACATCGGGAGGCGTGAACGGGCCGCGCCTGGAAAAGCTGGCGGCGAAGTCGGGATTTCCGGTGAAGACCGTTCCCATTCACAACGAGATCCGCGTGAATCTGACCATCACCGACAAACAAGGGCTCGCCATCCGGCTGAACGAACGCGGGCCGAAAATCGCCCCGGAGGAATTGAAGCGGATCGAAAAGGTGGTGGCGAACCGCCTGGAATCGGCCGATTGGCTGATGTTGTGCGGAAGCATTCCACCCGGCGTGTCCAGCGATTTCTATACCAAGTTGATCCGCCTGGCGCGTGAGCGCAAAGTGAAAACGCTGCTGGATACCGACGGCGACGCGCTGCTGCATGGGATTGAAGCGGGACCTACCATTGTGAGCCCGAATCAGCCGGAAGCCGAAAGGCTGCTGAATCGCGCGTTGATCACTCGGGCGCAATTCCTGGAAGCGGCCACGCGCATCAAGGCCATGGGTGCGGAAGCCGTGATCCTGTCGCTGGGCAGCCGCGGAGTGGTGGCGGTGAATGAGAATCAATTGCTGGAAGTGATCCCGCCCAGGACCGATGCCGTGTCGCCATTGGGCGCGGGCGATGCGCTGGCAGCGGCCTATGTATGGGCTGCGGCGAAGAAAAAGGATTTCCCCGAGTGCGTGCGCTGGGCAGTGGCGGCGGGCACCGCGAAAACCATGCAGCCGGGACTGGTGTTCGCCAGCCTGGAGCAGACCAAGGAAGTGTATAAATCGGTGGAAGTGCGAAGGGCCTGAGTTCTCCCGCTCACGCGCGCGGCTCGGTTTTGTGATCGCGTTTGGCGGTGTTGATCAGCACCACGAAGAGCAGCAGCAAACAGAGCAGGGTAGCCACGCAGCCGATCACCAGGTAATCCGTCGACTTGTGCGGACCCGGCATCACGGCCAGCAGGACGGCCACCGTTACGCCGAAGATCAAGAGTATGCCGAGCGTGAGTGTAACCGTCCGATTCATTGGTTGATCCTGCTCAGTCGTATTTCTCGAAAACGATTTGCTTGCGATCGAAGCCCGCCTCCTTGAGGATAGCGCGTACGTCGTCGACCATCGCTTTGAGCCCGCAGATGAAGACATCCAGGTCGCGGCGGTCGCCGATGGCTTCCAGCAGGTGACTTTGCACGTGACCGGTATGGCCGGTCCATGAGGATTCCGCGCGACTGAGCGTGGGCCAAAAGCGGAAGCTCGGATGCTTGCCGGCCAAGGCTTCAAAGTCGTCGCGATAGTAGATGGTATTTTCGTGGCGCACGCCGAAGAGCAGCGTGAGTTGTTTCGCGTTCGGATGCGCCAGATAGTCGGGCGCCATGGCTCGAAACGGCGCAATGCCAGTGCCGGTGGCGATGAACAGCGCTTCCTTGGCTGGATCGCGCACCGTGAAGAATCCGAGCGGCGCGGACATCTCGACGGAATCGCCTGGCTTCATCGCGAAAAGATAGGGGCTGAAGATGCCTTGATGCACTAGATTGAGACAAAGCTCAAAGCGATTGCGGTCGGGCAGCGACGCAATGGAATAAGGGCGCGTAATCTTCTTGCCGTTGAGTGTTTCCTTGAACGAAACAAATTGCCCAGCCTTAAATTGCAGTTGCTCAATTTCGGGGACTTCGAATACGAAGTGGCGGACTTCGGGCGCGATGTCGTGAAATTCAAGCAGCGAGGCTCTCATACGGTGTCGAGCGCCTCGCTGGCGCGATCGAGCAGCGCTTCGAGCAGCGCCGGATGGCCATCCAACGGCAAAGTGATCTGCATCTCGATATCGCCATGCGCGCGCGAAGCTTCGCGGGCCAAGCGTGGCAGGTCGCGCTGCAGGTGCGTACCCAGCGTCAGGAAATAGGGAATGACGATGATGCGCGTTGCGCCGCGCGCGATGAGCAGTCCCGTAGCGGCGGTGAGATCGGGCGCTCCCAGTTCCAGGAACGCGGCTTCGACGATATGCGGACCAGATGGCGCCATTTGCGAGGCCGCCATTTTGGACACGACATCGCGCACGGCTTGATTGGCGCTTTCGACGCGCGAGCCATGGGCGAAAACGATGAACCCGGTCATACCTGTATCAGCGGAGCGGATGACGCGACACTCTGCTCGGTTTGCGGGAAGTACGCGCGCAGATAATCGATAAATGCGCGGCCGCGCGGCCGTCCGTTATTTTCGTGCAGCTCCACGCGCTCCAGGAACACCAGCGTGCCGAGGATTTCGGCGTCGCGCAAAGGCATCGCATTCTTCTCGGCCAGCTCCTTGCGCAGTCCCTCGATCGCTTCCTGCATCCGCTGATGAAGGCCGGCGGCGATCAGATTCGTAGGCCGCGTTTCGTAATACAATCCGCTCTGCAACGTGCGATACGTCCGGATGAGAGATTCGAGCGCGTCGCGAACGTCGGAATCCACCACGCCCGCGGACGAGAGCGAGGCTTCGAGCAGCCGCGAACCTAAAAACACCAACAGCGGTTCATGTTCGCGCAGGAATTCTTCGGTAACCTGCACATCGAGGTTAGGTACTTCGTCGACATTCACTTCATGCGGCTTTTCATGCCGGCGAGCTTCCACCAGATAAGGGCACTCGAGCGGGCAACTGATGCTGACCTCGCGCTCGTTGCCGCAGCAGATGGAGCAGATTTCGCCATTGACGCCGGGGCAGTGGCGGCGCGGCTTGCGCGTGTCGCAGATCGGGCATTTCATGACGGGAAGGCTCGGTGATTCCATCGTAACATTGGGCTCCGAGTGTGAACCACGGCGTCGCTCCTGTCGGGGTCCGACGGATTTCCGATCAAATCGAGCGGATCGTGTTTCACAGCCCTGCGGTTAAGTGGACGGTACGCCGAACGTTTGTTGGTAGCAGCGCAGGAAGTACCCATCCGTCATCCCGGCGATGTAATCGCAGACCACGCGATGCACGGGCGCTTTGCTGAGCGATTCTACGTAGTTCTCCGGGAGTTTGTCGGGATGTGCGATCCAGAATTCGAACAACTCGGCGATTTGGGCTGCGGAACGGCGGCGCTCGCCCGCCATCGGCTCGGAATAATATAGCGTGTGATGCAGAAATTGTTTCAGCGCGCGGTTCGCGGCGTGGGCCGGCAACGTGAACGCCGCCAGGCGCCGGGGATGGGCGCGCACAGTTTCCACGTTTTCCACGGAGGCCGCGTCCGCGGCTTCGACCGTCCCTTCCACCAAGCCTGAAACCAGCCAGTCCAGCAAGCCGCGCAACACTTCCTGAAATTGTTCGCGTTCGGAAGCGCCGGGAAATTGGGATTCCACTTCCTCCCAGCGGCGGCCGAACTCAGGAACGCACTGGCTCAACTCCTCGATGCCGAAGAGCCGCGCGGAGAAGCCGTCGTCCAAGTCGGCCGTGTTATAGGCGATCTCATCCGCCAGGTCGATCAGTTGCGCTTCGAGCGGCGGGCGGAGACCGGGAAGGTATTCGTCCAGCGTCGGATTTTCGCCCTTTTCGAAATCGTGGGAGTGCTTCACGATGCCCTCGCGCACCTCGAAAGTCAGGTTCAGACCGGGAAAGCGGGCGTAGCTCCGTTCGAAGGAATCGACGATCCGCAGGGCGTGCAGGTTGTGATCGAAGCGGTCCCCGAAGCGTCGCATCTGGCGATCGAGCTCATCTTCACCGGCGTGCGCAAACGGAGGATGGCCGATGTCGTGGCCCAAGGCGAGAGCTTCGGTAAGTTCCTCATTGAGATCCAGTGCAAGAGCCACGGTGCGGGCGATCTGCGCCACTTCAATGGTGTGCGTGAGCCGGTTACGAAAATGGTCCGAGATACCGGCCGGAAAAACCTGCGTCTTATTCTCCAGCCTGCGAAAAGCCCGTGAATGGATAATACGGTCGCGATCGCGCTCGAAATCGCCGCGGTAGGGATGCGCCAGTTCGGGATACCGCCGGCCGCGGCTTCGCTCGGCGGAAAAACGGAGGCGGCCTAGCCGGTGCACGCCTGGGCCAGAGATCCTTCCAGACTGATGGCCGCTTTGCTGATGGCGGGACGAGTGCTGGTGCGCAGCGGGTCTACCAGCTGGTGAGCGCGCTTGGGATCGCTGCACTTGATAAGATCGCCCATCGCGAGGATGGCGGCATCTTTCGAGACCATTACGCTGGGATGGTCAATCACGGATTGGATGAGCTTCACACCATCGTTCACTTTGCCCTGTGCGGCATAGACTTGAGCCAGCGCCAGCTTGGCCTCGGATGCATAGGGGCCGTTTCCGGAATCGATGGCTGCATTGAAGTGCTTCACCGCGTCCGGCAAATTGCCATCGTCCGCCGCGTTCGTGCCCAGGAAAAACTCGGCGATGTCGCCTTCCTCAGTTCCGGGATACTTGGCGAGCAAATCGGTCCATGCTTTCACCACGGCCTTTTTGCGAGCCTCGGGAGTAGGAAACGTCACCACATAATCGGATTGCGAAGGTCCGATGGTGCTGTTTTGGACTTGCATGGCGGCGTGCATATCTTCCTGCCGCGCGTCGTGCCGGTAGCCTCGATACCAGAAAATCCCAATGGCAATGAGAACCACCGCAACCGCGATGACACCCCACTGGATCATTTGCCGGCGGTGCTGGGAAACGTATTCGACGCTGTGTTGGACTTCCAGAGCGAATTTATCGCTCTTCAGTTCCTTGCGGGTAAGCTTGTCCACGGAGACCTCATCAGTGCGGGAAACTTTAGTTTAACATACGGCCGACAGCAGGCAAGCCGGTACGTCCCTTCTCGCTCGGAGAAGGAAGCGTGCGGGCCGGTGATCTTGTAACCGTCTCACTTACGGCGCGATGCGTCGCGGCTCGGCGCGGGCGTCAGGCGAAGCTACGGATGGCCGACGACTCGTCTTCGAAAACCTCGAACACAGTATAGAGCTTAGTGATCTGGAGCAGGTCCTTGACGCGCTTGGTCAAACCCAGCAGCTTGAGCTGCCCGCCGTGATTAGTCACGGTGGTAAAACTCGACACCATTTCACCGATTCCGGAGCTATCAATATAGGAGACGTCGGACAAGTTGATCAGGATCTTCTTGTTGCCCTTGGTGGCCAAGTCTCGAATCATGTCCCGGAAAACACTGGCGCCCTCTCCCAGGGTGATTCGCCCCGTTGCATCCACCACCGTAACGTCGCCGACTTGACGGTTTGTTATTTTCACACTCACGAATTTGGACCCTCCCTCACGTTCTTTCGATCTCGTCAACTGGCCTTGGCCAGATACTTCACCATCCGCACTTCCGTCCCCCTCGGCTGCCCAGGAAGCACCTGGAATTCGTCAACGAAGGCGCGTATCAAAAGCAATCCCCGGCCGGATTGGCGAAGCAGATTCCCTTCGGCTAACGGATCCGGCACCGCATTCGGATCGAATCCGTCACCCTCGTCCGCAATCACGATGGTCAGCCGGTCAGCCGCTTTGGTCACCGACAGGTGCACCTTCTTGCGCGCGTTGTAACGGTTCCCGTGAACCACAGCGTTTACCATGCTTTCCCGAACGGCCATCCCCAGTTGGTGTAGGTCGTCTTCATGGAAGCCGATCTCTCGCGCGGCTCCCAAAACTTCCGTCTCCGCCACTTCCACGCTGTCCAGAGTCGAATCGAGCAGTATTTTGCGTTCTGCCATAGTTTCAGCGCGGAGGCCATCGTTCTCGAAGGCAACGACGCGGCCAAGATGAATGTTTACAGTAAAATACTTAACGGGCTGATGTCAAGGACTTGGAAGACCCGGGGTTTGGGATTAGGGATTGGGCTCCAGGCACGCGCGGAAAAATGGGGTTGGGGATTGGGGGTTGGGGCTCCAGGCACGCGCTCCGTTCAGGACGATTCGGTGCGGCGCGCCATAGGAAGCTGATTGTCAGCCCTGCTTGAGAGGGCTTGGGTTCCGATAGAATTGTTCGAGCGATGCGGGCACGGATTGTCGCGTTGACTTTGTCCATCTTGTTGGCTTCCATGGTTCTTTCGCAGACGGCAGCACCGCGCTTTGCCGACTACCCCGCAATCGGGAGCTATCACGGAAAGAACTCAGCGGGTGTGCTCGGAAAAGACGAGCGAGAATTCCGAACACGCCTGCGATCCGCCGCACGCCAGACACCGAACTTTGCCGGTCATTACATCGTGAGCACGTGGGGTTGCGGCGCCGAATGCCTCACTGGTGCAGTTATCGACGCCAACACAGGCGAGGTCAAGTGGTTGCCAGATGGCATCGGCTGCTGGGGTGCTGGCGTCGACCGTCCCATTGAATTTCGCCTCAATAGCCGACTAATCGTGTTCGTAGGAGAACGTGGAGAGAGGCAGGACGATCAGGGTACGCATTATTACGAGTTTCGGGATGGGAAGTTCTTACATATCACATCGCACTTCGGTAGGAGGCAATAAAAAAGGCCGGCGGATTAGCCCGGCCTTTCAGATTCAACTAGGAGGAGGAGTGGCTTACCGGCTCATCGGGCAGCCAGCAAAGCTCTCAGGTGGCGGGCACGTTCCGGGGATCGAAGCTGGCGCAACGCCTTGGCTTCAATCTGACGGATGCGCTCGCGCGTGACGTCAAACTCTTGCCCGATCTCTTCGAGGGTGTGCTCGCGTTCACAGCCGATGCCGAAACGCAAGCGAATCACCTTCTCTTCCTTGGGCGACAGAGTCTTCAAAATGTTGGCGGTCTCGTCGCGGACGTTCGAATCGATCACAGCGTCCACGGGCGAACCCACCCAGCGGTCTTCAATAAGATCGCCCAGCGCGGACTCGCCATCGCGGCCCACCGGCGTTTCGAGCGAAACCGGATC
>JBEKLB010000150.1:0-13985 GCA_050010415.1 Bryobacteraceae bacterium | reverse complement strand
GCCCAGGATGGCCAGAAACTCACCCGCCGCAACGTCCAGCGTCAGCCCGTCGATGACCACCAGCTCGCCAAACGTCCGCCGAACATTATTCAGACGCAGCGCCACACCGCGCTCCGCTCCGATAGGCGCCTCAGTCATGCCGTCTGACCGATTCTATCCAACTCGCCTCCTGCGTTGACAAAAACGTAACAGTTGGCTACGGACTTGAGTCTCCGTACTGTACGGGTGTGAGTGGCCGAGGAAAACGATAAGAGTATCAAGGCGAACCGGGCAGCTCGGGCAACTCTTCGGAAGCCGGTATGGGCATTCTGGCAACGGACAGAGGACGCTTCCCCCCAACAGCTTTCGTCGTGGACCAGTAAATTCCTGGTTCCAACGGAACAGGTTCATCCACAGGACCAACAAGGACGTGACGACTCAGGCCGCGAATTCCGGACGATGACAGTAGCCAAGATAGCTAGTTGGATCAGCGTAAAATTAACCAGGAGGTGTGCCACTTGATTAGCCAAGGCGAGCAAAACAACGGCAAGATCGCAAACTTTGCGCCTTACTTCAGAAAACTCTGTATCGGGAGTGGGAATAAGAAGCGGGAAGATGCTGTGAACATCGATGTCGTGTCTTCAACCAAGCCTGATATTTGCCACAATCTGAATGAGACGCCGTGGCCCCTTCCCGACAGTTGGTTTGAAGAGTGCCACGCTTACGATGTTATAGAGCATCTGAATGACATCGTGGCAACCATGGAAGAGATTCATCGCGTCTGCCGGCATGGAGCCATCGTTCGGATTACCGTTCCGCATTTTTCCTGCGCGAACGCGTTTACAGATCCGACGCATCGCCACTATTTTTCGTGCTTCACGCTGAACTACTTCACCGGCGAGCACGAGTTCTCATTCTATTCCGATTCCCGTTACAAACGAAGAGCGAACCAAATCGTCTTTGGCACCACACTTGTGAACAAGATAATTCACCGTTTGGCGAACCGCTTTCCCGCTGAGTACGAAAGACGGTGGGCCTGGATATTTCCCGCGTGGTTCCTTTATTTTGAGCTGGAAGTAGTCAAGGATCCGGCGTGATTGTCTCTGTGTCCTCTTTATCCGTAATGACTACTCGAACTGAGTAGCCGTATCGCGTGGAGTTCATCGGGTTAGGATTGCTGAAACCTTTGGCGAGATCTCCAGGTACACGCAGCTCCAGCGCCGGATCGAAGAACCTGGTGTTCGGAAGCGGCGTCTCATATCGAGCCTTGAGCGCTATGTAAACAACCATGCCTTGACGAGTTTGGCGGGGTACATACTGATCGCGCTCCAAGCGTTCTGGCAGAACGTTAATTGGCAGCCAGAGCATTGGGACGATCTCAGCGAAACGGTGACGCGAAAGGTGCGCCAAAACACGATCGCCGATCTGGAGCAACCCTGGTGCCAAACAAAATACGGCAGCCCCTTGGGCGTGTCGTTTTTCATTCAAAAACCTGAGCGAATTAAGCCAGAGAAAACTGAACGCCAGCATCATAAGCATGCCCGCGCGGAATTCACGCGGCACGCCGACAACGTTGAACAGAATATACATCGCAACCGCCATCATGATCCCGTGACCGAGGGCGAAAGCCCATCGGGAAAGCCACCTGCCCCGCCTTAAAACGTTGACGAACGCGACGGCAAACAAGATCCAGAAGTAAATGGAGGCGAAGCGCCCAGCGGGAGCCTGGACGAACCAAACCGATAATGAACCAAGCGAGGCTGCCGTTAGTGTTACCCAACCCCATTCGGGATCTCCGCTGTCTTCTTGACTGCGAGAACTTAGAAGCAGCGAAGGCACGCAGAGCAATGCAAGCGTAAGCGGAAGAACGATGTCGAATTTGTCGGTCAATACCGTGGACCGAGCCCAGGTGGGTATCCACGCCCACCCAGTGACCGGAGTCTCGTAAGTCGCTCTGAGTTGTGCCCAAGAGGTAATAAAAGCTTGCTCCGCATTGGCCTGGGCGATGGGAACACGCCAATCGACGTTTGCGGCAAGGATGGTGGAAGGATATAAAGGATATCCGCTGAGTAAGACTCCGCGAACCAGAACAGAGCAGTAGATCATGGCCGCGACAAGCGCAGAAGAGAGGGTTACGCGGTTCCTCCATCCGACCGTCGCGAGGAGGTGGGTGAGAACCGATATAGCAAGGGTCACTGAGAACACCACAGAGGTTATCTTTACGCTGAAGAGGACTGCCGCAACAGGCAATATGGTCGCGCCCAGCGCGAGATGGCGGGCATCGCGGACGGGCGTATGAGCGAATTCTATGAATAGGACAGCGATCGCAGCGGTTGCCGCGCAAAGAAACACGTCGGCCTTCAGTGTCGAGATCGTTGGGCCGAAGATTCCGAATAAAACCAGCCCAACGCACGGGCTGATCATAAGGGCGCCGGGCAACGCCTAGGCGCTTTCACGAGATAATGCTAGATCGCGCAGCGCAGCCGCGAACAGAGTAAACGTGAGAGCGACGAAGAAACCATTGAATATGTGATTAACGCCGCCAGACCAAGGACCGGAGCTGAGCAGAGCTGCCAGCAGATGGTGAGAGTTGTTGAACCCGATGCGGCCGTGCAGGTTCCCCAGACCGGGCACGATCCGGTAATCGTGGAACCACCGGATGGCCTGAAATTCATAATTGTAATCGTCCATACCGCCTGGGGCGAGCGCGTGATTGGCGGTCCAGACCATAAACAGAAATACCGGCAAGACAAGGGATGGGCTAAGCCGGTTTAAGAGCACCATTCGGAACCAATCCCGTTCCAGAATCAGGGAGGCCGTGACAACAAAGGCGAATGCCCACAGGGCTAGTCCGTTGACGGGTAGAAAAAAGTGCCAAACCAACAGACCTCCCATTACTAATCCGAAACCGGCCCACACCGCGACGTACGCATTCTGCCAGTCCGCCTGGAATCCCGTAAGGTGGCGCAGCCATAAGACCCCGATGCCGCAGAATCCAATCGCCAGTGCCAACCACGTTATGCACACAGCGAGCGTGAGGATCAGAGACATAAAGACATCAAGGGGATGGACAACAATACTAGCAAGGCCGGTCCGATACCTGCTGAACACCGCCGGCACTCCACGCAGGCTCATATCCCCGGATCGCAGCCGGGCGTTTTTCATAGGTAGTATTGCGGTGCTTCATGTAAGGCAAATCATGTGCTCGGGCGTGGAAATCGTGCCTCGATGAGCGTGCAGCCAGACAGAATTTGCGCGCTGGGACCCCGCTAGCTTCTTGTATGCTAGGAGGTTAGCAATGCGGCTATTCACTGGGATCGACCTGCCCGATGAAGTGCGGGAGAAGTTGGAAAGGCTGCTCATGCACCTGCGGCCCTGTGCGCATTTGAAGTGGAGTCCCGTTTACAATCTGCATGTGACGCTCAAGTTCCTCGGCGAGTGGCCCGAGAAAGAACTGCCCCAGCTCGATGCCGCGTTGCGCTCGGTTGCTCCCCGCTCGCCCATCGCCGCGGAGGTGAAGGGCCTGGGATGGTTTCCCAATCCGCATCATCCGCGCGTGTTTTGGGTGGGCGTCCATGCTGGAGACCCGCTGTCGGCGCTGGTAAAGGATATTGATTCAGCGCTCGGGCCAGTGGGGATCGCGAAAGAGGATCGGGCCTTCAACCCGCATCTCACGCTGGCGCGCATCAAAGAACCGGCCCCGCTGCAGGCTTTGCGCAGCGCGATCGAGGCGCTGCAATCGGTCGAATTTGGCGCGTTCGAATGGAATCGATTTTTTCTGTACCGCAGCCAGCCCGGTTCGGCGGGCTCCATCTACACTAAACTTTCGGAGTATCCTTTCCAGGCCTCGCGCCTTGGGACCACCCCACGATGATGCCACTCCTCGCGCTCGTAATTGCCTACCTGGTTGGTGGCATTCCGTTCGGATATTTACTGGTGCGCTGGAAGACCGGCGAAGACGTCCGCGAAAAGGGCAGCGGCAATATCGGAGCGACCAACGTGTTGCGGACCACCGGGCGCTCCATCGGCGTAGCTACTCTTTTGCTCGACATCGCCAAGGCCGTGTTCGCAGTGTGGCTGGCCGACAAGCTTTCGGGAGGCTCGCCCATGTGGATGAGCCTCGCCGCACTGGCTGTTATGGCGGGACATGCATTTCCGGTGTTCCTCAAGTTTCAAGGCGGGAAAGCTGTGGCGAGTTTCATCGGCGCGTTCCTCTATTTGACGCCCGTGCCGATGATCGCCGCGCTCGTGCTGTTTATCATTGTGGTCGCGGTGACGCACCAGATTTCGATGGGATCCATTGTGGCCGCGGGCAGCTTGCCGTTGGCGGCGTGGCTAATCGAACATCCTCCCTTCATCGTGATTCTGGCGGCGCTGGTGGCGGCCGTGTTTGTCATCTACCGGCATGGGGCCAATATCGATCGGATTCGATCCGGGACCGAAAGCGTTTTTCGTTTCGGTAATCCGCGGTGAATCTATGTATCGTAGGCGCGGGGAGCTGGGGCACTGCGCTAGCCATCGTGCTGGCTCCCAGGTTTGAGCGCATCCGCCTCTGGGCGCATGAGACCGATCTGGTGGAGCGCATGTTCTCCACGCGTGTGAACGATGTTTTCCTGGCCGGCTTCCCGCTGCCTTTGAATGTAGAGCCCACCGCGGATCTAGCCTATGCGCTCGAAGACGCGGCCGTCGTGGTAGGCGTGATGCCTTCGCGCTTTGCCCGCCTGTTATATCGCGAAATGCTCCCGCATCTGACCCCTCGCATGCGATTCGTAAGTGCCACCAAAGGCCTGGAGCAAGGGACGCTGCTGAGGATGTCGGAAGTGGCGCGCCAGGTGATCGGCGAGAAATTCGAACCGCGCATGGCCGTGCTTTCCGGGCCCACGTTCGCGCGTGAAGTTGCCCGCGGCGAGCCAACCGCAGTGGTGATCGCAGCGCCGGACCAGGAACTCACCCAATCCATCCAGCGTGAATTCTCGGGGCCGACGTTTCGCTTATACGTGAACGACGATCCGGTAGGCGTTGAGCTGGGAGCGGCGCTCAAGAACATCATTGCCATCGGGGCCGGCATCTGCGATGGATTAGGCCTGGGGAGCAATTCCATTGCCGCCTTGATCACACGCGGCTTGGCTGAAATTACGCGCCTCGCGGTAGCGCTGGGGGGCCTTCCGAAAACATTATCGGGACTCGCCGGGCTGGGCGACTTAGTACTCACTTGTAACGGAGATCTCAGCCGCAATCGAACGGTTGGAATCGAACTGGCCAAGGGACGGAAGCTCGCCGACATAGTCAGCTCTATGACGATGATCGCGGAAGGCGTAGAAACCACGTCAGCGGCTTGCGATTTGGCGCGCAAATATCAGGTAGATATGCCGATTACCTCGCAAATGGACGCCATCCTGCAGGGCCGAACCTCGCCACCGGACGCCATCCGCGAATTGATGGAGCGACAGCTCAGGGCTGAATAGGATAAGGCTGAATAGGGTAAATCTGTGTAAACCGGCGCGGGAGGTTGCCGTTATGTAGATCAGGCGAGATGACTCCTGATCTGATGGAATTGCACTCATCGCAGGTCCCCCAACAGGTCCCGCAACCTTCCTGGAGTGCGCGGGTTAACTACAGCAGGACACACAGCAGTAGACTAAACGACAGGCCGGTACAGCAGACCCGCGATCGGGATTCCGAGTTGATGTTGCGGGTGCGAGATGGGGACCAGGGCTGCTTTGAGTTGCTGCTGGAAAAGCATCGGGGACCAATGATTCATTTTCTGCACCGGATGGTGCAGAATGACGCCGTGGCGGAAGAACTGTCGCAGGAAGTGTTCCTCCGCGTTTATAAGTCGAGGGGAAATTATCAGCCCAGTGCGAAATTTACCACCTGGTTATTTCGTATCGCGACGCATCTGGCGCTCAACTGGATCCGCGATGGGCGCAATGAGAAGTCGCAGACCAGTTTGGATAAAGAAACAGCGGATGGAGGAACCAGACAGGTTCCAGACCGGCGGCGGACAGTAGAACAAGAGTTGTTGTATGAGGCGAAGCTGGGGGAGGTGCGGCAGGCGATTTCGAGCCTGCCGGCAAAACAGCGGGCTGCGGTGATGATGCACAAATACGAAGAGATGGAGTACGCACAAATCGCGGGTGTGATTGGTTGTACCGAATCGGCGGTGAAGTCGCTGCTGTTCCGCGCCTACGAAGCACTGCGGGCCAGATTGGCGCACATGGCATGACTGGCGCACATGGCATGAAATGTCCACTGCAGTTCGATGAGAGCTCGGAACTCATTGTCGGGTACGGCGCCCGAACTTTGGATCCGGACACGGCCATCGCCTTTGAGCGGCACGTCGGGTGCTGCGCGGCATGTCGCGAGGCTGCAGCCTTGCAGAGAGCGGTGTGGATGGCGCTTGACGAATGGCACGCGCTGCCTGTGTCGCCGGATTTCGATCAGAGGCTTTCCGCGAGAATTGCCGATACTAAAAATAGAGCTTGCTGGCGATGGCGGTTGTTGGTTCCCATAACGGCCTGCGTCGCGCTTGCCGCGGTGCTGCTGGTGAGACAGCCTGCTGCAGCGCCCCCGCCGCCCATCGAGCAAGTGCAACATGCGCTCGACGATATGGATCTCTTGAACCAGCTTGGCCCGTCCATCTAGGCCATCGCATGTCTCGCCGCTGTCTGCTGGTGCTGGCTGCCATGCTGGCTTCGAACCCCGCGCTGCTTGCCAGACGCCCACCCCCAGCGCGAACTTCCACGGATCGAACTGGCGACGATCGCACTCCAGGCGATCCAACTCCAATTGACGAATTCGAGCGGATGTCGCCCGAGCAGCAACAAAGGGCGCTCCGCCGTTTGCCACCCGGGCAACGCCAGAAGTTGCAGGAGCGCTTGCAGCGCTTCAATCGCCTTCCCGCGGAGCAGCAGCGGACGCTTCGCAATCTCTACAACCGTCTGCATCAGCTGCCACCGAACCAGCAGGCAGCGGTACGCCAGGCGATCAATCGATTTTCCGCGCAGCCGCTGAACCGGCAGCAAGCGATGCGCGATGAGTTGCGCTCCATGGCGGCGTTACCGGAACCGGATCGCGAAGCGCGGATGGCCAGCCCGGAATTCCGAGGGCGTTTCAACCGCCGCGAGCAGACCATCATTCGCGAGATGACGCCGTTACTGCCGGACCGTTAGCGGGGAGCACTTCTTGAATCGCGTGGCCCGGGAGCCTGGCGGCGTCGGCGTGCATACCCATCAGATCGAGGATGGTGGGAACGAAACTCAGGCTATCGTAAGGCTCCTGGATTTCCTGATGATGGGGAACGCCCGTGTCTGCGCCGCCGGCAAACAGCAGGATGGCGTGAGTGGAGGCGCGTAGGAACGAGCCGTGATTGCCGCCCGGATTGAAATTGCGAACGTTGAAGTTCCAATGATCGTTGGCGAAGATGATGAAATCGGGCTCAGCCAGGCGTCGCCGGCGTTGGTTGAAGCGGGCCAATAGCGCGGAGTCGGGGTCGCTCGAGTGCGCCAGAATCGGCGGCAGGAATTGCTCGTGCAGCGCGATGATGCCGTTCGAATAAGCCGTCTGGTGGGTGGCGTGAAACCAGTCCGATTCGGAATGCCACGCATTGAACCACGCTTCACGCTCGCTTTCCGGGACACTCAGGTTTTCATCTTCGAACAGGCGCAGCGGAAGCCCGGGCACGAATGCGGCCGGCTTAGTCCCGTGAAGCGGCGTGTACCGCAATTCGTCCCCACGGGACGAAATCAGAGCTTGTTTATCCTCGCTGGCGTAGAGCCAGATGGAATCGCCGCTGGGGATCGCCACAAAATCGACGGGGTGCGAACCGAGCGAAGCTTGCACGTTGTTGCGCACCGACAGGCTGGCCAGGAGCGGCGGATAGTTGATGCGCTCGAAACTACGCGCGAAATCCAGCGAGCCATCCGGCGCGAGAACCAGGCCGCCGGCGGAGGGTCCCACGATATAGTTCTCCAGATCCTGAACCGAGTTGTGATCGCCCATGGCCCGTTTGGGAATCAGTTCTTCCACGCTGAGCCGGTGCCGGTTGAAGTCGTCCGGCTCAAGGGTCAGCAAGCGGGATAGGGCGCGCGTGTAAATCGAATAAGTGCGCTCCTCATCGCGCCAGGAATCCAGTTGCACCGCCAAGCGTCGCGCGGCTTTGTCCAGCCCGGCGTCGCGCTGCTCTTGCGTCCATTTCTTCGGTTCGGATTCCACTTGGGTCCGTTGCCGCGCCATCGCGCGGCGGACCGCGTCCAGCTCTTCGGACAGTTGCTGCAGGGTGAGTTGCCAATCCACCCGATGCTCGTCGATGACATGCATGAATGCCGTGATAGCGGCGTGGCGAATGGGCGCGCTGGTTCCAGGACGATTGATCTCTTTCAACAGAATGTGCAGCATGTTGAAAGCGGAATTACGCAGGTAAACGGAGGCGCGCTCATTCCCATCCGGATCCAGCAGCACGGTCGGATAGTCGTTGGCTTCGCCCTTCAGGTACAGAGATTCGTCGCTGGGCGTTACCACTTCGGACACAAATGGATTCAGGCCGCTGAGTTTGAACTCATCGAGCGGATGACGATTGGTCGCCACGTGATGAGCCCCTCCCGCGCGGCTGTTGAAAAAGTTCAGCAGATTATATCCCTGGCTGTAAACCCCAGGTTGCGTATTCATGCCGTGATCGGAAACAGCCACCAGCACCGTCTGCGAGGCCAGCGCGCTGGCCTGGATTGCGGTCCACACCCGGCCGATCAAGCCGTCGATGCGCTGCAAGGCCAGGCGTTGAGCCACCGGTTCCGAGGCTGCGTGCGCGGTGTGATCGAAGCTGCCGGTGAAATAGTCCAGGTATTGGATGGAAGGGTCGGATAACTTGGCGATCAATTCCCGCTCAGTCTGCTCTTCCACCGAATTGCCCAGGTCGAACCCGATGGTCCACTCGTCGAGAAGCTCGCGGAGGCCGCGCGAGAAGCGCTTCGGGAGCGCCTCTTTGAGGGTCTCCCAGCGAACGCCGCGCTGGTAGAGCTGGAAGCTTTGGTACACCGCCGGGTAGGGAAAACGATCGATGAGCAGCGGGATCTTCTGCTCATCCAAGACCTCTACGCCGGGCATATCCACTTTACGCAAACGTGCGTAGCCGAGGTAGAACGGGAAGAAATTCATGTAATCGTAGACATGGCCCGTGTAACGGTCGAACTCGGCATTGCCGTGAATCTGGAGATGCTGGCCGGTATCGAGCAGCGACCAGGAGGGTGTGGAAAGGCTGATGGCGCGGACGTAGAAATTGTCGACACGCGTGCCACCCTGCGCGAAGACGCGGTCCATCCAAGGCAGCGTGCTTTTATGCGTGATAGGATCCACGCGGTCCAGCTCGCGTTCGAGCACGTTCTCGGGGATGCCGTCCAGTTTGATGATGACTACCCGTTTGACCGCGGCGCTGACCGGCAACGCGAGCAGGAACAGCAGCGCCGCCCGCCGCATCACTGTGGGGGAGCTGCGATAGGCTGCGCTATGGCTGCATCGGCGTCGAGCGCTCTCACAGAGGCCTGGGCTGGTACGTTCCGGCCTTCGAAGGCGCGCAGGCACGTCGACCGGAGATCGCCATCCGAGGAGCGCGCGCAAACCTGCCAGACCAGGCTTTGGGCTTTGGGAGTGATGTTGGCATCGGAGGTGAGCGCGGAGACGGAACGGCCGATGGCATCGGCATCCCAAACCACGTCCGGGCTGGGGCTGGACGCCAGAATCCGATCGAGGAAGCGCTCATGATAGGCGGTGCGGCGATAGGAATCGAGTTCGGCGTGCAGCTCGAGGTCTGGCTTCTCGGGATCGACATACGGCCCACGCGTAAACGCGCGGCCTAAGTTGAGAGCCAGGCGCCTGGCAGGAGACTCGGTATCGGCTTCCAGCTCCTTGCGCCGGTCGCGCTCCAGTTCGGCGGCGCCGCGCGGCGAGTCCACGTACCGCAGCAGGGCAGCGTATTGTTCTCTGGCCAGAGTGGCTTCATGCGAGACGTCATTCTCGCGAGGATTGAGCGCCAGGTGATTCAAGCGGCGCTGCAGCTCCATCCTGAGCGCGGGATCGAGGCTCGAATCCATGGCCAGGAATTCACGCGCCTCCGAATAAGCTTCCAGACGCGCGCTTCTATTCATCGCGGCGCCATGCCGGCCGCGCACGAAAGTAAACACCGTTTCGGCGGCGAAGAACTCTGGATTGCCGAAGCGCGTGAGGCCGAAGACGCCCGTGATCAGGCTGGTGGCGCCCTGGCTGATGATCTCGCGCCCCTTAGGCTTCAAACTGTCGCGAAAATCGGCCAGCAAGAGCGGAACGCGGGGGTAGTCCAGGTTGTAAAGCGCCAGCGGAATCATTTCTTCGGCGCGCGCGCCAGCCGTTCCGGGCGGCACAGGGTGGTTCTCGGAATCGAAATAGCGAAGCTCCGTGTAACCCGACCAATGCATCACGCGTTCATCGGTCCAAGGGTTGGCGATGTTCAGAAACTGACCGTCGAATTTCCGCTCCGCTCGACTCTCCAGGTCCGAGCGTGAAATCCACAACATCGCTTCGCTAGGCGTGCCGGATGCGAGCGCCAGAGGCTCAAAGATCAGCCCGTTCAGTTCAGCGCGCTGGCGAAGCAACTCCCAGTTGTGGCCTCGCGTCTCCTGAATCTGGCTGGTCTGCTTGTCGTAATACTTCGACAATTGCTGCTCGCGAACCAAGCCGCCAAAGGCATGCGTGGAGAGGCTGAGACGCGAATAGATCTCGCGAAACTGGCTGTCAGGCAACACCGAAAGACTGTCGGCACCGCGATCCAGATGATCCAAAGTGGTGAGCGCCTGGAACACCTGCAGCTTGCTATAGTCGCTCGAATTGCCGCGATAAGTGCGGGTTGTGGATCGGATGGCTGCGCCCAGCGGATCGATTTCGAGCGCCTGCAGCCCGTCACTGAACAAATTGCCGTAGACGCTCCGGGCGGGAGAAGCCAAGTCCATGGCGGGCGACGGCACTCGAGTCGCGTGGCTCTTGTTGCCGGCGCGGAAAAAACCGAATGAAAGCGCTGAGGCGGCGCGCTGCCAGGGCGTAGGCCGCGTACTGGTCAGGATCCAGACCTTGCGTAGACGATCGTTCGCCGGATCGCTGTCGCCAAGAGAATCGCGCAGCACCGAGAGCAGCGGAACGTCGAGATCCTGAGAGCCTGGCGCCGGGTTGTGCAGGCGTCCAAAAATAGTAACCAGCTCGGCCCCATCCGCCACGGGCTCACGTTCCACCCGATAAGACGGAGGCCGCTGGCTCAGGAACCCGGCCCCGAGCAGTAATGTCACCAAGGCCGACTGAAGCAATCGAACAACCTCTTTCTCTCAAGATAATCGACGTGCCAACAGAAGAGCAACACAGAGTACTCAAGTACTCTGAGCGATCTCTATTTAGTTCGACTCCACCGGCCGCGCTGCGTTGCACGAATTCTCGCGCTTCCGCTGTGTCTTCCTTGTCCTCCCCGTATTCCTTGTCTCCCTCGTATTCCTTGTCTCCCGTATTCCTTGTCTCGCCCTCACGTCCTCGCGCCTCGCGACCAGGGCCCTGAGTCCTCAATAACTTACAGCGAGGCCTGCTGGGGAGGGTCCCTCCTGCCGATTCAAGGGGATAGCGAGATGGCACAAGAGCCGATCCTCATCATCGACGACAACCCCTCCAACGTGAAACTCGCGCAGCTGCTGCTGGTGAAAGCGGGCTTCGAAGTTCGTACCGCTGGCGACAGCGAACAGGCTCTGGAGAAGCTGCGATCCTTCCGTCCTCGGCTAATTCTGATGGACATCCAGCTTCCAGGGATGGACGGGCTGAAGCTGACTCGCCTCTTGAAAGATGATCCCGCCACGCGCGACTCCATCATTGTGGCGGTCACTGCGTATGCCATGCGCGGCGATGAGGAACGGGCCAAAGGCGCCGGCTGCGATGGCTACATGTCCAAGCCCATCGACACTCGCACTTTCGTGGATCAGGTTCGCCAGTTTCTGGATCGGTCTCCGGCACTGCCACCGAAGGTGCAGGCCACCGGGGGCGACCCGAACGATCTGCTGCGCGAGCTTCGCAATGGATTCATCGGGGACGGCGTGGAAGCCAGCCGCCGCTATCTCGATAACGAGCGCTACGCCGAAGAGCTCGAGACCATGCGGCGAGTGGTTCACCACTGGGCCGGTATGGGCGGCACGCTGGGGTTTCCCGAAATCACTCAAGAAGCGCGAGAGTTGGACGAAACGCTGCAGAAAATGCCGTGGAACTGGAAGCAGCGCGCCACCCAGGCGTTTGAGCAGTTGCATGATCTTTTTGCCCGCAGCATTGGAAGCGGAGACGAAGTCCCTTTTCCGGCCGATCTGGTTGAGAATCTGACATCCAAACAAGTGGGGCTGATCGGCTTCAGCGAAGGTGAGGCGAAACGGGTTCGCGAAGCGTTCCAGCAGGTGCATGCCACCGCGCGCGACCTGGGAGCGTTGTCGCAGGGCCTTGGCACGGAGGCCTTCCGCACTCACGATCTCATCATTCTGAACACTTGCACCGAAGAAGGGATCAAGACCTGGGAATCGGTGCTGGCGCAGCCCATTCTAGAGAAACCCGTCCTGCTGGTATCGTCGCGAACCGCGGTGCTCGATTCCCGGCTGGCCCTTCTCGATCGCGCCGGCGATTTTATTCTCGCGCCCTGGGATTCGGAGGAGCTTTTGTGCCGCGCGCGGCGCATGATCGGCCAGAAGCCGGCGCCGCCGGCCGCCGCGTCTCCGGTGGAAGAGAGTTCGAGACCGCTGGTGGTGATCGCAGACGACGATCCGATGATCCATTCGCTTCTGGTGCCGATGCTGGCTAAGGCGGGCCTGAACACCCATTCGGCGCGCGACGGGCAGGAGGCGCTGGATGCGGTGAAGAAGCTGTCGCCGGCCGTCCTGATATTGGATATCGGTATGCCACGCGTCAGCGGCATGTCGGTGTTGACGGACATCCGGAAGGCGCAAGGGAATCACACCGTGCAGGTGCTGATGTTGAGCGTTCGCCAGCAGCAGGGTGACATCAACATGGCATTTGGCTACGGCGCCAACGACTACGCCGTGAAGCCGTTCGACCCCGAGGACGTCGTGCTGCGGGTCATGCGGCTGTTGCCGAAGCAGGCCGGGTCGCTCTCCCATGCCAGCTAAACCCTCCCATGCCAGCTAAACTCTCCCATGTCAGCTAAACTCTCCCATGTCAGCTAAACTCTCCCATGTCAGCTAAAGACGCGCAGCGCGGAACGCCAGGTTGGAGTTTCAGCCTGGCGCAAAAGATCCGGCTCGGGTTCGCCGTCGGCATCGTGATTTACCTGACAGCTTGGGGATTCGCGGCCTTGAGCCTGGTGCACTGGAGGCGAGACGCCGATCAGCTATTTCGCGCCGACCAAACGCTCACCCAGATGGAGCGTCTTTCGTCCAGGCTCGACGATGCCGAAACCGCTACGCGCCAGTACGTCCTCACTGCAAGGCAGAGCTACCTGGCGGGCTTCGATGCCGGGATTCGCGACGCCAGGCAGGCGCTGCTCAATCTGCGATCCACCCAGGATGTCGTACCGTCCCTGCCCGCGCGGCTCGATTTGATCGACGAGCAGTTGCGCATTAAAATCGCGGACCGGAAAGGGCTGACGGCGCGCGGCAAGGCCGCCACGGACAAGGTCGCAATCGATAAGATTCGCGCGGCCGTAGGCGAGACCGTCCATGACTTGCACGAAATCCTGGAGAAACGCTCCGAGCAGCAGGTAAAGACCGCCCGAGATGCGCAGTGGCGTTTGCTGTGCAGCGTGATTCTTTCGCTCATCATGGCGCGGATTGTCTGGTCGCGCCTGGTGCAGGCGGTGCAATCGCGCGAGGTCACGCAGGCGGCGTTGCTGACATCCACGGCTGAGCTTCGCGAAAAAACCGGTCTGCTCGAAAATCAAAATGCCGAAATACTGAGGGCCACGCAGCTCAAATCGGAGTTCCTGGCCAATATGAGCCATGAGCTGCGCACAC
>JBEKLB010000149.1:0-13999 GCA_050010415.1 Bryobacteraceae bacterium | reverse complement strand
GTCGTCATAATTTGCGAGGTTGAACGCCTTTTTCATGGCGCTAACATCATGTTCCGTGAACAGCGGACGAATGTCCGCCTGAAAACTGGTCTGTGTCGACATGACTGGCCTAACGCAGTTCAATGGCCATGCGAAATATATGCAAACCATTGCCGTGTAGCTTCGGTTGCCGCTAGTGTCGACCGACACGTGTCGGCGTTTCGACTCCAAAAGGCCGCTACGCGTTAGTAGCCCGATGCCTGCATCGTCGCATGGCTTGCGTCGGCGGAAAATACTGGTAATTGTTCCAGGGGCAGGCGTTCCTCTGCGTCCGGTTCTTCGAAGACTTTGCGAATTGCATAGGACGTGGCACGCTCCGCTGGAATTCGGCCAATGGTTCGGATCAGGGCACGGAATTCTCCGGGAGAGACGTACTCGCCGAAATTCGCGCCTGCAGCTTTGGATATGCTCTCTTCCATCAAAGTGCCGCCGAAATCGTTGGCACCCGCTTCGAGACATGCCAGGGAGTCCTGGTATCCAAGCTTGACCCAAGAGACTTGAATGTTGCGGATGTAGCCATTCAACAGAATGCGTGAGAGCGCATGCACGATCAGATCCTCGTGTATCGAGTGGCCGGAGCGGGCGCGTCCGCTCTGGAAAAGCTTGGTTTGGGAATGGATGAACCCCAGGGGAACAAACTCGGTGAATCCCCCGGTGTCCTTCTGAATGTCACGCAGCAGAAGCAGATGCCTTACCCAATGTTCCGGAGTTTCCGCATGGCCATACATCATAGTGGATGTGGTCGGGATGCCGAGGCTATGCGCGGTCCGAATGATTTCGATCCACTGCCGCACTTTCAGCTTGTTGGGACTCAAAGACCTGCGGACCTGATCGTCGAGAATTTCCGCTGCCGTTCCTGGAATGCTATTCAAGCCCGCTTCTTTCAACATCAGCAAGTACTCGCGCAACGGCATGCGCGTTTTCTCCACGCCGTAAGTGATCTCCATGGGCGAATAGGCGTGGATGTGAAGCTCGGGCAAGCGTGCCTTGATGGCGCGCAGAAGCTGGACGTAGTAGAAGCCGTCGAGATCTTTCGGCAGTCCGCCTTGGATGCACACCTCCGTAGCGCCGAGTTCCACCGCTTCCAGGCACTTGGCGACGAGGGTCTCGTTCGAGTGGAAATAAGCGTCGGGCGCATCCGCTCCACGGCCAAAGCCGCAAAAAGCGCAGCCGACGATGCAGACGTTGGTGAAGTTCAAATTCCTATTCACCACGTAGGTGATGTGGTCTCCGACCACGCGCCGCCGGATCTCGTCCGCAACCCTCACCAGCGCCAAGAGGTCGTCGCCTTCGACGGTGGCGAGCGTCAGGCCCTCTTCCAGGTCGAGATCCTTCCCGGCCAGCGCCTTCTCCAATGGGTCCGCCACTTTGGGTCTCGCCGCTCGCAGGGCCTGCTCCCAGGGAATCTCTCGCCATTCAAGACCTGCCGGTTTCAACATGTTTCACACCTTTCCCGAGCATAGCCGTCTTCTTCGGAACCGGCCTCTCCCGAGGCCTCGGCCTGGAGTTTCCGCAAGTGCGGTTGAAGGCGGGCGTTTACGAAATCCGGCCTGCGAGAAAATTCCGGATAGATTGCCAGCCGTTCGCGCAAGACGAATCCCGCGCCGGCGGATCTGGCCGCCAGTGTGGAGATTTGCGGCCAGGCAGCTTCTGGATTAATAAAGTCCTTGGTAACCGGAGAAATTCCGCCCCAATCGTTGATGCCGGCCTTGAGCAAATCGGGATAGTCTTCGGCGAGCAAATTGGGGGGAGACTGAAGATTCATCTCCCCACCGAGAATCAATCGGGCCACCGCGATGGTGCGCTTCAACTCCTCGGTGGAAGGCTCCGGCGCCTGAGCCATGCGAATATCCGGCTTGGCGCGGAACGGTTGCACGATTACTTCCTGGATGTGGCCGTACTGCTGATGGACCGCGTGAATCGCCAGCAGCGCATCCACGCGTTCCTCCAGGGTCTCGCCGATTCCGATCAGAATGCCGGTAGTGAAGGCCATCGATAAGCGCCCGGCGTTCTCCAGGGTTCGAAGGCGAACCGAGGGCACTTTATCCGGCGCCTTCCAATGCGCCCCGCCGACGCGAAGCAGGCGCGGGCTAGCGCTTTCGAGCATCAATCCCACGCTGACGTTGGTCTCTCGCAAGCGGCGAAGATCGTCCTCACCCATCACGCCGGGATTGGAATGCGGTAAGAGCCCGGTCTTTTCCAGCACCAGTTCACACATCGCTGCCAAGTATTCGAGCGTGCGGTCAAAGCCCAATTTTTTCAGAAACTCTTTCGCTTCCGGGAAGATTCGCTCGGGCTGGTCGCCCAGGCTGAACAAAGCTTCTTTGCATCCCGCACGCCGGCCCGCTTCGGCCACGCGAAGAACGTCATCCGGCAGCATGTAGGGTTGCACACCGGCTTGAGGATCGGCCCGGAAAGTGCAATAGCCGCAATAGTCACGGCACAGGTGGGTCAGCGGGATAAAGACCTTTTTGGAATAACTGACCGAACGGCCCTTAACGCGGTCCCGGACAGCGGCCGCTGCCTCGAGCAGCGCATCGAGCGGGCCTTCCGTTAACAAGCGAATCGCGTCCGCGCGCGACAGACCGCGTCCTTCGATTGCACGTTCCAGGGCGGTATCCACGCGGTAAGGGGTCGCTATTTCGGCCATTGTGACGCCATGCCAATTTTAACCTAAGGCATGCCCGGCGGTAGTGGGTCATGTCTGAAAGTTTCGAACGGGCCTGCCGCACCACTCGGAAGCCCATATTAGGCGAGTAGCAACGCATCTTGAGGCGGCCCTGGTTTGGAGACCGACTCAATCGCAGCGCAACGCAGCCAATGGATCTATTCTGGTCGCCCGCCGCGCGGGGATGTAGCTGGCGAGCAGCGCCGTAAACAGCAGGAAAGCTGGAACGGCCAGGTACACTAACGGGTCCGACATGCTGACGCCGTAAAGCAACTGGGCGAGCAGGCGGCTGCACGCGAGCGATCCAGCCAGTCCAAGCGCCGTACCGGCGAGAATCGGGTACATCCCTCGCAACAATACCAGGCGCACCACCTCACCCGCGCTCGCGCCCAACGCCATGCGCACGCCGATTTCGCGCACTCGTTGTCCGACGAAGTAAGCGAGCACCCCGTAAATTCCGACCGCAGCCAGCAAAAGCGCCAGCGCGGCGAACGCGCCCATCAATTGCGCCGAAAATCGATGCGGCGCGAGTGATGATCCCACCACGTTGGAGAACGTCGAAATACCAAAGACCGGCAGGTTCGGATCCACGGCCTGAACCACCCGGCGCATGGATTCACCCAAGGGCGCCGGATCGGAAGCGCTGCGCACCACCAGGTTCAGCGTTCTGTCGCTGAACTGATAAATCGAATAATAAATGTGCGGGACTCCATTGGTTTCGATGGCGTCGTGGCGGATATTGCCCACCACGCCCACCACGGTGGCCCAAGGGGCATCCGCCCGGAGGTGCGGAGTCGATTGCACCGTGCCGATCTTGACGCGCTTGCCAAGCGCCGACTCGCCGGGCCAGTACCGCGCCGCAGTGGCGAGATCCACCAGCGCCACCTCTTGTGAGCCAGGCTGATCGGATTCCGTGAAGAGCCGGCCTGAAACGAGTGGTGTTCCAAGGGCCGCAAAATAATCGGGACTAACGCCGATCACATCGGCGAGCGTGGCATCCCCCACGCGGCTCGCGAGCCCTTCCACGCTGATCGGAATCGGCGCGCTGCCCTGGCTGAGCGGTACGGCCGTGCTCATCGCGGCGCTCGATATACCCGGTAGCTCCCGCACACGCCGTAGAACTTCCCGTACAAAAGGCGTCCGCTGTTTCTGCGTATACACGTCTTGCCTGGGGTCGTCGGGCGCCGGGAGCCATATGCGCGCCACCAAGGCGTTTTGGGGATTGAATCCCGGATTGGTTTCCATCAGCTCCCAAAAGCTGCGCGCCAGTAATCCCGCGCCAGTCATCAGGATCAGGCAGATCGCGAATTCACCGGCCACCAGGACCGAGCTGATGCGATTCTGCCGCCTGCTGGAGCTCGCTCCGCGCGCCGATTCTTTCAGATACGTCGCCAGATCGAAGCCGGAAAATTGGAACGCCGGCGCCAGGCCGAAGAGTACACCGGTAAGCACCGACACACCCAGCGAGAAGATCAAGACCCGCGGATTGATTGTGATTTCCGTCAGACGCGGGACATTCGACGGAACCAGATAGAGCAGCGGCCCGAGACTCCATGCCGCCGTGGCGAAGCCCACAACGCCGGCGGCAATGGCAAGCAGAAGGCTCTCGGTGAGCATCTGGCGAACCAGTCTTGCCCGGCTGGCCCCGAGCGACTGCCGGAGCGCCATTTCCCGTTGCCGGCCCGCCGACCGAACCAAAAGGAGATTCGCAACGTTGGCGCATCCGATCAGCAGCATCATTCCGACCGCGCCCATCAGCGTTAGCAGCAGCGGACGGAGATTGCCGGTGAGCGAATCTCTTAACGGTTCAAGCTGCAGGGAAAAGGCCGCGCCAGGCTTGTAATCGTTCGGATACTGCGCCCGCAGTCGCGAAGTGAAACTGTCCAGCCTCGCCTGCGCCGCGGCTACTGTCAGGCCCGGGCGGAGGCGTCCAATCAAACCGATGATTTGGTGTTCATCGCGCCGCGGGGGCTTAGTAAACGGGTCGGCGGCCAAGCCGGCCGTGGCCCAGATGTCCGTGTCGGTGGCGATGGTTTTTCCAGGGTGCCGGAATCCCTCCGGCATAACGCCGACGATGGTGGAGGCGTCGCCGTCCAGCTTGATTCTGCGTCCCAACACATTCGGATCGGAGCCGAATGCGCGCCGCCAAAATGCGTTGCTGATCAGTACAGCGTCGGCAAATCCCTCGGCTTGGTCCTGGGGCCCGAAAATGCGGCCGATCTGCGCCTGCACGCCCAATAGCGAAAAATAGTTGGGACTGACCACCACCAGCTCGATCCGCTCCGGCTGAGAGCCGCCCGTGGCGTCGGCGCTGACCGGCCAGATGGCCGAAACGTCGTCAAAGATGTCGCGGCGCCCCTGGAGATCGCGAAGTTCAGGCTCCGACGTCCCGAAATCATACAGGCCCGCACCCGGCTCACTGTCCGCGATCTTGACCAGCCTCTCTGGCTCGGGAAACGGCAAAGGCCTCAGGAGCACGCCGTCGACGATGCTGAAAATCGCGGTGTTCGCCCCGATCCCGAGAGCGAGAGTGAGAATGACAATAACGGTAAACCCAGGCGTCTTGCGGATCGTCCGCAGACAAAAGCGCACGTCTTGAGTCAGGGTTCCCATTCGTCTTAGCGTCTCGGCACGTGGACTGCCAGCCATAAACTACTGCAAAATCGAGTGCGCTCCCGAAGGCAATGTCCGATCATGGGACGCGGTCGCTCATTTACATGAAGGTCGCTCGGCCAGGCAGCAAGCTACGAACAATCAATATTGCTTCGCTGTTGGGACGAACTTGTATTTGGAGCTTTGGCTCGGGAAAATGATGCATTCGTTCGGCGAAATCGACTGGAATCGGCCAGGGAAAGCGGAGAGCTGCCAGCCAATTTCGATCCGGAGGTAGTGGCGCAGGTGCTGGTGGCGTACCTGCAGGGCCTCTATCAGGTCATTCGCGTTCTACAGGACCGCACCCAGGTCGAGCGACAGATAGAGACGCTTCTGCGCGGACTTGGGCTGTGACAATCTCGCGCTTTTCAACAATGCCGAGCTGGCTCGGCAGCGGGATACCACTGGCGCGCGGTTACTCGATGGCCACTCGTCGGAGCAACTTGAAGTCGTCCAACATCTTACCGGTTCCCAACACCACGCTCGCCAGAGGATCCTCGGCGATGGATACAGGCAATCCTGTCTCTTGACGGATGCGCTCATCCAGGTTCTTCAACAAGGCGCCGCCCCCGGTCAAAACGATACCGCGATCGCTGATGTCGGCGCTGAGTTCCGGGGGCGTCCGTTCCAGCGCTACGCGAATCGAGTTCACAATGGTGCTCACGCACTCAGACAGAGCTTCCCGGATCTCGGTATCATCGACGATTTGCGTCCTTGGCACTCCTTCGATCAAGTTGCGGCCCTTAACCTCCATCGTCAGAGGCTTGTCCAGAGGAAAGGCCGACCCAATCTGAATTTTGATGGCCTCGGCGGTGCGCTCACCGATCAGCAGATTGTACTTGCGTTTTAAGAATCCCATGATGGCGTCGTCCATCTGGTTTCCCGCCACCCGGACCGAGCATGCATAGACGATCCCGGACAACGAGATGACGGCCACATCGGTGGTGCCTCCGCCGATGTCCACCACCATATTTCCGCAGGGTTCAGTGACAGGCATGCCCGCGCCATTAGCGGCCACCATGGCCTGGTCCACCAGATGCACCTCGCTGGCTTTGGCACGGGTGGCTGAGTCGATGACCGCGCGCTTTTCTACCTGTGTGATTTCGCTGGGCACGCCGATGACGATGCGCGGATGGACCAGCATCTTGCGACCGTGCGCCTTCAGGATAAAGTAGTGGAGCATTCGCTCGGTGACCTTGAAGTCGGCGATGACGCCATCCTTCATGGGCCGGATGGCGACAACGTTCCCTGGAGTGCGCCCCAGCATTTCTTTGGCTTCCTTGCCGACCGCTTCCACCTCGCCGTTGGTCTTATTGATTGCCACGATGGAGGGCTCGTTCACGACGATGCCCTTGCCCTTGGCATAGACCAACGTGTTGGCGGTGCCGAGATCGATGGCAAGATCCGAGGAAAACGCACTAAAGAGCGAGCGCATGTTCATGTAAGAGACTCCTTGGCCCTTGCATGGGCCATGTTCCATCTATCGACATTTCAGAGGTAGTCCTACAGTCAATCCACGCGAATTGATCAGTACTTTTTCGTTCCGGTGAAGGCGACTAGCCTTAGCAGCCGAACTGCACACGGGAGGGACTCCAATGATGTGAACCGTCGGGAGTCAGCTCTTGGATGCGCGGGTCGAAATAGTGGGTGAACTGGACGGCACGTTGGTCAAAGTGCGTGACAGGCGATCACAAGCCGGCTTGTCATTACCGATTCCTGTGCCGGGTAGCCCAAATGTACGAGCGGCATAGAACGCAGGAACAGGGCAAATTTTTCTGGGCAATTTGTCGAATTCCGGTCTCGCCGTTCGCCGTTATAGTGAAGGCGGGCAACTAGCCCGGCTGAACGCCATTTTAGGAGACGACATGCCGCAATATCTGGTTGCTATTCACCACCCCGACAACTATGACCCGTCCGCGGAGGACGAAGCGATGGTCCGCGATATCGATGTGCTGAACCAAGAGATGGAGGCTGCCGGTGCCAGGTTCTTCGCCGGCGGCCTGCAATCGGCGCCACGGGCGAAATCACTGCGTAAGCAGCCCGGCGGAGGGGTGGTCATCACCGATGGACCATATCTTGAGACCAAGGAACACATTGGCGGCTTTTGGATACTCGATGCAGCCAACATGGATGAAGCCGTGGCGTGGGGACGCAAAGCTGTCGCCGCCTGCCGCGCATCGGTCGAGGTGCGCGAGTTCCTCGCAATGCCAACAGAATAGAAGCTCCAACCCCAAAACACGGAGACTCAAATGAGAAAGCTCAAAATCATGGAACACATCTCGCTGGACGGCGTGATCCAGTCCTCCGGCGAAGACAAGTTCCCCTACAGCGACTGGACCGCGCCCTATCGGACCCCCGCTGGCCGGGACGCACTCCTCGCCGCGCATGGCGGGCGCTTCGATCTGCTGCTCGGCCGTCGCACTTACGATATGTGGTCGGACTCGCCAAAGGCGCCGAGCAGTCCAATGGCGGACGGTCTCAATGCGGCAAAAAAATATGTCTCTACTCGCCGTCCGGAAAGTCTTGAATGGGGACCGTTCGAGGGCCTTGGACCGGACATCGTCGAGGGCATTCGCCGTATCAAGTCGCAGGACGGCCGGGACCTTATCCTCTGGGGTAGCTCCACGCTGACATCCACGCTCATTCGAGCTCATCAGCACGCAAACAACGCCGACCGGCATCCTCCTCAATCATTACAAGGTCGCCGGGCCCCAGAAATGCAGCTCCACTACTGCTGCACCGTGATTAGCGTTCCCGCCTGCGTCGTCAAGCCGTTGTACATTGCCATCGTGGGCTGGTCGCCATTGGCGAGCGAGGGCGGCACTACCACGTTGAACTGAAACTCGCCCGGATAAACCAGGCCTGCGAAGGTTACCTTCGCAGCCACGCCGCCGATGGTGATCCCCGGCATTGGCGATAACGTTCCCGACTGCGTTTCGGACCCGCTCACCACCGGTATCGACGTGGATCCGAAACCGTTGGCGTACAGCACGATTGTCTCGCCGGGCTTGGCGGGAGTGGTCAAACCGGGATACAGACTGGTTGGACCCAGGTAACTTCCGTCGGCGTGGATGGCCGCAATATAAGGTCCGCCGCCGAAGACGAAGAACGAGGGGGATTCCGCCTGCGCCTGCACCATGAAATTTGCGCTGATCACTCCATTGTCGGAGACCTGCACGGGTACCGATCCGGAAATGGCATTGGGAGGCGTGAGTATGTTCACCTGCGTGGGGCTGATGTAGTAAACGTAGGCAGGTACGCCGTTCACGGTAACGCTAAGCCCATCCAGACTGGTTGGCAGTTGGTCATCCACGAAATCCGAGTTCCCCCAGGTTCGTGTGTCGCCGGCCGGGCCGAGATTGGATCCTGAGATCGCCACCCACGTGTTCGGCGCAATCGTAGCAACACCGCCCTCCGCATTCGCCACCAGCGTGACCGCCGGGGTGGGCGTGGTCAGAGGATCGGGCGCAAGACCGACGGGGGACCCTGGCCCACCGAAAATCGAGGAGTGTGGATCGATCTGGCCAGTGCTAACGTTGATCGTGGCAATGCCGGAACCAGTGCCGACGTAATAAGTGCCGTATTCGAGAAGCAGCACGGAGGATAGATAGCCGTTACTGTCGGTAGTTCCCACCTGCGTGGCCGCACCGGTTGTCGTGTTGATGGTGTAAAGATTGGAGTTGGATTCCATGTACAGCGTGCTGGAACCAACGGAAAGCCTCTGATAGTAAGTTTGACCGTTGGGGATGGCGCTGGCGCCGATCGGCCCAATCGTGGTGATGGCGCCCGTCTGGGGATTTATCGAATAGAGAGTAGCCACCTCAAATTGACCCGTGCCGGCCAGACCGTAGAGTCCAGTGGTGGTGGAGCCGAACGTGGCTAGATTGGGCGTGCCCGTCACTCCTCCTATGAGCGTGAGATTTGCGTTGGCCGTGTTGACCGAATAAAGCAGTCCGTTCTGTTCGGTGTACAGAGTGCCGTTCGCAACAGCCAAGCCGTCGTATCCCCCAGATCCCATGTTGCCGATCAATGTAAACGCGCCCGAGTTGAGGTCGACGATCCCGAACGGATTCTCCACCCCTTGTGCCGCTGTTCCGAGCATATAGGCCTTGGCCGTCAGCATCACCGGCGGTGTGCCGGCGGGCAGAGGATCGGGCGCAAGTCCGATGGCGGAGGATGGTCCTCCGGAAATCGGGGAGCCGGACGTAACCTGGCCAGTGGTCGCGTTCATCGTGCCAATGCCGGCGGCACCGTTGCCGATGTAAAAAGTGCCGTTTTCGAGAAGCAGCGCGGAGGTTCCACCGCTGTTGCTGTCGGTAGCTCCAACCTGCGTGGCCGCGCCGGTTGTCGTGTTGATGGTGTAAAGAGTGTTGTCGAATTCCATGTACAACGTGCTGGAGCCGACAGAAAGAATCACACCGGAACCTAGACCGTTGGGTACCGCGCTCGCGCCGATCGGCCCAATCGCCGTGACGGCGCCCGTCTCGGCATTTATCGAATAGAGAGTAGTCACCTCACTGGAGGGCGCATTGGCCACGCTGTACAGTCCAGTGGTGGTTGAGCCGAAAGTGCCGAGGTTGTGGCCGTTCAGCCCGCCGATGAGGGTGAGATTTGCATTGACCGTGTTTACCGAATAAAGGAGTCCGTTCTGTTCGGTGTACAGCACACCGTTCGCCACAGCCAAGCCGTCATATCCGCCGGATCCCATGTTGCCGATCAAAGTAAACGCGCCGGAGTTAAGGTCGACGGTCCCGAACGGATTCTCCACGCCCGGCGCCGCTGTTCCGAGCATATAAGCCAAATTGTCGGCCTGTAAGCTGGCTGAGAGCGTGACGAGAACTCCAATTGCCAAAAGACCTGTGGCGGCGTGTTTGCGAATATTCAAATTACCTTCTCGCTCCAATCAACTACACTAGCGTACCGCCTTACCGGCGTGCGCTGGTTCGATGAGTCTGCGCGGGCAAACTGATGACCTACACCCTCCCGATGTATGCTTGGCCTTATGTGGCGGCGTTTATGTGGAGTGATGGACCCGAGTAAGCAGCGATGGCTAATGCACTGACGGCGATTCGTCTGCTTCTCGTGCTTCCGTTTGCGTTTTTCATGGCAAAAGGAGACCGGGGTTCCGCGATTTTTGCCCTGGTCGCGTGGGTGGTGGCGTTGATTACCGATCTTCTGGATGGTCCCATCGCACGCCGAAGAGGAACCGTGACCGCATTCAGCGGAACCTTCGATCACACCAGCGATTTTCTATTCGTCACTTCCGGGTTGTATGCGGGAGCCCTGCGCGGCTCGTTCCCGTGGATCCTGCCTATCCTGATCACGCTGGCCTTTGCCCAGTATGTGATCGATTCCTATTGGGTTCACCGGAACGCCAAACTTCGCGGGAGCAAACTCGGCCGTTACAATGGCATGCTTTACTTCGTTCCATCCATCCTGGATATTCTTATCCGAATGGGACTTATGTTCTTGCAGCCCGTGCTCACGATCCTGGTCTGGTTACTTGTCCTGACGACGCTGCTATCGATGGGTCAGCGGCTGATGTTCGCGAGATTACCCGAACAGCTCCCGAGTCGCCCGCCGGAGAAATAGCAGGCCCACCGCGGCGTTGAAGAAGATAAAGAAATTGTGCATGACGAAGCCAAAGGCCGTCATTTGACCCGGCTTATCCGGAAAGAGCAGGACCCAAAAAAGAATCGCGACCGAGTGCATCGGTCCAGGCATAGCCGCGCCAAAGAATATCACCGGCAAGATGCCCAGCATCTCTCCAAGACCGATGGAGCCTCCAAAGAGCCGCAAGGCCAGCGTATATACCACCACACCCGCAAGAACGGGCGGTGCGCGCAGCGCGATCACCACCGCGTAGTGCCACACCTTCGCGAGCCGGAACGCCCGGAAGATGGGGCGGTCGCGCAGGGCGATTCCGGGGGCGATTTTTCCACTGAAGAACAGTTGGAACAGCACGAAGAACACGGCCGCGCCCAACGCGATCCAGGGAATGATGTGGAAGGCCGGTTGGAAGCTATTCCAGCGTAACAGCACCCCGACCGTCGCCCACAGGACCAGACTGTAAATCTCGCAGATCATCATGAGAAGCATGCTGGACCCGACTTCCCAGCCCGGCACTCCATCCCGGCGATTCAGATAAACCGCGATGGCTCCCTTACTGACCTGCTCATTCACCAGGGAGAGGATGTAGGCGCTGGCGCGAATGGGCAAGACATCGGCATAGCTTATCTTGGCGTTGAACCAGTTGATTACTTTCCAAACCACCAAACTGTCGAAGATCAGATAAAAGAAACAGTATGGAATCATCAGAGCCAGCCATTCATACCAGTTCACATTTGCAAAGCTTCTCGCCAGATAAGTGAGCAGCGGGCTGCCTTGGGATGTTGCAGCGCGGTTGAGGGCGTTGTAGAGATAGGCGAAGCAGGCCACCGTGATCAGCAACGGCAAAAGCCGCTGCCAGGGCTTCGCTTTTTTAGCGCCAGTGGCGCAGGGAATTGCGGTGGGTTGGCTAGAGGTGGGTTGGCTGGAGGTGGATTGGCTACTCTCGTTCATCTTTTCGCTCGTGGCCTAAACTATTCTCAATCATTTCTTCGATGCCGGTCAGGCGGAGCCCCAATTCACTCGCGGCAGGCCGGGGATCCAGACGCGTGTCGGCGGTGATCACTTCGAGCGCATCCACCGAAAATCCGGGGCCCAAAAGCTGACGGAAGACGCGCTGACGAATGGCGAGCGCAAAGGAAAGCAGTCCCTTCGGGATCGAGCTAACCCGCACCTCATGGCCGAGCACCCGGGCAGCTCGCTCGACAAGTTCGCGCTCCGTGAGCGAAACGGGACCAACCAGGTCCAAAGTGCGATTGGGCGCAATCGAAGGCTGGGCGGCGGCAATTGCCCCCCGCGCCAAATCATCCACATAAAGAGGCTGTTGAAAATTGCGTCCGCCGCCGATCAGCCTGGCTTTGGGCCGGCTCGCATTTCGGGCCAGCGCCTCCGCGCCTTCGGTTGCCGGGCCCAGCAGGAGCGGAGCGCGGAGTATCGTGTAGCAGAGGCCGGAGGAACGCACCAGAGCTTCTGCCTGTCCCTTGGTGCGGTAGTAGCCGTTGGAAGATTTCTCATCGGCTCCCGTGGCGCTGATCAAGACAAACTTCTCGGCAGCGCACCGCTTCGCGGCTTCCACCACGCTGCGAGCCGGCGCAACGTTCGCCTGTTGATACGTTGACCCCGGCCGCTCGACCAGGATTCCCGCCAGGTGGATAATCGCAGTGGATCCTCGAAACGCCTCATCCAGACTGCCGGGATCGCCGTAGGAGATTTGGACCGTGCTACTCTTCTGGCCCGGTAGCATCCGGATCTCGTCCGCGGCTCGCTCCGAGCGGACCGCAGCGACCAGCTCGTTTGGCGCCGCGCCATTTTCCGCCGCGCATCGCAGGATGGCTTGGCCGGTGGCGCTATTGGCGCCGGTGATGACTATTCTCATGCCTTCTATTGCGCCGACCGCTGGTAAAAAGCATCGCAGATCACGCCGCCCCAAGCGGAGACTGGTTGGGTGTAGAATCATGCGATAGGTAAAGCCAAAACGGAGTTAGGAGCCGAGCATGGGAAAACTAGTAAAGATTGTTGGATCAACAATAATTGTCTTGGTCGCGGTTTTGCTGCTGCTGAGCGTCACGGGTTTCGAACCTAAGGGCTGCCCGCCAACCGACAGGTCTTTTACGTGCAAGATGCCAGGGCTTTGGATCAAGGGGGAACCCGTCACCACCCCAGTGGCCGACTGGTCGTTCACGAACAAGATTCCCGAGATCAAGATTCAAACCCAGACGCCATTTCTGCTGCCTCACTCGGTGACGATCTGGTGCGCCGTATATAACGGCAATCTGTACGTGACCTCTTATCGCGGCAGACTGTGGGTTGAAGATATAGTTCGTGATCCCAGCGTGCGCCTGAAGATAGGAGACCAAGTGTTTGATCGTACCCTGTCAATAATCAACGATCCGGTTGAAAAAGCAGCCGTGCTCGATGCTAAAGGAAAGAAATATCCCCAATGGAAGGTACCAGCAGTTTCGGCAGCCACCGTCTTTCGGGTAAACCCTGTGTAGCGCGTCAACCCTGCGTAGTGCAGCCCACCCCGGCTTGCGCCTTTTCTCACTGAGGCAGCACGTGAAACAGGTGCATTACCGGACCACCCGCCGCGTCTGAGGCCAAGAGTTGAGGATTCTGTTTTGCCCTCGGTCCGAGCACGGCCGCTTTTTCCGCCGGATCGGTGACCGGAGCCAAAACACAATCATATAAATTGTCCCCGAACTTCAGGCGGACATGCGGATCACGCATCACGTTCTTAACCCAACTCTTGCCTTGTGGAAAGGGCACGCCCGCGGGGAAGAAGGACGTAATATAGAGCTGGCCGTTATAAACGATGTGGCCTGTTGTTACCGAATGAGGAATCAGGTACCAGGTTCGCGTCTCCAGCTTGTCTGTTTGATATTGCTTAGTGAAAGACCAGTCTGTGACCGGAGTAGTTACAACAGTTCCGTTGAGCCATAAGCCAGGATAGTTCCCGGCGCCAGGTGTATCCCCGGTCGGGTTCAGGCCGGTGATACGCAGCACTACCAATGCCAAAACCAGGCAGACCAGGAT
>JBEKLB010000148.1:0-14066 GCA_050010415.1 Bryobacteraceae bacterium | reverse complement strand
TTCTGGTTGAACGGTTCGCGATCAGCTATCTCACGGCCAGCCGCGATCTGGTGACGCCCGTGGATCCCGGGCAACCCGCGGGTCCGCCAGTGATCGCACTCAGCCCCGGCGGCGCCAATGGTCTCGATCGCCTGGATGGCGCTGACTTGGAGGCTCGGTCCCTTGAACGGCTGATCCCCCGCACCCGGCTTCTCGCCGAAAGAGAGGCTACGGTAAAAAATATAAAAGCGCTTCGGAGCCCTGCCTTACTGCACATTGTCGGGCATGGTCTGGTTCGTGGCGACGAGGATTGCAAAGCGGGCTCGGGCGGCCCTGGATGCACGTTGCCCGCCCTCGATCCAGGATCGCGAGCGATGAATCTTTCCGCCATCGTTCTCGAGGACGGCCTGCTCACCGCGCTGGAACTGGAGACACTCGATTTTCACGGCTCCCAAATGCTGGTGCTCTCGCAGTGTCGCATGGCGGATGGCGTTCCTTCCTCGGGCGACGGCGTTTACGGCATGCGACGCGCCGCGGCCATTGCGGGCGTCAAGACTTTCGTCGCGCCTCTGTGGAACGTCTCCGACAGCACCGAACGCGCTCTCATGCTGCGCTTCTACAAAGAGCTGAGCATGGGCCGCAGCCGCGCCGGCGCCTTGCGGCTGGCGATGCTCGAAATCATGAAAAACCCGCAGGAGAAAAGCTTCCTGTACTGGGCGCCGGTGATCCTCTCGGGTGACCCTTCCCCGTTACCCTCGCAATTGTTTCACTGAGTTCACCCGGCGGCGAACAAGCGCGAAACCGAAGAGGCCCGCGCCGACGAACGGCAGCACGGACGGCTCCGGAACAGCGGCTGTCCCCGCAACCAGGCAGATATTATCCAGACCGTTCGAATTATCGTTGGCGGGATCGGCGTTGAGGAAGACCAGCATGGTGGACGATCCGGCGGCCGTGAACGAAGCGACATTCGTGATCAGGTTGTCTTGGGCTGAAACAGCGCCGGCGAGAATGCAAACGAGACAGGAAATCTTCAAAATCTTTGTCCCTTTCACCGCTCTACTCGAATCGCGCGTCTCTTACAGGGGATGATGGATGCAAGGATTTGCTTTCAGAATCTCTCTAACAAAGGAAACAGGGCAACATGGTCATCGTAGCGGCGACCAGTTGCCCTCAAAGTTGTTTGGAACAAGGAGCAGGACGTTTACTGCGCGTCCACCACTTTCCCGTCTTTAAAAGTGACCTTCGTGCCGTCTTTGAACACGTAGATCTTCTTGGCTCCCAGATCTACCTTGCTCTTGGGTTCGCCGAACGCTGCCGTCACCTGCTCCACGGTCTGGCCAATGCTAATCTCCGCCGGAGGGGCGGCCGGCGCCGCAACGGCAGGAGGAGCAGCCACCGACGCATCGCCGGAACCAGCCTGAGCGAGAACTTCCTGTTCGGCCTTATCGGCGTCGGCGCCCTGAGCGGTGATCTGCTGCTGCGCGGTGTTGTCGGGCGGGGGCGCATCCATGGCGAACTGCGCCATCATCGGCATTCCGCTGGCCGAGGCGGGAAGCGCGGGTAATCCGCCCTTGCCTTGCTTGGCCTTGAGATCCCCCATTCCTTGGCCGATGGTTTCGCGCATGTGATTCTGCATATCCTGCAGGTCCGCGATCTGCACCGTAACCAGAGCACCCTTCCCACATTCCACGCCGCCCTTGCTGGTCAAAACTCCCAAGGTGGCAGCAGTGGCATTGTCGGGAAGCGGCGCCGGAGTAAGCTGCAAAACGTCGCCGTCGCTGATGGCGCATTCGGCGCCATTGGCATCCACCACGTCGAGAGGCTTGCCTGCCACGAAGACATGCGCCTGGTTATCGCTGAGCATCCGCTGCACGCCGCTCACGGCCGGATTGGGCCCGGCGGCCTGTTGCGCAGACTCGGCGTTCTCAATCGCGATTTGCCGCTGGACTTCCGCCGCGATCATATCCTTCACCTGTGGCGTCATGACGGCGGCATTGGCTGCCAGCTGCGCTTGAGCCTGCACCTGGGCATCTACGTTGGCCTGGTAGGCCGCCGCGAGCGTGTTGGAAATCAGGTAATCCGTCAGCCATAACGAAGCGCTCGCATACGCCGGATAGGGCGTAAAGTAAGCACCATAGAATCCATACCAGGGAGCGCCACCCCAGCCCCAAGCCGCCACTGGATATGCAATCGGCACAGCCCACGGATTGTAGGCCCATCCATAAAAGGCGGGCGGATAGTAAAACGCGGGACTGTACATCTCCACGTAAACGCCGTGATAGGGATAGCGCGCATAGAACCGGTCGTAACCTCTGCCGTGCTCCCAGTAAGTCCGATGGCCATATTCATGGCCGTGATACATATACGGATGTTGCACGTAACCGCGGCCTCCCCGCTCGGCGACGATACGGGAATGGTCCGCGCGCTCCACCCGGACGCTGCGGCTACCGGATAATCCATGATGGATGTCCATGTTACGGCCGGCCACATGCACATCGCCTGGCTTGCCATTGGCGCGCGTTCGAACCTCGTCGCCCTTGGGTGTGCTGTGCATGGTGCTGCCCTTGGGCGGAGCGCCGCTGGCCGTGTGGGGCCCGGCTGCAGCAGCCGGATGCGCGCCGCCAGGCGCGGTAGACGGACGTGCGGACGCTGCGGGCGCTGCTGTCGTTTTGGCGCCGGCACCGCTGGTGGTGGTTGTAGCGTGCCCGGCCGTCGTAGTGGTGGCGCCGGACTTACCAGAGGTTGTAATTCCACCGCCGCTATGACCAGCCGTGGTGGTGGTCGGCCCATGACTGGCAGCGGCTCCGCCAGCGGTCGGCCCATGTGCAGCGCCAGCGGCGCCTCCTGGTTTTGCGGCCGGCGCGGCTGGCTTGGCGGGAGCCGCCGCTGGCTTGGCAGGCGCGGCCGGCTTCTTCGTCTGCCCTTGTGCCGCGCATGCGGCGAGCAAGAACACAGCCAATGTGCCTGCTAGGTATTTTGAACCTACGGCCTGGTAAATTCTGTGCGCATTCATAATGTCTCTCCGTTCTAGACGTGGCCTATTCAACGTCGCTGACCTTGCCAGCCGTGAATATCACTTTCAGATCTTTGTAGTAATACGTTTCCTTCTTTGCGAGTTTGATGATTTTCTGCGGCTGGCCCAGTGCCGCGATCACCTGATCGGGAGTCTGGCCTAACGAAACCGTCACTGGCGGCGGGGCGGGCTGATCAACCGGCGGAGGAGGAGGAGCGATGTCCGGAAGCGCGGCGGCGGGCGCGGGAGCAGCCGGTGCCGCTACTGCGGGAACAGCCGCTTGTTGAGCACCTCCCGCGGCTGGCGCAGCTGGGGCGGCCGGTTTCGCAGCGTCGGCCTTCTGATCGTCCGCGGGTTGTATCTTGAAAACCTCGGCAACCAGTTTGTCGACTTGATCGTCGCTCGATCCCTTCGGAAAAACAATCTTCAGAGTCCCCCGGTAACGAACATCGCTAACCGCGTCGGTGAACAGCGTAAAAACAGCCTCCTGGTCCTTGCCCTCGGTCTTGACTTCGACCTTGGTCACCCACATCTTTTCGCCAGTTACGTAAGTCCTCGAAGCCCCGCCGGAGCTGGAGTCTGCAGTCGCCGCGGTGCCGGCCACCGTGCCCACGCCGGGAACTGAGCTTATCCCGGGTACCGAGCCAAATTTATGCAGAAAAGATTTGGTCTTGGTAGCCGCGCCGGCCTGGATTGTCCCGTCCCGATAGGTGTTCTGGTCCAAGGTGGTGTTGGTCGTGGGACTCAGCATCAGACCGCTCTTTTGCAGAATCAGGATCGAACCGGCAGTGACGATGTCGGTGTTGTCCGCAGTGGGCTGGGTGACAGAGTATTCGGAAGCCAGCTTCTTTTGAATGGCGCCCAGATCGTCGGCTTGGGCCGAAGCAACGGCCACTCCCAGCATCACCGCAACACGACCAAGCGTTTTCGACTTCAGCATATAGACCTCCATGCTCCCTTGGAAGCTTCCTCTCTCAGATTTCGTCCAGAATAGGGGGAAGCTTAGTATATCCCGAGCCATTCTGGCGTACAAGGTTGGTTTTCCCAACCACCATCTCTCTATTTCCGGTTTCACTTAGTTATGCGTGATACAGCCGGAAGTTGCTCAAAATTGTTTACGTATAAAGAGGGCGCCATCCGTCATTGGACTGCGTACTAGTACTGAGCGCCGCCCTCGGGCTGTTTTCCAAATCCTCTGTCTTTCCAAATCCTCTGGAGCGCCCGATCTGAGGTACTGTATACTGTCCGAAATGGCTGCCTCTTCTCCGAAAACAGCGAAGACTGGGGTGCTCACGCTGTTGCTCACACAAATGCAGCAGGGCGACCAGCAGGCCGGGGAAAAGGCCATTGCCTTGGTCTACAGCGAGTTGCACCGGATAGCCTCCCGCGAGCTTCGCGGCGAGAAACCGGGCCACCTGCTGCAGACCACAGCCTTGATCCACGAAGCGTATACCAGATTGATCGGCTCCGAAGGCCTGGAAATCCACAACCGGATGCACTTTTTTGCGGTTGCCAGCCAGCAGATGCGACGCGTGCTAGTGGACCATGCGCGCGCTAACCACGCGCAGAAACGGGGTGGCGGCGCGGTAAAGGTGGCGCTCGACAAAGTGCAGGCCGGTATCGATCCCCGTGGCGTCGACCTGGTTTCGCTGAACCAGGCGCTGGGCGAATTGGAGCAAATCGATCCGCGCGCGGCTCAGGTGGTGGAACTACGATTTTTCGGCGGTCATACGGACCAGGAAATCGCCCAGGCGCTCAATATATCCGTCCCCACAGTTCGCCGCGACTGGGAGTTCGCCCGCGCCTGGCTCTTCGACCGGATGCGCGGCGTTTGAAATACAACCTGCGGTTAAAACGAAGGCGTTACAACGCGTGAGCCTCCGATTTGAGCGCTTATAATAATAGGAACACTTTCAAGGAACTGCGGCGCGGACTGCGGTGAAACGCCTTTGGCATGGCACCGGAATTCCATCAGCGGGTGCGTCAGATCTTCGACCAGGCCCTGGAACGTTCAGAAGCCGATCGGCCGGCCTTCGTCCAGACTGCCAGCGGCGGCGATGCCGCTTTGTCCGAGGCTGTAGAGCGCTTACTGCGTGCCCGCCGGGAATCGGAATCTTTTCTCGATGTCACTCTGGGCAACGCCGGGCAAATCGGACGCTATCTGGTCCGCGGCGAGCTGGGGCGCGGCGCCATGGGTATCGTTTATGACGCCGTCGACCCCATGATCGGCCGGCGTGTTGCCGTGAAGGTGATCAGCCTCCAACCGGCCATGGACCCGAGCGAAGCCGAATTCATGAAGGAACGGCTGTTCCGGGAGGCGCGCTCGGCCGGCCGCCTGTTTCATCCCGGAATCGTCATCATCCTGGATGTGGGTCTCCATGAGAACTCGGCCTACATCACCATGGAACACGTGGATGGTCCGTCGCTCCATCAACTCCTGGCCACGGGCCCTTTAGACCACAACGCCGCGTTCAAGATCCTCCAGCAGACGGCAGCGGCCCTGGACTACGCACACCAGCAGGGCGTGGTTCATCGCGATATCAAGCCCGCCAACATCATGCTGCAAAACAAGGTGACGGTGAAGGTGGCGGACTTCGGCATCGCTAAGTTGATGTCGACGGAAAATGCCACCGTCACGGGCATGCTGATGGGTACTCCGAGCTACATGTCTCCCGAGCAGATTGAAGCGAAAGCGGTGGACGGACGGTCCGATCAATTTGCTCTCGCGGTTCTGGCGTACGAATTGTTGACCGGCAGCCGGCCGTTTCAGGCCGATTCGATGCCTACCGTGGCCCACCTGATCGTCTATGGGCCTCGGCCTTCCGCGCATGCCAGGAATTCCGCGCTGCCGCCCGGGATAGACCACGTCCTGGAACGTGCGTGGAACAGGTTTCCGGACCAGCGCTTCCCCAATTGCATGGAGTTCACCACCGCGCTCGAAGCCGCGTTCCGGAATCCAGTTGCAGCGCCAGCGCCGGCCCTTGGGCCGTCCTTTGACCCATCGCTTCAGCAGAAGCGCTGGCCGGCCCCAGTGTTATATGCCGGCGGCATTGCGTTGGTAATTGTGATGCTCGCGCTCGCATCCCTGTATTACAGGAACTCCTATTCGCGACCCGTTCCTGCCGCGGCGTCGAGCGCGCCAGCGGTGGTGCAGCCGGCCGTGCCCGCGAAGCCGACTCCTCTGGGACTGCCGCAACCGGCGCCGGCGATCGAAAAGCCCGCAACTTTAAAGGCCGAGCAGCCCAGCGCGCCCGCAGCCTCCACCGCGCCTCCTCTCGATTTGACGCCAGACCCCAAACAAAAGCCCCTTCCAGCCTCCTTCCGTGCCCAGGAGTACTACAACGCTGCGATGTTGAAGCGGCGCGAGGGCAAGCCGGAGGATGCGATCGACCTGTTCAGCAAATCCGCTGCTCTAGGCGATGCCAACGCGATGGAGGAATTAGCCGAAAGTTACAGTAACGGAGAAGGCGTAGCCAAGAATGATGCCGAGGCGGTGGAATGGTTCACGCTCGCGGCGAAAGCGGGAAACTCCTCGGCCATGCTCACTCTGGGAGGTCTGTACTTACTCGGCAACGACGGTGTAGAGCAGAACGACGAAGACGCAGCGAAGTGGTTTCAGAAGGCCGCCGATTTGAAAAATGCCGCCGCGATCTACGACCTCGGAAAGTTGTACGAAGACGGCCAGGGCGTTCCCAGGAATATGGAAAAGGCCAAGGAGTTGTATCTGGAATCCGCAAAACTCGGGAACGCGTTCGCTCAGCGCCGGCTCAGCGAGCTGCAAGGTAAGTAGCGGGAAGCCTGGCGTGAACGATATCGCCCTGTTTGCCAATCCCTAATCCCCCATTCCCGGTAGCCGCTATCCTGGTTTCATGAAGCAGCTAGCGCTCGAAGCGCTCGATTCGGCCCAGCGCCCTGGAGTAACCTACGCCGACGTTCGCCTGGTCGAGAGCCGCGACCGCGAGCTCGGCACCAAGAACGGCAAGCCTGGCCAGGTATCGAGCGACGAATCGGTAGGCATTGGAATCCGCGTGCTCGCCGATGGCTGCTGGGGATTCGCCGCTACCGACGATCTCAGCCGCCCCGGCGTTGAATCCGCGGCCGCTCTGGCTGTCGACGTCGCCCGCTCCAGCGCCCTCGCCAAGAAACACGACGTCACGCTGGCGCCCGAGGCGAAGCACGAAGCCATCTGGGTGTCGCCCTGTCAGATCGATCCGTTCACCGTGAGCGTGGAAGAACAGCTCTCGCTGCTCACCGCCGTCGATGAAGAATTGCGCCGCGCCGCCGGCGTGACGCTCGCGCAAACTTCGATGATCTTCCATCGTAGCCGGCAGGTCTTCGTCTCTTCCCTCGGCAGCGTCATCGATCAGACCCGCACTTCGAGCGGTGCCGGATTCGAAGCCTACAGCTTCAAGGGCGACCAGATCCAGAAGCGCTCCTATCCGAATTCCTTCGGCGGCCAGCACCAGCTCAAGGGCTACGAGTTGATCCACGAGCTCGATCTTCTGGCTCATGCGCCGCTCATGGCGGAGCAGGCCGTCGCACTGCACTCGGCCGATCAATGCCCCGAAGGCCGCTTCGACCTGATCCTGGATGGCAGCCAGCTCGGGCTTCAGGTCCACGAATCCATCGGCCATCCCATCGAGCTCGATCGCGTGCTCGGTTCAGAAGCTAACTACGCGGGGATGAGCTTTCTCACGCTCGACAAGCTGAATCATTTGCGCTACGGTTCGGATCTGGTGAACGCGGTTTGCGACGCGCGCATCGAACACGGCCCCGGAATGGGCACGTTCGCATTCGATGACGAGGGTGTTCCGGCGCAATCGGCCGACATTATTCGTAACGGCCAGTTCGTCGGATACATGACCTCGCGCGAGACGGCCGCCGCCATCGGCCAGAAGCGCTCGAATGGCACCATGCGCGCCACCAGTTGGGCGCGCCTTCCGCTGATCCGCATGACCAACGTCAGCTTGTTGCCGGGCGAGCAAACACTCGACGAAGTTTTTTCCGGCGTGAGCCGCGCCATTTATATGCAGACCAATCGCAGTTGGTCCATCGACGACAAGCGCTACAACTTCCAGTTCGGCTGCGAGATCGCCTGGGAAATCAAAGATGGCAAGCGCGTTCGTATGTTGAAGAACCCGACCTATAGCGGCATCACCACGGAGTTTTGGAACTCTTGCGCGGCCGTTGCCAATCGCGATCATTGGGTGTTGTGGGGTGTTCCCAACTGCGGCAAGGGACAGCCCGAGCAAGTGATCGCCACCGGCCACGGCGCAAGCCCATCGCGCTTCCACAACATCAAAGTGGGAGCGGCGTATGCCGCCTGAGATGGCTGAAAGCATCCTGCCACAGGCGAATTGCCAGGAGCTCTTCGCAGCCGTTCAGAGTGCCGCAAAATCCCTGGGCGTCTCGGATGTGGAGGCGCTCTTCGGCGCGCGTTGCGCGGCGCTCACTCGGTTTGCCAACAATACCATCCATCAAAACGTTGCCGAGCAGGATCGCTGGATTTCGGTGCGCGTAGCTCTGGATCATCGAACCGCGCGCGCTACCACCAACCGCTTCGATCCGGATTCGATTCGCGGCGCCGTCGCGCAGGCTCTCGCGCTGGCCCGCTCCGCCGCGGCCAATCCGGATTTGTTGCCGCTTTTCGAGCGTTCGGCGATTTCAGAAACCAAGCGCTTCGATGCGGTCACTGCGAGTGCCACGCCCCAGCATCGCGCAAGCGCCGTCGCGGAAGCCATACGCATCGTCGAAGGCATGGGGCAAACGGCCGCGGGAATTTACTCCACCGGACAGAGCGTCGAAGCTATGTACAATTCCCGCGGCGTGTCGGCCTGGCACGCCGAGACCATGGCGCAGTTTTCAATCACCGCGATGGCGGGCGATAGTTCGGGATGGGCCAAAGCATCAGCCGTGTCCCATGCGTCCATCGATCCCTTGGCGCTGGCCCGGAGCGCCGCGGAAAAGGCGCGGCTGTCGCGCGACCCCCAGGAAATCCTGCCGGGCCGCTACACCGTCATCCTTGAGCCGGCGGCGGTGCTGGATCTGGTGGGACAAATGTTCGGCGATTTCAGCGCCACCGCGGTTGCCGATAGCCGCAGCTTCCTCACCGATCGCGTCGGCAAAAAGCTGTTTGGCGAAAACATTCAGATTGCCGACGATGCCGCGCATCCGCTCCAGGCAGGAGTTCCTTTCGATGGCGAGGGCGTGCCGCGCCGCAAGCTTACTCTGGTCGACGCCGGCGTTCCCCGCGATCTGGCCTATGCGCGATCCAGCGCCCGGAAGGCCGGCGTTGAGCCCACCGGCCACGGCTTCCCGCTGCCCAATGAAGTGGGCGAAGCGCCCCTCAATATCGTCATCGCCGGCGGCTCAACTTCTACCGATGAAATGATCGCGTCCACCGAGCGCGGCGTCCTGGTGACGCGTCTGTGGTATATCCGCGAAGTAGATCCCTACGAAAAGATCATGACCGGCATGACGCGCGACGGAACGTTTATGATCGAGAACGGACGCGTTAGCCGGGGCCTGCGCAATTTCCGCTTCAATCAGGGCATTATCGAATTGCTGAACAACGTGGAAGCGCTTTCTCCTTCCGTGCGCGCCTCCGGCGAAGAGGCTTTCGATATGGTGGTCCCGGCCATGAAGGTCCGCGGCTTCAACTTCACTGAAGTAACGCGCTTCTAAGAGGTAAAATAGAAGCAAAGGTACAAATTGCATCACCACGGCCATCATCACGGAACCGCGAGCATTCTGAAATGGTCGTTTTTCGCCACCATTTTATTTGTCGTGGTCGAAGCCATCGCCGGTTTCCGTTCCGGCAGCTTGGCGCTGGTTTCCGATGCCGGCCACAATTTCACGGACGCGCTGGCTCTGGTGTTAGCCGCGGTCGGCGTGTATATGCAGTCCAAGCCGGCCGACAGCGTCAAGACCTTCGGCTATCACCGCGCCGGAGTGCTGACTGCTTTTGTGAATGCCCTCACGCTGGTGGTAATCGCCATTTTCATTTTCTATGAAGCCTGGCAGCGCTTGGCGCATCCGCGCCACATTGAGGAGTGGACCATGCTGTGGGTCGCCGTGGCCGGCCTGGCGCTCAACGGTGGAATCATGTGGGGCCTCTATCGCGAGAAGGATCACGATCTCAATATTCGAGCCGCGTTTGTCCACATGCTGGGCGACGCCGTCAGCTCAGTGGGGATCATCGCCGGCGCGATTGCGATTCACTTCACCGGCCTGGCCGTCATTGACCCGGTGCTGTCTGTCCTGATCGGCATTCTTATCGTCTGGACCGCTTGGGACATTATCCAGGAATCGCTGAACGTGTTGCTCGAAGGCCTGCCACGCGGCATGGAGCTGGACGAAGTGACCGGCGCGATGCGGCAGATCGACGGCGTGATCGACGTTCACGATCTCCACATCTGGAGCCTCGGCTCGAGTGCGCACGCGTTGAGCTGCCATGTGCTGATCGAAGACATGCCGCCTTCGGAGAGCAACGCCATTCTGCATCGGATCAAGGACGTACTTTGCAATTACGAAATCAATCACACCACCGTTCAGTTCGAGCACACCAAGTGCGCGCTGTCGGACGCACCGTGCAATATTCTAGTCACGGCGCCTCAGGCCCACCACCATCACGAGCACGAACACCAGCACTAATCGCCAGCCATTCCGCCGCCCTCGCGCGTGGATCGGGAACGAGATCGCTAATGACGGCGATGGAGTCCGCTCCGGCCGCGAAAACTTGCGGCGCTAATTCGCGAGTGATGCCCCCGATGGCCACCAGAGGCTTTCGCGTGAGCGGCCGCAAAGCGCGAAGCTGCTCCAGTCCGACCACGGGATCGGGATTCTCCTTTGATCCGGTGGCGAAGATAGGACCAATGGCAAGGTAGTCCACCGGCTCTCTGTCGCCTTCGCGCAACTGCTGCTCATTGTGCGTCGAGAATCCGACGATGGACCCGGCGGGCAGGATTCGCCGGGCGTCGGACGGGGCCAGATCCTGCTGTCCCAGATGTAGCGCGGCCTTCAACAGAGCCGCGACGTCGGCACGATCGTTCATCACGAACATTGCGCCGCCCTGCCGGCACAATTCCGCAATTCGGCTGGCATCTTCGAACGATGCACGGGAAAAGAATTGCTTGTTTCGATACTGCAGGATCTTCGCTCCGGCTTCCAGCACCGCTTCGGCCGTCGCGACGCTAGAGACTATCGGATAAAACGCGGGCAGCTTCATGCTGTTCGCCGGGTGGCCAGCGCCATGGCGCCCCATAAAACGCTGTCATCTCCAAGCCCAGCAGGTACCACATCGATGCGCGCTCGCGACCACGCGGTGATCTGCCGGCGCAGTTCGGCCTGCAAAGGCCCGAACAAGCGATCGCGCGCCTTACTGATGCCGCCGCCGATAACAATGCGTCCCGGATTCAAGAGCATGATGGCGGCCTTCAGGCCCAACGCTAAATCGACCACGTAGCGTTCCACAAATTCAGGATCGAGAAACAATTCAATTGCCGGCTTTCCATGATCGCGCTCCAGCCACAATCCACAGCACATCCGCTCCAGACAACCGTGTGAACCGCACAGGCACTTGGGACCATCCGGCCGGATGGTTAAATGGCCGATCTCGCCCGCATAAGAATCGGCGCCGCGATAGACGTTATCGTGGACCACCAGGCCTCCGCCGATGCCGGTGGAAAGCGTCATGTAGAACAGCGGCCGGTAGCCGTAACCGGCGCCGTAGAGGCCCTCGCCGAGCGCGCCCGCGTTGGCGTCGTTATCTATGATGGGAAGAACGCCGGGAACCAATCCGAGCAGTTCCGTCAAGTAGCCGGGGAGATCGAAATCGTTCCAACCAGTGACGTGGGTGGACAGGGCCACGCGCTGTTGAACAAAGTCCACCGGACCGCCAAATCCGATGCCACAGCAATCCAGTCGATGCCGTGAGCGCAAGGATTTCACAACGTCCGCGATTCTCGCGAGCATCCAATCGCGTCCGCCGGCCCGATCGGTAGAGTGAGATTCGCGCTCCACCATTCGCTTGCCTTCAAACACGGCCACGCTGAATTTGCTGCCGCCGATGTCAATTGCCAACGTGCTCATGCCGCCAACGTGCTCATGCGCCTGCGGCCGCGAGAACTTCCTCGGGGCTTGCAACGCCCGTGCCGCGCTTCTGCACCGTGATGGACGCTACCAGGTTCCCGAAGCGCGCGGCTTCCATCGCGGAACCGGTGATGGCCAGAGCCAGCGCCGCGCCAGCGGAGAAACTATCGCCCGCGCCTGAAACATCGGCCGGATGGTCGACACGGAACGCCGGAACGGCAGTCTCGGCCCGGTCCTCGACAACCACTACTCCCTCGGCCGCCTTCGTCACGAACATGAGCCTCGAATTGGCGTGAGTGCGTAAGCGCTGGTAATCCAGCTCGCCGAACAGCCCGATGGAAGCGGCGGCGGCCTCGCGCTCGTTGGGCTTCAGAATCATGTGGTGAAAGCGTTCCACGCGCAGCCGCGAATCCACCCAGATGATTTTCTTTGGATCGGCTTTCGCGATCTCTTCGAGCAGCGCCCGCACCGACGGAGTAATCACTCCACCACTGCGAGTATCGGCCTGATCGGAAACGAAAATGATATCGAATGAAACCGCAAACTCGCGCAGATACTCGATAACCTCCTGCTCCACCGAATCGGGCAGGGGACGCGTGTTAATGAAATCGACCCGCGGCAAATCTTCGACACCGGTGGTAGCGTTGATGAGTTTGGTGTAGGTGAAGGTGGGCGCTTTGTCGGACCGCACTAATAGATCCGTGGAGATGCCGCGCGCGTTGAGTGAACGGGTCAGCTCGTGCGCCGGGCCGTCGTCGCCAAGCACTCCCAATACCGCGGACCTGCTGACGCCGAGAGACGCCAGATTGTTGGCAACGTTGCCGCCGCCGCCCGGAGCCACTTCGGTGGAGATGACAGCCACTCTCGCAATGCCAGTCTCGCGCGAAGGCTCAGCGGTAGCTGGGTCGTAGGTGCACCAGCGGTCGAGACAAATGTCGCCGACCACAAGAGCCGAGTATTTGGGGAAGGCCGCCAGTATCTCGGCAGTCCTGGGCGGCATCAGGCTGGGAAGAGCGAAGAAAACAGCTCTTCACCGCAGAGGTAGTTGGGAACAATATAGTCCGCGCCCACGCCGATCAGGCGCTGGCGTTTCCATTCGTCCACGCGGCTACAGGCGGGCTCCTCGCTGGCCACCCCCACGGCCACGCCACCCACGTTCTTCACCTCTTCTATTTCCACGTAGCCGTCGCCGAAACCAAGGAATTCATGCCCTTGAAATTCCGAAGTGGAGAGAATGCGTTGGATCAGGATGGCCTTGGAGAAACTGTAGTCATCCAGAGCGCCGTAGACGCCTCCGTCGAAATACTGAGTCACGCCCAGCAGGCGCGCCTCTTCTTTCATATAGATTTCATCGGTACCGCTGGCCAGATACATTTTCAACCCCTTTTCCCCTAAACGTTCCAGCAGCGCGCGAGAGCCCGGAACAAGAAACTCTTCCGGATCTGTTTGCCCCTTTCGCAAACCTTCCACGCGCTTTTCGATCTTTTGCCACAGCAGGTCCAAATACATCTTCTTATACGCTAATGGATCAAGCGCTTTGCCGCCGCGCGCTTCCACCGCTTCGGCGAACGCAATCATCTGATAGATGGTTTCCTTGCCGGTGAGCCGCCAGACGAACCCTTCCACCATCGCGCGTATTTGCTCTTCGGGTTCACCGCTCTTTAGGTCAAGCAGGATCTCGACCATCATCGGGACCATTACATTCATCCAGCCCGAGCGGATCAATGACAACGTGCCATCGAAGTCAAAGAGCACAACTCGAGCGTCGCGGGCTGAAACGCCCGGCTTCACATTTTCAACCATTCAAATCTATCTTAATGCTGTAGCTGCTCGACAATCGAGGGGACATAAAAGATCGTGGCTGCCACCACGGCGCCGATGGTTCCACTCAATATGCATGCGTACCACAGGAATTGACGCTTGGTTAGGATCGCAAGCGACGCCAGGACGATGGAAAATTCGAGAAATACTTCGCCAAAGTGGA
>JBEKLB010000147.1:0-14070 GCA_050010415.1 Bryobacteraceae bacterium | reverse complement strand
ATCTCCACAGGGTTTGTTAAGCAATCGCAGTTCCATTGGCTAGCATCGTGTTTTCAAGTTCCCTTCGACCTGAGAGACCAAAGGTCGTCACCGCGTCAATCCTCGTGACACGGCTCCATTAGGAGTCTACGTCGGATTGGATGAGATCTCTCGCGGAGGCGATGTTACGATTGGGCTTGAACTGGCCAGAAATTCGAACTTCTCGGCTCTCCAAAAGCCGATTCTGCCATTGCCACTGAGCGAAGCAGCGAGGAGCTTTCATGACATCCATTGAAAATAGTGAATTGCCACCGGCCTCCTCTGACGAGGTCCTAACGCCTGAAGAACTTCGCAAGACCGACGCCTACTGGCGCGCCTGCAACTACCTTTGCGCGGGGATGATCTACCTGCGCGACAATCCACTGCTCAAGATGCCGCTGCGCCCGGAGCATTTCAAGAATCGGCTGCTCGGACACTGGGGCTCCGACCCGGGCCAGACATTCGCCTGGGTCCATCTGAATCGTGTGATCAAGAAATACGGTTTAGACATGATCTACATCTCCGGCCCCGGCCATGGTGCACCCGCAGTGCTCTCGAACTGCTACCTGGAAGGCACCTATTCGGAGATCTATTCAGACAAGAGCCAGGATGAAAACGGCATGCTTCGGCTATTTCGCGCTTTCTCCTTCCCCGGCCAACTCGGAAGCCACTGCACACCGGAGGTTCCCGGATCCATACATGAAGGTGGCGAACTAGGCTATAGCGTTTCACACGCATTCGGCGCAGCGTTCGACAATCCGGATTTAATCGTAAGCGTGGTGGTGGGTGACGGCGAAGCCGAGACTGGGCCACTGGCCACTTCGTGGCATTCCAACAAGTTTCTGAATCCAATCCGCGATGGCGCTGTTTTGCCGATCCTGCATCTGAACGGATATAAGATCGCCAATCCCACCCTGTTGGCCCGGATCGAATCGGAGGAGCTCGAACATCTCTTCTTGGGATATGGATGGACGCCTCACGTGGTCGAGGGTGACCAGCCGCAGCGGATGCATCAAAAGATGGCTGCCGCGGTCGAGAGTTGCGTGCAGCAGATCCGTGCCATTCAGACGGAAGCGCGGAAGAGCGGCAACCCACAGCGGCCTCGCTGGCCCATGATCATTCTCCGATCGCCCAAGGGATGGACGGGACCCAAAGAGGTAGACGGGCATAAGGTAGAAGATTTCTGGCGCGCGCATCAGGTGCCAGTGCTCGACGTGCAGTCGAACCCCGAGCATCTCCGGATCGTGGAACAGTGGATGCGCAGCTATCGGCCGGAAGAACTCTTCGACCAGCACGGTACGCTGGTGCCCGAACTGCGCGATCTGCCGCCCACCGGAGACCGCCGGATGAGCGCCAACCCTCACACCAACGGCGGCAAGGTGCGCAAAGCTCTCGATCTCCCCAACTTCTGCGACTACGCAGTTCCTATTGAAAGCCCCGGCACGAAGAAGGTTTCACCCACCGAAACACTGGGTAAGTTTTTGCGCGACGTCATGCGGCGCAACATGAGCAGTTTTCGCCTGTTCAGCCCGGACGAGAATGCGTCCAACCGGTTGCAAGACGTCTATGAAGCAAGCCTGAAAACCTGGCTCGCGAGGATCAAGCCTGAGGATGCCGATGGCACCGACATTGCTCCCGATGGCCGCGTAATGGAGATGCTGAGCGAACACACGCTGGAAGGGTGGCTCGAAGGCTATATCCTTACCGGCCGGCACGGGCTCCTGAGTACATATGAGGCATTCGTGCACATTATAGACTCCATGTACAACCAGCACGCGAAATGGTTAGAGAAGTCGAAGGCCGAAATCGACTGGAGGGGTCCTATCGCATCCCTGAATCTCTTGATCACGTCGCTGGTCTGGCGCCAGGATCACAACGGCTTTACGCATGAAGACCCCGGATTTCTGGACGTCGTCAGTAATAAGAGCGCGGAAATTACCCGCATCTATCTGCCCCCGGACGCGAACTGTTTACTCAGCGTCGCAGACCATTGCCTGCGCAGCCAGGACTACGTGAACGTGATCGTCTCCGACAAGCAGCCGCACCTGGTCTATCTCGACATGGACGCCGCGATCATCCATTGCACCAAGGGCATCGGTATTTGGGAATGGGCGAGCACCGATGCGGGCGCTGAGCCGGATGTTGTGGTGGCAAGCGCCGGCGACATCCTGACCCAGGAGGCACTGGCAGCCGTTGCAATTCTGCGGAAGAGCTTCCCGGACCTGAAAATTCGCTTCGTGAATGTAGTGGACCTGTATCGCTTGCAGCCGGATAGCGAACATCCTCACGGGCTTTCCGACCGCGATTTTGACTCGCTGTTTACCAAAGACAAGCCCGTCATCTTCAACTTCCACGGTTATCCGTGGCTGATTCACAAATTCACGTACCGTAGAACCAATCATGTAAACATCCATGTCCGCGGCTACAAGGAAAAGGGCAATATCAACACGCCTTTGGAACTGGCAATCCGCAACCAGGTGGATCGCTTCAATTTGGCTATCGATGTGATTGATCGCGTGCCCAGTCTGCAGGGGCCCGGCGCCCAGCTCAAGGAATGGCTGAAGGGGCAAATCATCGAAAGCATCAACTATGCCTACAGCCAGGGTTTGGACAAACCCGAGATCCAGAATTGGAAGTGGCCGTCCGCGCCGTAGAGCGAGTTTGTCAGGGTGCCACGTGATTTCCCTCCATGCCTGGAGGTATCATGCAGCCAATGGTAATCACCCCTGGCTACGTCGATATTCCTTCCGGCGGCTCGCCCATGCGCATGTTTGTGGCTGCGCCGAGGGCGCCGGGGAAATACCCCGGAATCGTTTGCTATTCGGACATCTTTCAGCTCACCGGACCCACGCTGCGCCTGGTGACTCGTCTCGCGGGCTATGGATTCGTGGCTGCGGCGCCGGAGATCTATCATCGCGTAGAGCCTGCGGGCTCCGCGATTCCATTCGACGATGCCGGTAGGACGCGCGGACAAGACGACGCCGCCAAAACGCCCGTAGCGCACTTCGATGAGGACTGCCGAGCGGCGCTGGATTATTTGGTGCGGCATCCGCAGGTGGCTGGAAACCAACTGGGCGCGATGGGCAACTGCATCGGCGGCCATCTGGCGTTTCGCGCCGCGCTCGATCCCCAGGTGCGCGCCACGGTCTGCTACTACGCCACGGGTCTGCATGATGGAAAGCTGGGGCAGGATTCCGATGCCGGATCGTTGGCTCGCGCGGCGGAGATTCGCGGGAAGCTGCTGATGGTGTTTGGAAGCGCCGATCCGCACGTGCCTGAGGCCGGGCGCGCGGTCATCGATGGCAAACTGCGCGAATCGAAGGTGGACTACGCGCTGAAGCTTTATCCCGCCGAACACGCCTTCATGCGCGACGAAGGGCCGCGCTATGACCCGGAGGTCACCGACCATGCGTTCGCCGATATGATCGGGCTGTTCCGGGCCGTTTTTCTTCAGACCTCGGTATAATTGGAACCGTGGTACGCAGAATTGCAATCGGGTTTTTGTTGACAGGGATTCTTTTCGCTCAGGACGAGCCCACGCTCAAGAAGCGCCCCGCGGACCAGCCCAAGTCCCAGCAGCCCTCAGACCAGGAGCCTCCGGAAGAAGACGAGAGCCTGGCTCCAAAAACATATTCGTTCAATCCGCTGGAAGCCGAGAAGGATCTCAAGGTCGGCTTGTATTATTACAAGAAAGGCAACTACAAAGCCGCCACCAGCCGGTTTCGAGAGGCCACGCTCTGGAATCCCACTTACGCCGAAGCTTTCCTGCGGCTGGGTGAAAGCGAAGAGAAGCTGAAGGACAAGAAGGCTGCCGATGACGCCTTCACGAAATACCTCTCTCTTGCACCGGATGCCAAAGACGCTGAGTCCATCAAGAAAAAGCTAGCCAGCAAGCGGTAGCCGCTTTCGCTTCCGAATTTCGTTCTGCGCTTTAATGACATCCAGCAAGCGGTCGACGCCGGCCTTCCAATCGGGGAACAGATCCAGGTATTGAGTCTGCTTCGAGATGCGGCGGGGCACCACGCAACCATCCAGGCGCAGAGGGATCAGGAAAATCTCATCGAGCGGCACTTTGGCCGCGCAAAACAGTGCATAGCGGAGTTCGCTGTGAAAACTGCCGCGCTTCGAAACAGCGCGCTGGGAGAAACAAGCGACAAAGAAGTCCGAGGTCTGGATCGCAGTCTCGATTGCCCGCGGCCAGTTCTGCCCCGGCATCAACTTCTTTTTGTCGAGCCAGGGACTGAGCCCGGATTCCTCAAAGGCCCGGTAAAGCTTCCTGGCGAACGAGAGGTCCTCCTGGACATAGGCGATGAAGACGCGTGGCTTGTTCTCTGCCACGAAGCGAAAGCCGCGCTTGCCTCCCGGCGACAATGTGCCTAAGCCGTCGATCTCGACCGATCCGCCTTGTTCCAGCACTTCGCGCAGCATTGAGGCGATACGGCGCGCCAGGGCTGAGTTGGTCACTGAGATCCCTTTCCCCTTCCGGACCGTCTCGCCCCCACTGGCAGACATTGTTCGAAATAGAACTCGGGTTGCGGGCCGGGCCGAAACGTTCCCAAGCCGGGGAGCGACGCACTGCGGCCTTGCCGCACCCGCCGCAGAATGCCGACGAGAATGCCGTCCAATTGATCGGCGGCCGCGGCGGCGGAAATCCCCGACTCGATGGCCAGCCGCTTGGCGAGTTGATCTTTCTTCACGGTTAATCCTTACCTCTCCTGGGTGAGGAACGGGCGACAGCCGCCGCGAAGAAACATGCCAGATTGAATATGAAGTGCTTATTATTCAAGGGGCTGGGCCGAATCCACGCGCCAGGCGCAGAGTCCGTCACTGGCAGCGCAAATGAAGCGTTTTTAATAGCCTCTTAAGGCTGGGTTCATCTCCGGCTGAAATGATAGGGCTGAAGTTATCGACATAGCTTCGACACCTAAGGAGATCTCAAAAATGAAGAAAATTATGACTTTGATGCTCGGCCTGTCGTTCCTAATGGGAACGGTCAGCCTGTTCGCGCAGGACAAGCCGGCGGACGCCCCCAAGACCGACAAGAAAGCCAAGAAGAGCAAGAAGAAAAAGGCCGACAAAGACGCCGACAAGAAGAGCTAACTGGTTCCTTTCATTCGTTAGCCAAAGTTTTGGTCGCGCATGCGCCTCGGGGGTTCCGGGTGTGACATGCGCGACAACTTTTTTGGGGCTGTATAGTACGAAACGGTGTAGTAGTTTGCCGCACGAATCATTCTGCGTTACCGTGGAAGGTACCGACCCGGCAGTCCAAGGTTGTTGATTATGGTGGAATGTCCATCCTGCCACACGAGCAATCCGCCTGAGTCACGCCTGTGCTCCAAATGCAGCGCTCCATTTGGGATCGATAGCGCGACTTTAGTAATCGACACTTCTCCAGCGCCGTCCGTCGATCCGGGCGCAACTCAGGCTTTTAGCGAGGTCTCACTGCAGGCCACTGCGGTGGGCGGCACCGGCTGGTCCGTGCCGATGCAACGTCCTGACGCTCCGAGTCCCGGTTCTCCAGTGGAAGAAGGAGTTCTTCTGGGCGAGCGCTACGAGATCCTGAAGCGGCTGGGCGAGGGCGGCATGGGCGCTGTCTACAAAGCGCGCGACCATGAGTTAGACCGGTTGGTCGCCCTTAAAGTGATCCGCCCGGAGTTGGCCGGTCATCCCGATATTCTCCGCCGATTCAAGCAGGAGTTGATTCTCGCGCGCCAGGTGACGCACAAGAATGTGGTCCGGATCTTCGATCTCGGCAGCGCCGATGGACGCAAGTTCATCACGATGGATTACATCGAGGGCCGCGATTTGAAAAGCATCCTGGTGGAACGCGGGAAGCTGCCGCCCGACGAAGTGGTACCCATCTTCCAGCAGATTTGCCGTGGCCTGGAAGCGGCGCATGTGGAAGGCGTGGTCCACCGCGATCTGAAGCCCCAAAACGTAATGCTCGACGATGCCGGCCGCGTCTGGCTGATGGATTTTGGGCTGGCGCGCTCCATGGAACTTGCCGGGATGACGCGAACCGGAGTGCTCATGGGCACGCCGGACTACATGTCGCCCGAACAAGCCCGCGCCGAGAAAGTGGACGCTCGTTCGGACTTATTCAGCCTGGGCATCATCGTCTATGAAATGCTGATCGGGCAATTGCCGTTCCAGGCCGAGACGCTGATGGCCAAGCTGCTGCAGCGCGTCCAGCAACGGGCCAAGCCGGTGGCGGAGATCGATTCCAGCATTCCCGCCCCGTTGAGCGCGGTGGTTGCCAAATGCCTGGAGCCGAACGTAGCGAAACGGTATCAGTCCGTTCGCGAGATTCTGGATGATCTGTCGAGATCGATGCAAGCCACTGAGATCGCCGGCGCCACTCCCACCGCTGCGATAATTTCCGCGGAAACATCCGTCATTTCGATGGAGGCGCTCGGTCCCGGCGCACAGTTCGGACCGCGCTATCGCATTGACTCTGAGATTGGCGAAGGCGGCATGGGGAAAGTGTACAAGGCGTACGACAGCGATTTGGATCGCACGGTCGCCCTCAAGCTGATCCGTCCCGAACTGGCGAGAGACGCAAGCTCCCTGCTGCGCTTCAAGCAGGAGTTGTTGCTCGCCAGCCGCATCTCACACCGCAATATTCTTCGGATCCACGATCTGGGCGACGTGGGCGGCGTGAAGTTCATTTCCATGGCCTATATCCAAGGCATGGATCTGCACGAATTGATCGCCAAGATGGGGAAGCTGCAAACCGAACGAGTGGTGAACATCGCCAAGCAGCTTGCGGGCGCGCTCGAAGCCGCGCATGCCGAAGGCGTGGTGCATCGCGACCTGAAGCCGCGCAACGTCCTCATCACCGTGGAAGATCACGTGTATGTCTCGGATTTCGGTCTGGCGAAATCGCTGGACGCCGAAACCACGGCCATGACGCGGGCGGGCGAAGTGCTGGGCACGCCTCGCTACATGTCGCCTGAGCAGGCCGAATCGAAGGCCGCCGACCACCGCAGCGATCTTTACTCGCTGGGCGTGATTCTGTACGAAATGTCGACCGGTGAAGTGCCGTTCACCGGCGAATCATCGCTGCAGGTGATGTTCCAGCACGTGCAGCAGGCTCCCAAGGACCCGCGGCTGCTGAATCCGGACACACCGGAGTATCTGGCGAGCATCATCCTGAAGTGTCTGGAGAAGGATCCAGCGCTTCGTTATCAAAGCGCCACGGAATTGCTGCGCGATCTGGACTCGGGCACTCCGCCCACTCGCATCGTTCGCTTGCGCATCGCCGAAACCGGCTATTCGAAGTGGATGTTCGCGGCCATGGGCATCGTTTTGTTGGTGGCCTTTGGATTGGCGATAAAACCGGTCCGCGAGCTGGTGTTTGGCCATTCCACCATCACGCTCAACATCACCAAGGGCGCTGCGTCCAAGGCTGACGACAAGTTTATAGCGGTGATGCCGCTGCGGGTGCTGGGAAACGATGCCACACTCCGCTCGGAAGCTGAGGGCGTGGCCGAATCGCTCTCTGCGAAGCTGTTTCAGATGAAGAACGTCCACTTGTCTTCCACTGCGGCGGTGGAGAAAATCAACCCAGCCGATCCGGTGCCGAAGATCGCCAAGCAACTGGGCGCCAAGCTGATTATCCAGGGTACGATGCAAAGCGGCGCGGCCGACAAAATCGACGTCGTCCTGCGCTTGAACGACGCGAGTGGAAAGCAACTCTGGACCAAGGATTTTTCCGGAGTGCGCCAGGATCTCCTGACTATTGAGGATCAGATTTACAACGACATTGTCACGGCCCTGGATCTCAAACAAAGCACTGAAGAGCTGGCCAGAAACGCGCTGCGTCCCACCGAGAACGTCGCGGCGTACGAGTTGTATCTCAAGGGCCGCGATATCCTGCGCGGGAAACGTGAAGTGAAACGCGTGGAGTCGTCCGTCGACTTGTTCGAACAAGCAATTAAGAAGGATCCAAGCTTCGCGCTCGCCTATGCCGGTCTGTCGGATGCAAGCATCGTGCTGTACAACCTGACCCAGGACACCAGCTGGCCGCAAAAGGGGTTGAGCGCCGCCCAGCATGCGCAAACGCTGAACGATGAAATTCCCGAAGTCCACTTCGCGTTGGGCAATGCGTACCGGGCTACCGGAAAGACCAACGAGGCGATTGTCGAGTTGAAGCGCGCCCTGGAACTGGCGCCCAACTCCGATGAAGGTTATCGCCGCCTGGGCGACGCTTACCTGGCGGCTGGCAAATCGGACGACGCCATCCAGGCCTATCAGAAGGCGATCGATGCGAACCCCTACTATTGGCTCAATCACAACAAGCTGGGTACCGTCTATTACCAGCTCGGCCAGAAACAAAAGGCTCTCGACGCGTTCGGGCGTGTAGTGCAACTGGCGCCGGATTCGATGGAGGGATACGCGAACCTGGGGGCGGTTAATTCTCAAGCCGGGAAATGGAATGACGCCATTCTTTGGTTCGCAAAGGCACTGAAGATTGAACCGACGGAGGTGCTCTATTCCAATCTGGGCGTGGCGTATCTCAATCTGGGACACATAACCGACGCGATCACCATGTTCCAGAAGGCCGTCGCACTGAATCCCAATGACCCTGAGGCGGTGGGCGCCCTTGGGGAGGCTTATCGCCAGTCGGGAGATCAGGCAAAGGCCAAAGCGGCCTATGATCAGGCCATTACGCTCGCTCTCAAGGCGCTGAGAATAAATCCGCAGGACGCGAGCACGCTCGGCGACCTGGGGTATTACTGGGCGAAGAACGGCGATTCCAAGAAGGGGCTCGACTTTATCGGCCGCGCGCGCAGCATCGATGCCAACGACAATGAGCTCATGTACAAGGAAGCGGTGATTAACGCCATGGCAGGACATCAAGCTGAGGCCCTGGCGAGCTTGCGCGCCGCGTTGCAAAAGGGCTATTCGGTGCAGCAAGCCAAGAGCGATCCGGAGTGGAAGGCTTTGGCTACGAATCCCGAGTGGGGCAAGCTGATCGCTGAATTTGACCGCAAGGCGAACTAGGCGGACTGCTTGCGAGCCCGGACTGCGATGATTCCGGCGAAGGCCACCAACAGGACAATCCATTGCGACGGCTCTGGCGCCAGCGACGGGATGCCGCCGCCAGGCGTAAACGGATTGTAGTAGTAGATATCGAGAGTCACGTCGCTCGGGGGATCGTTCACCACGAATCCGCAATTCTGGAAAATGTTGCCACCGCTGCATTCGAACTGGTCGTTCAATTCATCGTTGTTCAACTGAACGGTGATCTCAACCGAGCCAATCAGCGGCCCCGTGTTAGCGAAAAAGATATTTCCGTCCGCATTCGCCTGGTCGGAATTGAAAGTGAACTCGCCGCTTTCGTCCTGGCTTCCTCCGCCGCTACTGATTCTGATGGAGGCATCGCCGCAGACGTCGCCGACAGGAAGGCAAGGGTTGATCTCGGAAGGAGGGGGCAAAATGGGATTGGGAATGAAGGTGAAGCTTTGAGGGTCGTCCCAACCATCCAGATTGATCACATAGTGAGCACTATCCGCGCGAACCCAAGTAGCGCTCAACATACCCACCGCAACCAGCGCCAGCAAACGCGTCATGTTCATCGTTTCGCCCCCGTGAAGAATATCGAACTGACGCACACCGGATATGCGCCGGAAAAACCGAAAACGCTCAATTCGTTTTTCAATGATAGCAACGGAAAGTCTTGATTAGAAAGCTCAAAAATGGCCCCTTGGTACTAGAAGTACTCAGGACTCGAGCCGCAGGACAGTGGCCGCAAAACGTGTGCCTGGCGCACGCGCGTGACCTCACTTCAAGGTACTGGATACGGTCGGTACTTCCGGGTTTGTCAACGTCGTGAATCTCCCCTATAATTTCTTTACGATGCTGCCATTTTCCTTTATCACGGTGATAACCAAGTCCGCCAGATGGTTCGGCTTGGTCGCTTTGCTGGCAGCTCTGCAGTTTTCCGCGTCGGCTTCCACAGTCACGGTGGACTTCGGTATCAGTCTGAATAACCTCTCTGGAAGCGGACAGTTTACTTACGATCCGTCGGCGGTCTCAACCTCGGATAGCCTTGGCCCCTACGCCGATCCGGCTGACGGTTTGGAATCGTTCAGCCTGACCTACGACGGTGTGACGTACACCGATACCTCGTCGAACCTGCTCCAAGGCCCCACGCCGGATACCGTACCTGCCGTATTTCTTCCCGGCAACAGCACACTGCAAAATGGATTGCAGTATGAATTTTTCGGGCTCTGGGTTGTGAGCGGGTCCTGCACGGGAAGCGCGGGAGACTACACCTGCACTGGCCCGGGCGGAGTTGGAGACGCGACCATTCTTGGACTCGGCCGCAGTCCGGAAGCATTCTTGGTGACCGGTGTGACCAGCGCTGATATCTCTTATTCGGGTAACGATCTGTTATACAACCTTGGCTTGGCACCCGATATCAAGGAGATCACCGGCACCATCTCGTCCGAGACAGTTACGCCTGAGCCAGGGTATCTCTCTGTGATGGCGCTCGGCCTCGCCGGTTTGTGGTTCGCACGGCGCCGCAAGCCCGTTCTCTAAAAGCTGTACCCTAATTCGTGGCTGCCGTGGTTCCCCCCTGCGTCGCCAACCATGTGTGCTAGGTTTGATGGCAGTCCTCCAAGGCTCAGTCGGATATGCAAACCCGCGCAACACGCCGCCGCTTCTTGCTCAGCGCACCGGTAGAACTATCCGCCGTGTCTGCATATACAATCGTCGGAGCCGACCAGGCGAAAGCGGACCCCAGCGCCGGCAGCCTTGTGGAGCTCACGGCGACCGAAGCGGTCCCTCTTTTGCGATCGGGCGAGCTCTCCGCTGAGCGGTATACCCAGGCATTGCTGGATCAGTGTCGAAAGCAGCGCGCTCTAAACGCATTCATCTGGCAGGACGAGACTCAGGTCTTGGAAGCGGCGCGAACCGCGGACAAAAAGCGTGGAGCTGCCCAACGGCTGGGGCCGCTTCACGGGCTGCCAGTTCTGGTGAAAGACAACATCGATACAGCGAACGCACCCACCACCGCCGGAACGCCCGCGCTTCGCGATCATCACCCGGTTTACGATGCCCCGGTCGTGGCGTCCTTGTTTTCCGCCGGAGCCATCCTGCTCGGCAAAACAAACATGCACGAGCTTGCGTATGGCATCACTAGCAATAATGCAGCGTTTGGCGCGGTTCACAATCCTTATAATCCCGCGATGATTCCCGGCGGCAGCAGCGGAGGAAACGGGGCTGCGATTGCGGCGCGAATGTGCGCGGCAGGAATTGGAACGGACACCGGCGGCTCGGTCAGGATTCCCGCCGCGCTGTGCGGCATCGTTAGCTTACGGCCTACGGTCGGCCGCTATCCTCGAGCCGGCATCGTGCCCTTGTCCGGCACGATGGATACAGCCGGACCGATGGCACGGTCAGTGGAAGATCTCGTACTGCTGGATTCCGTCGTGACGGGACGACGCGGTCCGGTTCTGCCCGCCGCGCTTAAGGGTCTGCGTCTTGGCGTACCGCGAGGTTTCTTCTACGATAATCTCGACCCCAGTCTTGCACCGGTCATCGAGAACGCGCTGGCTACGCTTCGAAGAGCCGGCTGCGTTCTCGTGGAGGCCGACATCCCCGATCTCGAGAAACTCTACACTGCGGCACGGCCGCCCATCAGTTATTACGAAATGTTTCACGATCTCTCGCGATATTTGCACGAAAGCGGCGGCCAGGTGGATGCGAAGAGCGTGATTGCGCGGATCGCGAGTCCCGACGTCAAGGCATCGTATCAAACACTCGGAATCGGCCCCCTGGCGCCCACGCGAGAGGCCTATGAGACAGCGATGAAGCAAGGCCGCCCGGCTGTTCAGGCTTGTTACCGCGATTACTTCCGCGCGCACAACGTCCCGGCGATTGTCTTCCCCACGACGATATTGCCGGCGCGCCCGATTGGACAGGACTCTGAGGTGGAACTCAACGGCCGGAAATTCCCGACGCTCGCCATCTACACGCACAACGCTCGCCCAATGACAGTGACAGGCATACCCGGAATGAGCCTTCCTGTGGGACTGACGAACGGCGGGCTTCCGGTCGGGCTGGAATTGGATGCACCGGAGGGAACGGATCGGCAACTGCTGAGCTTGGGCCTTTCGATAGAGCGGCTGTTCGGGAGGCTCCCAGCTCCCCAGGCCTGAGCCAATGATCGCAAGAATCCGCTGGGTAAGAGAAGATACATCTTATGAACAACCATTTTCGCGCGCCGCTTCGCCCGCCGCTTCGCCCGCCGCTTCGCCCGCCGCTTCGCCCGCCGCTTCGCCCGCCGCTTCGCCCGCCGCTTCGCCCGCCGCTTCGATGGATACTTGGGTTGCTGGTGCTTCTCGCCTGGCCGGCTGCATCGTTCGCACAGCTGAAAGTAATCACGTCCGGAGGGTTCTCGGCTGCCTTCGAAGAACTGGGGCCAATGTTCGAGAAGATTTCCGGGATCACCGTCACCACGGCCAGAGGAGCATCGCAGGGAAGCGGGCCCAATACCATCGGCGCCCAGCTTCGACGGGGCGTGCCCGCCGACGTGGTGATCATGTCTCGAGAGGGTCTGGACGACCTGATAACAGAGGGTAGAATCGTCAGCAAGAGCGACGTTGATCTGGCTCAAACTCCCTTGGGCATGTCGGTGCGCGCCGGAGCGCTCAAACCCGATATCAGCACTGTCGAGGCTTTCAAACAGGCGCTGCTGCGTGCAAAATCGATCACCTTTCCGAATAGCACCACTGGCATTTACATGACCGCCAAAATGTTTCCTCAGCTCGGGATCGCGAGCGCCATCTCGGGGAAGATCACGTCCACCGGCGTGGCTGCGGTAGCCAAAGGAGAATCGGAGATCGCGATTCAGCCGGTGAGCGAACTACTGCATGTCCCCGGCGTCGATTTCGTTGGCACCATACCGGCGGAGATCCAGTACATTTCCGTGTTCAGCGCCGCGCTGGTGGCAAGCTCAAAGGAACCTGCGGCGTCCAAACGGCTGATCGCATTCCTTGCGTCGGAAGAGACGCAAACAGCGATCAAGAAAAGCGGGATGGAGCCTCCAAGATCGCGTGGAAGCGGCGCCAAGCTATAATCCTAATGTAAGCCTAGTCGGGGCGTAGCGCAGCCTGGTAGCGCACCCGCCTTGGGCGCGTGAAATTCTCTTCCAAACCGTCCATTCCGTTTCGCGCTTTTTCAGTCTTTCCAATAACCTGGGGAATCTGCTCTTCGCTCGACGGACAACCCCAATGCCTGTTTCAGATGGCCTTTTGATACAGTTCTGATACGGTCGGAAAGCAGGTGGGCCCCATCGGCGGTGCGCCTCCTCAACCATTCAGGGCACCTTTCGCGCGTCCTAGGGCGGGTCTGATTTGTTCGAAAACGTGTATACATGTTTCGGACGCATCGCCGAGCGCTCCGGTGCGATAATTTGAATGACTTCAGCCATGCTGATCATTCCAGAGGAATCGCTGCAGGTACATCGCGTTGTTGCCAGCGCCCTGTCCCGGCATACGTTCGCTCTGGTCCAGCCCTCCAAACGCGGCGTCGAAAATCAAGAACTCGCTACCGGTGTCGGCGTGAAATGGAGGGGCCAGTACCTGCTGCTAACCGCTGGACATGTCGTTGACTATTGCCCCGAAGACACACTGCGATTTTTTCTGCCCGCGCGGAATATTGAATTCGCCGGAACCGAGTTGGGACAGCGTCCGCCAAATCTCGAACTGCGAGGGCTGCTCGAACTGCGAGAGCCCACGCCGCCGGTGTTCGCAGATGATCCGGTCGATCTTGCGGCGATCGTGCTGCCGCCCCAGCCTGGCGCCGAGGAATGTTTTGCCGTGCTGGAGGAGACGGCGTCATGCCGCCTGACGGCACGCAGGTCGGCGTGTTTGGCTATCCAGGAGCCGCGAAGGTCCCGCTAGGGAAGAACTACATGGCAACTCCGGAGCACTTCTTTGCGCCGCTAGGCGCGACCGGCGATGCGTGTCTGCATGAGCCACGGCAGGACTTCACCGTGCCCTATGACCTGCCACACCGAGCCAACGGTTACAGCGGTAG
>JBEKLB010000146.1:0-24600 GCA_050010415.1 Bryobacteraceae bacterium | reverse complement strand
TCGAGTCAGACGGGGAGCGTGAACTTGAAGGTTGAACCTTTTCCGGGCTCGGATTCGACCCAGATGCGGCCATGATATCGCTCCACGATTCGCTGGCAGATCGCCAGTCCAATGCCTGTGCCCGAATATTCATCTCCTGTGTGGAGTCTTTTAAACAAGCCAAAGATGCGCTCCTTGTACTGTGCCTCGATGCCGAGGCCGTTATCACTGACAGAGAATAGCCAGCATTCGCCATCACGTCGCGCCGTTACGTTTATTTCCGGTGGAATTTTGGGTCGACGATATTTTATAGCGTTGCCCACCAGATTTTGGAAAAGTTGCTGAAGTTGTGTCGCATGGACGGGCAGTGAAGGTAACGGCTTCGAAATAACCTTTGCACCGCTCGCCCTGATCGCGCCGTCGAGGTTTGCGAGCGCCGCCTTCAGCGCTACGCTTGCATCCTCGTGCGTTTCTGGCCGGTCGAACTGGCCCGCGTGGGTATAGGCGAGAAGGTCCCTCACGAGCATTTCCATTCGCGTAGCCCCTGAACTCACGAAGTCAAGAAAGTCGCGGGCGTGGCCTTCCACCTTATCGCCAAGCTCTTGAGCGAGAAGTTGGCTGTAGATCTTGACACTACGCAAGGGCTCCTGAAGGTCGTGACTCGCAGAGAAAGCGAACTGTTCCAGGTCTTGATTGGCTCGCAATAGCTCCGCTTCCGACCGCTTGCGCGCGGTGACATCCGTAAAAATCACGCCTAGGCGGCGTTTCGTGTCGTCTTCAAGCCGGAACGAATAGAGATCCAATACTCGCCCTTGCGTAACTAGTCCCCGCTCACCCCGGACCGGCTCCCCGGTTCGCAGGATTTCGTCGAAAACATCAATCCAAGACTGAGCTTCCGTGGAAAGCAGTCCCCGGATAGTGTCGTGTCCGACGTTCACCGTCACGCCACTTTGGGCCTTCAGTGCCGGATTTGCAGCTATATACCGGTAGTCTCCAGGCTTGCCATCGACGGCAGGAACGGCTTCTATGATGCAAAAACCTTCGTCGATGGAATTGAAAAGCGTCCGGTAGCGGGATTCGCTCTCGAGCAGAGCCGATTGCGCCGAGACGCGATCTGTAACATCGTATCCTTCGACGAGAATACCCGTGACTTTACCTGCCGCGTCGGTTATCGGCTGGTAGATGAAATCGATCAACATCGTTTCCAGCGGACCGCCCGGCGTGCGCTGTAACTGGAGTGGAGTTTCAAGTCCCCTGACCGGCTCACCAGTCCGATAGCATTGGTCCAGCAGTTCGAAATATCCCTGACCTTCGGCTTCCGGAACAGCTTCGCGAACAGACTTACCAAGGTAGGCGCGTTTTCCAACAAGACGCGAGTACGAATCGTTCACGAACTCGAAGACATGGTTTGGGCCGTTGAGTACGCAGATAAAACCCGGCGCCTGCTGGAACAGTGCCCGCGTACGCCGCTCGCTGTCGCGCAACGCTATCAGAGCCTCCTTTCTCACGCGTGTCAGCTCCAGAAGAGAACTCACGCGAGCGATCAATTCGCGTGCGGAAAACGGCTTGACCAGGTAGTCATCCGCGCCCGCATCAAGCCCTTCCACCCGGCTTTCCTCACCGGCTCGGGCAGATAGCATGATGACCGGGATATCGCGCAGTTCCGCGTCTGAGCGAATGGCACGGAGCAACCCGAAGCCATCCAGATTGGGCATCATCACGTCGGTAAGAATAAGATCGGGACGCTTCGCGCGAATGGCTTCCAACGCCTCCTGTCCGTCCGCGACGGTTTGAACGTCGCAACTCCGGGCGAGCAGGCGCCGGACATAACCGCGCATATCGGCGTTGTCATCGGCAAGGAGAATGCGGGTACCTTCACGCAAGGCGGGCATCTCGCCAAAGGAATGGGCTTGCTCAGGCGTTGCGTCAAATTTTGAGGGTTCGTCCGAAATCCATTGCAGCACTTCTTCGAGATAAGTGTCGGCGCGGACGGACGTCGATGTCGGGTTCCCGGCCGCTTCAACACGATCCTTCGGCAGATGTCCGGTCCCGAAAGGGACGCGAATTGTCAGCGTCGTTCCCAGACCGACTTCACTTTCGGCGTGGATGTCTCCTCCGTGAAGCTTGACGAGTTCCTGCACCAAGGCAAGTCCGATACCGCTGCCTTCGTAGGAGCGGCTTTTCTGACCGGCGATACGGTGGAAACGCTCGAAGAGGCGCGGCAGTTCAGTCTTCGGTATGCCAACACCACTGTCTTCAACCGAAAGTGCGATTTGCCCGTCGACTTCACGCAATCGAACGGCGATCTCTCCTTGGAAAGTAAATTTGAACGCGTTGGATAGAAGATTCAGAACGATTTTCTCCCACATGCTCGGGTCTACATAAACCGGCTCGGTGAGAGCGGGGCAGTCCACCAGAAGCTTCAGGCCAGCGCGATCGCAAGCCGAGCGGAAATTGCTCGCAAGTTCGGCAGTGAGGGCCGCGACATCGGTCGGTTGATAGGTCGCCTGCGTCCGGCCAGCTTCAATACGCGAGAAATCGAGCAACGAATTGACAAGCTTGAGCAGCCGGAGGGAGTTCCGGTGGGCGACTTCGAGCTGCTCGCGCTCATTTTCAGGCAGACTTGCGCCAGCAAGCGCAGCCTCCAGGTTGCCGATCATCAGAGTTAAGGGTGTTCGGAACTCGTGGCTGACGTTCGAAAAGAAAGCGGTCTTGGCATGGTCGAGCTGTTCGAGCATGTCGGCCCGCTTCTTCTCTTCTTCCCCGACGCGCGTGTTTTGAATAACCGTCCCCACTTGCGTGGCCACCAGCTCAAAAAAAGTCTGGTAATCCGGATCGGCCCGGCGCGTCGGGTTCATGCCCGCGATCAGGACGCCGAGAGGCTTGTCGTCACCGCGTGAGATCACGGGCAGGATAATCGCCTCGGAGACACTCTGGTCAGCGGGCCCGCGCGGAATCGCGTCAAACCGGGCCACGGAAACGCGTCTCGTTGTCCGCTCAAGAAACACTTCCGCTAGCGGCCACACCGCATTCTGGGAATTTCCTCCTTTTAGATCGACCACGCGAGGTGAAAGAAGTTCGCCGCCGTTTTCAATACCGATGGTCTGCTTCAGAAAGGCCTGGCTTCCCTCGGCATTAGCTACATATAGAAGAGCAAAGGGCACGTCTGACGGATTGTTTTTCAACTCTTTGGCGATGATCGCGCAAGCTGCATCGGTGCTTTGACCCCCATAAGGGCCGCCAGCCAATTCAGACAACGTGCGCAACCGCCGCGCGCCGAGGACTTTGGGAGTGACATCGTTGGATGGGCAGAACAGCCCGCCCACTTCGCCAGATTCGTCGCGAATGGGACTGTAGGAAAACGAATAGTAGGTTTCCTCCAGGTAGTCGCCTCTATGCATGAAAAGGCGCACATCGTCGACGAAGCTCGGCTCACCTTGTTGGAAAACCTTGTCAGCAAGTGGGCCGCACACATCCCAGATTTCAGCCCAGACTTCGGCCGCGGGCCGGCCAAGCGACTTCGGGTGCTTGGCTAGTCCCAGCACGTGAAGATAGGCGTCGTTATACAGGAACGACATTTCCGGGCCCCAGCCGATCCACATCGGGTGCTGGGAGTTGAGGATAAGGCTTACCGCCGTCTTGAGGCTGCGCGGCCAGTCCTCCGGCTTTCCGAGGCTATGGCCCGACCAGTCGAATTCTCTAATGAGACGGCCCATCTCCCCGCCGCCCGATAGAAAATCGAAGCGCTCGCTGGCCTGAATGCGCGCAATCGTCATCGTTCAACCCCGCGTTCTTCGGGCAAACCCGCGGAGGTACTGTCCGGGGACAGGAGGTCGCGTACGATGATGCCGAGTTGCATGTATTCAGCGAGGTTCCCCAGCTTCCGGAAGTAATGCGTCGCGGCATGCTTTCTCGCCTGCGCGTGATCGCGCGGCGCGTCGGAAGCTGTCAGGACAACGACAGGTGTCTGCGCGCAGCGATCACTGGAGCGCAGGCGTTTGAGGATGTCCTCACCGTCACATTTCGGCAGATGCATGTCGAGGAGTAAAAGGTCAATCGGACCTGCCTTTGGATTCGCGTCAAATTCTTCTATGAAGCTCGCGGCCTTTTCTCCGTCATCGAGCACGCGCAACTCGCAATTGAGCCCGGATCTCTTCAGAGCCATGCGCACCAGCATGACATCCGCCGAATTGTCTTCCACGAGAACGATGTATTTTGCCTTGCTGGACGAGATCACTATGAAGCAATCCCGCTCATGAAAATTACTCCCTGCATTGGCCGCGTTGACTCACGGTCGGTTCGCGCGAGCTCTTTCCTAGAATCCCGCGACGAGCCCCAACGGCAGCGCCGGGCTTCCCTGTCATATCCTGCTTATCGCGGATCAGCGAGCGGAGATATTCACTTGGCGTGCTGAATCGCCCTTCTTGGAGCTTCGCCAAGATGTAATCCTTCATCGTGCGCGGAAGAGAAATGGCTAGCGCTGCTCGTTCCATCGGAAACCTCTTCAATTTTCGAAGGTAGCATTTTTTGTGAACAGATGAGACCAGGAGTTCTCCGGTCGGATACCGCGCGATCCGGGGACTTGGCTAATGCACTCAGCCCGGAAATTCGTTCTCGGCAGTTTGATCGGGAGCGAGATTTCTGCCTGATGGTCGCGCGTTATCGGCGTCCCTGCCGATCGCGGATTTGCCCGCAAGCGCCATCACTCGCAAACGAAGGAGCGCCCGGCGGCAGATGTGAAACGCCGCTTTGCTTCGCGATCCGCAGAATAAGGCCAAGCTCGCATCGGTACACGCAATAGAGACGACGGGGATATGATATTCAAGGACACATGAGGCAATGCAGCCGCCGAATATTTCTGAAATGCGGGTTGGGCGCTTGCTCCGCTAGCGCATTGATCCCGACGCTCTCCGCGGTTTTGTGCGTTCTCGACGGCGCGTTGCCACGCGACCGAATGAGGATGCACTTACCTTCGAGCACCTCCTCCGATCTCCTGTTATGGATCATTGCACCGAATGCCCGCGCTTCGGCAAAGGAGTTCGCGATTGCCTAGTCTTCCGCCAGGCGTAAACCGCAAGGACTTTCAGGACGCGATCGCCCAGTTTCAAGCTGCTATTGGCAAGGAATGGGTCTTTACCAGCGACGAGGATGTCGATCTCTATCGCGACTCGTATTCGCCATTCTGGAACGAGCCGGAAGATCCGGTGCCTTCAGCAGCGGTCGCGCCGGACGGCGTCGAACAGGTGCAGCAGATTGTCCGGATTGCGAACAAGTACAAGGTTCCACTCTGGACCGTCTCAACCGGCAAGAATCTGGCGTATGGCGGCTCCGCTCCGCGCCTTTCGGGCTCAGTGGTGCTCGACCTAAAGCGCATGAACCGCATTCTGGAGGTGAATGACCGCAACCACTACGCGCTGGTCGAACCCGGCGTGAGCTACTTCGACCTGTACCGGTACACACAGGAAAAAGGGCTCAATGTGTTCATCGATGCCCCCGATCCGGGCTGGGGGAGCCCCGTCGGGAATACGCTCGACCGCGGGGGCGGGCACACCCCGCTGCGCGATCACTTCTCCACGCTGTGCGGCATGGAGGTGGTGCTGGCCAATGGCGACGTGGTGCGGACCGGAATGGGCGCGCTTCCCAACTCACGCACCTGGCAACAGTACAAGTATGGCTTCGGGCCGTACGTGGATGGGATTTTCACGCAGTCCAACTACGGAATCGTCACCAAAATGGGCGTGTGGCTTTACCCCATGCCGGAGATGCGCTTCACCGGCATCGTCAGCGTGGCCAAACATGACGATCTGATTCCGATGGTGGATACGCTGTCGTACCTGATGAATTCGAACATTGTGCTGGGCACGACCAGCGTCGCCAGTTCGCTAAGAGCGCGTGCGCGAGACCCGGAACTGATCGCGCTGCGCTCGAAACCGGGCGGAGCCAGCATACCGGAGCTGGAAGAATATCTGCGGGGCAAGAACCTTCCCTACTGGAGCATCGAGCTGCCGTTTTACGGTCCCACCGAAGTGGTGCCCGCGCAGTGGGCGTTTGCGAAGAGGAAGTTTTCCGCGATTCCGGGCGTCCAATTTCGCGATGGCGCATCGAACAAGCTGCCGCCTGGTCCAGAAGACCTGGCGAAGGTGGCGAATCCAGTTCCGCTCGGCGTGCCTAGCCTGGCTATCTTTTCGGCTCTCGGGGCGAATGGCGTGGGCCATATCGATCTATCGCCGATCACGCCGATGACCGGTGAAGCCGTGTTCGAAATGATGGACGTGTTCGACAAGGTTTTGAACGAAATGGGCGTCGACAATGTACTCTCGGTTATCGCCGGCACATACTATCCGCGCTCGTTCTTCTTCCTGTTCACGTTACCGATCGTGCACGACGTGGAAAAGAACCGCAAGGCGCGCGCGGCGTTCAAGCGCCTGGTCGAGGTGGGCGCCGAGCACGGCTGGGGCGAATATCGCACCCACCTGGCGTTCATGGACGACGTGGCCAACGCCTATTCGTTCAACAATCACGCGCTGCTTCGGCTGCACGAAACGCTGAAAGACGCGCTCGATCCCAACGGCATTCTGGCGCCGGGCAAGAGCGGCATATGGCCGAAACATATGAGAAAGCGGCGGGTATGACCAGAACGTGCCTGCTGATCGCTCTGCTGTTGCCGATATCCGGTGGTGCATTTGCGGCGGAGTCGCAGGCGGATCGGGGTCGTGAGGTTTATCAAAAGTGGTGCGCTCCATGCCATGGAACCGGGTTGGGAAAGCCGGGCACGAGCGCCGCCGCCGCTCATGGGGTGAAGCCTGCGGTGCTGGAACAGCGCACGGATCTGACCCCCAAGATGATTGAAACGGCCGTCCGCAATGGAGTGTATTTCATGCCGCGATTCCGCAAGACCGAAATTTCGAATGCGGATCTCGCCGCCATCATCGCCTATCTGACGCACAAGTAATTCAACACCCAAGTAATCCAACGAGGAGAAGAACCCATGGAGATTCGATTTCCGGACATTCCGCTCTACAAAGGCTGGGGCCACCCTTACCGCGTTGAGGCCACCATTCGCGGCCTGGAACTGGTGGAGGGCCATCTGCCTCCGGAGATCGAAGGAACGCTGCTGCGCTGCGGGCCGGACCGCCAGTATCCGCCGAGCAATGGTTCTGACGTCTTCATCGACGGCGAAGGCATGGTGCACACCTTTCGTTTCTCGGGCGGACAGGTGGATTACATGAGCCGATGGGTGCGGACCGAGCGGTTCGTGCTCCAGGAGGAGGCCCGGCGCAATCTGTTTGGACGGTATCGGAATCGCTTCACCAATGCCCCCGAGGCAGGCGGCGCTCGCATGGGCACCGCCAACACCAACCTGGTGTTTCATGCAGGCAAGCTACTCGCTCTCAAAGAGGACGACTTGCCGTACGAACTCGATCCGCAGACGCTCGAAACGCGCGGACATTGCGACTTCGCCGGAGCAATCACCAGCGTGAGCTTGAGCGCGCATCCCAAACTCGACCTGGTTCACGATGAAATGCTCACCTTCTCGTATCAGGCAAAAGGCGATGGCACGAAGGACATCGTCTTCTACGCGCTCAATCGCGACGGCCGGGTGGTGGATGAAATCTGGTTCGAAATGCCTTGGCCGGGAATGGTCCACGATTTTGCCGTGACGCCAAATTACGCGGTGTTCCCGTTCTTCCCCTTCATCACCGATATGGATGTGGTTAAGCGTGGCGGCCCGTTCTATCAATGGCATCCGGATGAGGAAACCAGGGTCGCCATTGTCCCGCGACACGGCACGGCGCGAGACGTCCGCTGGTTCCGTGGTCCCACTATGAGTGCTGGCCACATGATGAATGCGTATGAGGATGGTTCGAAGCTTCATCTCGACGTGTGTCTCTATGACGGTCCGTGCTTCGACTTTTTCCCCACCCCTTCCGGAGAGTCCTTTCCGACGCCTCCGCCCATCCTCACGCAATTCACCTTCGACCTTTCGGATGGCGACGGATACAAGCTGCGGCCGCTGGCGCGCATTCCCGGAGAACTGCCGCGAACAGACGATCGCTACCAGGGACATGGCTACCAGCACGGCTACATGGTGGCGGGACGCGGCGCGGACGGCAGTTCTTCCGTGGGCCACGTAGATCACAACACAGGAAAGATGGAATGTTGGAGTCCCGGACCTGCCAGCGCCGTTCAGGAATCGCAGTTTGTTCCGCGCCGGACGGACTCCAAAGAAGGCGACGGCTACCTGCTGACCGTCGTCAACCGCCTTGCGGAGAATCATAGCGACCTTGCCGTGCTCGATGCGCGCAACGTGAGCGCCGGCCCGCTGGCGCTCTTCCGCATGCCCGTCCGCGTCCGGATGGCCTTCCATGGAACTTGGGTTCCTGCCGAGACGTTCCGCACCCGCAGCTACGCCATGGAGATCGCCCCCACGGAGATCGCCCCCATGGAGATCGGCCCCAAGGAGATCGGCCGATGAGCGCCGCGGCGCTGCAGGATCCATGGCCGCAGCTTCGGAGCCTCGGCTTCGAGCTGACACCCGATCAAATCCAAGCCACTATCGCGCTGATGGCGCCGCACGCTGCCCGGCCCGGTCCCGACGTCGAGGTGCATCGCGATGTGGCCTACGGACCGGATCCACGGCATCGTCTGGACGTATTCGTCCCGGCCGCCGGCACACCGATCGAAAGATCCCGAATGGATGTCGCCGGGAACAACCGCTTAGTAGCGGAGGAAAGGCGGGCCGGAGCCAATCGCGCACCCGTGCTCGTCTTTGTTCACGGCGGTGGATTCGTTATGGGCGACAAGGGCGCCCCCGACGCGCCTTTCTACAACAACGTCGGGCTGTGGGCAGCCCGCTCAGGCTGTATTGGCGTCACCATGACGTACCGCTTGGCCCCCGCCGCGCCCTGGCCAGCCGGCAGCGAAGATGTAGGCGCCGCCGTTCAGTTTCTTCATGGGGATGTTGAGCGGTGGGGTGGCGACCCGAAAGGCATTTTTCTGATGGGCCAGTCCGCGGGCGCAGTCCACGTGGCGGGATATGTTGCGGAACCGCGGTTGCATGTGGTCCCCAAAGGTGGCATTGCGGGAGCCATGATGATTTCGGGCCTTTTCGATGTGGCTCGCGCCGACCGTAATCCGTTCCAGGCGGCTTACTACGGCGAAGATCCAATGCGCTGGCCCGAGCAGTCCACGTTGCAAAGACTGGCGGAGACTTCGCTTCGCTGCTTCTATAGCGTTTCCGAGTTCGATCCGCCCGACTTTCAACGCCAGGCCGCATGGCTGGTGGAAGCATATGCCGCCCGCCAGGGACGGTGGCCGCGCCTGCTACAGTTAACCGGCCATAACCATCTTTCGAGCGTGCTCCAAATCGGGAGTAGTATGGACACGTTGGGGCCCGAATTGCTGCGTTTTGTCTACAGAGCTTGAAACGGACGCGATGGACGATGCCATCCAGAACTAGGGCGTACCGCGTCCGCCGCGACCTGATCTATACCGGGTAACGGTGCCGATTCTTCCGTATCACGACAGAACTCTATCGGAAGCAGCCCGTTTCCGCATGTGTTTCCACCCAAATTGCGGGCCACCGGCCGACTCCGGTCTTGTTTCCGCCGCCTACACCGGCAGCGCTTCTTACAACGCCAGTAACTCGAGTGTGCTCTCGCAGGTGGTGAAATCGGTCGCGTCAGTAACGCTCTCCTCCTCGGCGCATCCCGCCACGGTTGGGCGGCACCGCGACGGTCCTGCAGGTGCACCGGCTTCCATGCTGATATTGCCAGGGGATTAAAGGGATTCCGAAGCAGAATAATCGATGCTATATACTGAACGAAAAAGGAGAAGGGATTGGATCGCTTCACGCTCCTGATTGCGCTGTCAGCCTTCCTATTCGTGTCTCCAGCCATCTCCGCGGCCTCCGGCCCAAGCGTAACGATTGCAAACTTACCCAACGTGCAGGTTAACGCCGCCAAGGTGGATGCGTCGGGCAATATCTTCCTTGCTGGCCAGATCACAACCAGTGACGGTTCGGGCGCGGCCTACATCGCCAAGCTGAGCCCGGATGGTGCGATTCTTTACGCGGTCTCTATCGGCGGCAGCGGCTCTAGTACCAGCGCCGCCACCGCTCTGGACATCGACTCGGCCGGAGATGTGTACATCTCTGGAACAACCACGGCCAGTGATTTCCCTGTCAGCGCAGGAGCCGCGCAATCCGGGGGAGCCGCAGCCTTTGCGGCCAAACTGGATCAAAATGGGAAGATCCTATACTCCGCGCTGATCGGCGGCAATGCGACCACGCAGCCCAGTTCCGTTGTGGTCAACAGCAAGAATGAGTTGGTAGTCTCGGGGCAGCTCGCGGCGAATGCTCCCCAATCGGCGGTTATGATGCTCTTTCTCCTGAAGTTGAGTGCGGAAGGAACCCAGGTAGTCGGAGGGCCGCAGGGCATAGGCGGGCTGCTGGCGATCGACGCTCAGGACAATATCTATGTGGCCGGAGTGCCACCCGGCGGATCGAACGCGCCGGCGGCAACGCCAGGAGCATTCCAGGGACCGCCGACCACTTACATCTGCGGCTGCCCGTTATTAAGCTATCCCTGCGGGGGCGGCCAATTCGTGGCAAGTATCACTCCAGACTTGACTCAAACCCGTTTCCTGACGTACGTCAGCGCAAAGTACGGCGCCGTGCCTGCCTACATTGCTATTGACGCCCAGGACAACGTCTTGATCGCCGGCACGACCAGTGCTCCCGGTTACCCAACCACTCCGGATTCCTACCAGCCAAACTATACGGCCGCGAGCGGAATTGTGGAAACTTGCGGCCCGCCCATCCCCCTGGAGTTCACCTCTCCCAGTGGCTATGTGACGCTCGTCAGCGCGGACGGGTCGGGACTGATCTTTTCTACATTTTTCAGCGGGACCCAGTACGATAGCGTTAGTTTCGCCGCCTTGACAAGTGTGGGGATCTACCTTGCCGGGCAGGCCGGTTCCGCTGATTTGCCGGGATTTGATGGCGCAGTCCCGTCTCAATGTATCCCAGTCGGCTTCGTAACGCGTATGACGCTGGATGGGTCGGCCATTTCCTCCAGTCGCACGCCGCCAGGAACTCCTGTGGCCTACGATCCCACAACCGGAACGCTGCTGCTGGCCTCTGACGGCGATCTGCTTCGCTTCGACCTTTCGCAGGCCACGCCAATCGCCTGTGTGCTGGACTCAGCCGATTTCGCTCCGATAACGGCGGTAGCGCCCGGGGAACTTCTGTCGATGTTTGGGCGTTTTCTGAATTTCGAGACCGACCCGTCAGCGGTCGCGGCAAACCCAGTGAATGGGTCATTTCCTACAGCGATCCAAGGGTTTGGCGTTGTGGCCAACCAGACTCCCGCCCCATTGCTCTACGTCTCCGAGCAACAAATCAACCTCCAGGCGCCGTATGAAATTGCAGGTAGTCCGCAGACGAACCTGATACTCACGTACTCCGACGCTAACGGGAACAGCGTCTCCGACTCGAGAACGCTCAATGTGGCCACAAGCAATCCGGCTGCGTTTCTCTTCCAGCAGTCCAGCTACTTTCAGACTTTTCCTCTAGCTCTCAACGCGGATGGAACCATCAACTGCCTGGCCAATCCGGCGGCTGCGGGATCTGTAGTCACCATCTTCCTCGAGGGCCTTGGTGTCACCAGTCCCGCGCCCATCACCGGACTAGTCAATACGGGTCCTTCGGTTCCGCTGAACTTGCCTGTGGTGGTCACGCCTTATTGCCAGGGCACACTGTGTTATCCCCTACCTTCCTTTATCTCCGCAGGCTCGCTGGTTGGCTCGATTTCCGGCGTGACACAAGTTCAATTGCGCGCCCCAGCCAACGCGAATCCTCTAATAAGCGAATTCCAGGCGATATTCTCGTTGACTGTGGGTTCCACGGTGGTAAGGGACGTGAATTTGTCGCTTTGGGTAGACTGACGTCTCCGGTCGAGTCACTCCCGGCCGGCCGGCGGATCCTTCGCCGTGATTCGCCTTGCAATTTCTCCGAACCCGAGTGATGGATTGTAACGACCGCAGTCCGGTCAGGAGAAATAGCATGAGCACCCGGGGCGCGTAATGTATTTTGGCATAATTGAAGGAAATGCAGATGGCGTTGGCACTCCTATGGTGCTCGAGTTTGGTAGCGGGCGACATCGGACAGCTGCAACAGTTCGCTGACGACAAGCGATTCTTTGAACTGCGGCGGGATCTACAGCAGCCGGGTTGGACTGCCGCCGAGACCCTCTTCTACCGAGCTCTAGTCGCGAGCCGGTTTGGGCATGAAGCCGACGGCATCGAACTGCTTCGGAAGGTCGTAGCGACCAATCCAACGCCGGCAATGGCGCGAAAAACGTATGAGGAAATGGCGTCGGCGTTTGCCCGACTGGGCCGCTATAAAGAGGCGGCGCAAGCATGGGGCGAAGCACTTCCGCTGACGCCTGGAAACGACCTTGAGCGGGAGGGAAACGAAAACACGCGGGTGCTGATGACTGCGTTGAGCGAGGTCGCTCCGGAGACCGCGGAGTTGGGAGGAGATGTACCTTTGAAGGCCACCCCCAACGGGCTCGGTTCCTGGGATGCTCCGGTGCAGGTGAACGGCGTAAATGGCAAATGGATTTTCGACACCGGCGCGGACATTTCGACTCTGACGGAAACGGAAGCGAAGCGGATGGGCCTTTCGATCCGCGAAACGACGGCCTACGTTAACGGGTCGACCGAGAAACGAAATTCTCTTAAATTGGCGGTCGCAAGCGACGTGCGATTGGGAGCGGCACACATCCAAAATGTGGTTTTTCTGGTGCTTGCCGATCGGGCGCTCTATATTGCACCGCTCCACTATCAAATCACGGGGATTCTGGGGATACCCGCGCTCCGCGCCCTCAATCGAGTTGAGATTTCGAACGCCGGCATCATTCGCGTGCATCCCCATCAGACCCTTCCGCAGGGAGCAGCCAACCTGTTCTTCGATGATGCCTCGCCCATCGTGGAGGTCGATCACGACCAACATCACCTGCAGATGTTTCTGGACACGGGAGCGAATGACACGGTTCTTTATCCCTCTTTCCGAAAGGCTCTGGGGCGCCAGGAAAAATTACGGCTGCGAACCAAACGGGAAAAGGTGGCCGGCGCGGGCGGGGTAATCCAACGTAAGACCGAGGTGGTTCCAATGCTCCGCATTGAGGTTCTCGGAAAAGCGATCGATTTGAAAAAACGGAGCCTGCTATCGGCGGCGCCGACTGGCAATGGTCGTTATCGCGACGGAGTTATCGGAATGGATGCCTTGAGGAGCGGATTCCGATTGGACTTCGACGCCATGCGGTTGGAAGTCGAATAGGGGAGCCAATCTTTGAGTTTTGAACGGGTAAGGGTGCTTCGGATTCCTGCAGTGTAGCCCATGTCTCCGGTACGTTCTGTTACCTATGTGTCGAGCCGCACAATTTACCCTCTTGAAGTCCCACGTCTCCAGCAGGTTCGACGCGACGCGATCGCGCGCAGCTCTGTTAGGGCTCTACCACGTAGGGTAGGTTGCTGGTCAGCGTGGCGGCGGGCGTTATCACTTGTACCTGGCCGCTAGTGGCGCCAGCGGGTACGGTGGCCGTGATTAAAGTGCTCGATTCCACGGAGTATGTAGCCGGCGTGCCGTTGAAGCTGACGCTGGTAGCGCCCGTCAGATCGTTCCCCAGAATCAGGACATTCGCTCCCACCAAGCCGGCGGTGGGAGCTGTTTTCACAAACGGGCTTAGACCCATGGACAGCCGGAAGACCGTGCCGTTGAAACTGCTCTCATTACCTCCAAATGTGGTTGTTCCATAGAAATCCCCATTGGTGTACTGCACCAACGGTGCGATGGGACCACCGCCGGAAACGCAACCCCTGCTAACCCTGTTATCGCAAAGGCTCACAAGCGTGGTTAGCGTCCCGCTGGATGTGATTTGGAAGATCGTGCCACAAGGATTGTCTGAGCAGTTCGAACCAGGAGCGCTGCCGCCGTTGTTAGTTGTCCCGTAGAAGTTTCCGTCGGTAGAAAGTACCCCCCGGAGTGATTTGGAAGACCGTGCCACAACCCTCAATACCCGGATTCCCGTTGTAGCACTGGGAACCAAGGCCGCCGAATCTCGTTGTGCCGTAGAAGTTCCCATCGGCGCCTTGGACCAACACTCCCGTGGGGGCCTGGCCATCCGTGCAATCCGCCAGAGAGCAAAAACTGTAGAGCGTAGTGAGCGCGCCTTTCGGGGTAAGTTTGAAAACCGATCCCCCGTACTGTCCGCCGCCGTTGCCGCCGCCAAACGCGCCGGTCCCGCCCTCCATGGTTGTCCCGTAGAAGTTGCCGTCCGTACCTTGGATCATCCCCACAAACAGGTCGTCGGGATTGTTGCAAGTGAATTCAATGCAAGCAAAGCCGTGAAGGTTGTAAAACGAGCCGGCATTGGTGATTGCGAAGGCTACGCCCTGACCCAGGACCCCGCCCCCAGCGGTTACCCCATAGAACGCGCCGTTGGTGCCCTGGACCAGCGCCCCGACGGGATTGGCGCCGCAAGCATTATCACCATCTGGCGCGAGGCCGCAAAAAGCGGTGAGCACTGTCATCGCGCCGGCTTGAGTCATTTCGAATACCAGGCCGACGCTTTCGCCGCCGCCACCGATGGTGGTGCCGTAGATCTTGCCGTTCGCGCCGAGAGTAAGAGGCCCCGGCTGAAAAGCATCCACGCAGTTGCCTTCGCTTCCGGGCGGACAAAAATTGTAGAGCGTGGTCACTGTGCCGCCAGGGGTCATTTTGAAGACGGATCCCTCGCCATTCACCCCGCCGTACTGAGTTGTCCCGTACAGGTCTCCATTGGTGGCCTGGATCAACCCTCCCTGCTCGGGTTGGTAACTGTCCGCGGTGGTGAAATCATGCACTACGGCGAAGGTCTGTGCGTGCGCTAATTGGGTGGTGACGGCTAGCACAGCCGCGACCGCCAGCGCGGCACTTTTCGTATTCCTCATATGAATGCTCCTTCCGGGTCACAGACCCGGCCTCTATCCAGTAACGCGAAGAAGCGCTGAGAAAAGGTCCACATTTCTAGGACGCGGGATTTAAGTTATTGAAAAGGCAGGCGTTAAACGCCATTGGTTCGGCATTTGACTGGGATATACTGAGACATCGCGAATTTTGGAGTGGTGATCCCTTTTTGGAGCGGTGATCCTGTATGGATGCGCCAATAGACGTAGCAACCCTGCTCGGTGAACTCGACGTTTGCAGCGACAAGGCAGTAGCCGAATTGGTAGTGCAGCTTTACTCGGAATTGCGGAGTTTAGCTTCGAGTTACTTGCGGCGGGAGCGCAGCGATCACACCCTGCAAACAACCGCTCTGGTGCACGAGGCCTATCTTCGCCTGGCCGATCAAAGAGACGTTCGCTGGAAAAACAAAGAGCAGTTCATGGGCGTAGCCGCGCAACTGATGCGGCGTATCCTGGTGGACTACAGCCGCGCTCATGGCGCCGAGAAGCGCGGCAAGGGCTTTGAGAAAGTTTTTCTGAAAGAAGCCGAAGCGGTGGCCATTTCCAAGGGGAAGGCGGCGGACGTGGTTGCCTTGGATGAAGCTCTCACTCAGCTGGCCGAATTCGATCCGCAGCAGGCCCACCTGGTGGAGTTGCGTTTTTTTGGCGGCTTGAGCATCGAGGAGGCGGCGGGAGTTCTGGGAATTTCTCGAACAACCGCAAAGCGCAACTGGAACGTGGCGAAAGCGTGGCTGGCGCGGGAGCTCCGCAGAGGCGACCAGAGGGATGCCTGAAAAGTGGGATCAAGTAAAGGCACTGTTCACGTTGGCTCTGGAGCAAGACCCGGGTGAACGCAGTAGCTTTTTGCTTCAGGCTTGCGCGGGCGACGACTCCCTGCGGACCGAAATAGAATCGCTGCTTTCGAGCTTCGATGGCGCTCCCAGCTTCCTTGAGGATTGCCCCGCTGCCGATTTGCTATCCGCGCAATCGCACGGGATGACGGGCAGAAGGATTGGCGCATACCGCATCATCCGCCAGCTTGGGCAAGGCGGAATGGCTGTCGTGTATTTGGGCGAGCGCGATGACGAGCATTTTCGCAAACGCGTGGCCATCAAAATGTTGCGGCCTGGTATCTACACCGCAGAGATCATTCACCGCTTCCGGAACGAGCGGCAGACGCTGGCCTCGCTGGACCATCCGAATATCGTGAAGCTGCTGGACGGCGGAAGCACGGACGACGGGCTGCCCTTCCTGGTGATGGATTATGTGGAGGGCGAGCGGATCGACGAATATTGCGTCCGGCACCATCTTTCCACTCACGCCCGCTTGCGATTGTTCCTGAGTGTTTGCGCCGCTGTTCAATACGCGCATCAGAATCGGGTGGTTCATCGCGATCTCAAACCCGGGAATATCTTAATAACGCAAGAAGGAGTGCCCCGGCTTCTGGATTTCGGGATTGCGAAACTGCTGAATCCCGAATTCCTCCAAACGCCTCTGGTGACGCGAACGGAATGGCGCCCGATGACACTGGAGTACGCTAGCCCGGAGCAGGTGCGTGGAGAGACAGTCACAGAAGCGTCCGATATCTATTCGCTGGGAATTCTGCTGTATGAGCTGCTCGCGGGCCGCCGGCCGTATGACACCGCGGGACACTCTCGTTTGGAAATCGAGCGGATGATTTGCGAACAGGAGCCCGAACGGCCGAGTGCGACACTGGGCGCGACGCGGCGCGCTTTGGAAGGCGATCTCGACACCATCATCCTGAAGGCGCTGCGCAAGGAACCCGAACAGCGCTATGCATCCGTGGAGGAGTTCTCCGAGGATGTGCAAAATCACCTCAGTGGCTTGCCGGTTCGCGCCCGCAATCCCACCGTCTCTTACCGCAGCGGCAGATTTCTGCGAAGGCACAAGGAGTCGTGCGCTACGGCTCTGGTCGGTCTCGTTCTTGTGGCTGCGGTCGGCTTCTGGCTTTGGACGAAAGACTCTCGACGCGCGGGCCCGGTAATCGCGCGCGTCCGCCCGTCCGTCGCGGTTTTGGGCTTCAAGAATCTGTCCGGCGGGGCGGACGAGTCCTGGATCTCAACCGCTCTCTCCGAGATGCTGACCACTCAACTGGCGGCCGGCGAAGAGCTGCGCACCATAGCGGGCGACACCGTCGCGCAAACCAAAATCGATCTGAATTTGTCCGGCGCCGAAAGCATACCGGCCGATGAACTGGCACGAGTCCACGGAAATTTGGGAAGCGGCTACGTTTTGGTCGGCTCCTACCAAGATTCGCCCGGGGGGAATGTGCGTTTGGACGTGCGCCTGGAAGACACCGCGTCCGGGCAGACTGTGGTTGCAGCCTCGGAGCTGGGTTCCCAAACCAATTTGCTGGATCTAGCCGGCAGGACCGGCGCGCGAATGCGAGAGCGCTTGGGGCTTTCGAAGATCTCCGAACTGGAGTCCCAGGCCATAGCGGCGTCCGTCGCTTCCGATGTGGAGGCGGTGCGGCTCTATTCGCAAGGGCTGGATAAACTGCGGAGCTTCGATGCGCTGGCCGCGCGGGATCTGCTCACGCGCGCGGTTGCGGCCGACAGCTCTTATCCTCTGTCGCATTCCGCTCTGGCCACGGTTTGGCGCACTCTGGGCCACGATCCCGACGCGCGCGATCAGGCCAAACAGGCCTTGGATACCGCCGGCAAACTGTCGCGCGAGGATCACCTGCTGGTAGAAGCGCGTTATTACGAGACCGTCAAAAACTGGCCCAAGGCCATTGAGACCTACGACGTTCTGGTTAGCTTCTTTCCTGACAGCCTGGAATACAGGCTCGACCTGGCGGGTGCGAAGACTTCCGGCGGACGCCCCAAGGATGCACTGAACGATTTATCCGAACTGGCGCGATCCAGCCCGCAAGCCCTGGGCGATCCCCGCGTGGATCTGGCAATCTCGCAAGCCGGCTCCGCCATGGGCGACAGTAAACTACGGAGGGATGCCGCCGAGCAAGCTGCATCCAAGGCGGAGCGACAGGGCGCACGGCTGCTGCTGGCGCGCGCCCGAAGTTCGGAGTGCCGCGCCCTGGCGAACTTGGGCGAAAACGCCAAAGCCGGCGTGGTCTGTGAAGAAGCGCGGCGAATTTTCGAGGAGACCGGCGATCGCGGTGAACTGGCGCGCGCGCTGCATTCCACGGCAGAAGTGCCGCTCAATCAAGGCGACCTGGCCACGGCCGGCAAGCTGTATCGCCAAGCGTTGGCGATACTGCGCGAAATTGGCGATCAGCAAGGCATGGGAAGCGAACTCGTCAACCTGGGTTTGATCTCCGTCAAGCAGGGAGATTTCGCCACTGGACTGAAGATGTACGACGAGGCCTTCCGGAGCCTCCAGCAGGCTGGCGACCAGCCCGGCATGGCTGCAGTCACCGGAAATACCGGTAATCTTCTCCGCGCGCAAGGAAAATTGGAGGACGCAGTCGCGCATTACCAGAAGGCCCTGGCCATTTCCAATGAATTGGGGCACCGAAGTTCGGCTGCGCTAGCCATGCACGCTATTGGACTCGCGCTAGCCGACCAGGGCGATCTGCCAGGCGCCTACCAGATGCTGCAGCAAGCGCTCGCGATGCAGCGGGACATCGGAGAGAAGAGCAACTACGCCGACACGCTCCGCGGAGTGGGCCACGTATTGATGCAACAGGGCGATCTGGAACAGGCCCGGAAGCTTTTCGACGAATCGCTGGCGGAACAACAGAAACTTGGTGAGATGGGAAGCGCGGCGGAGACCCGTCTGGCTCTGGCCGAACTCGATTGCGATTCTGGCCGTGCGAACGAAGCGGAGCAACTGGCGCGGGCCGCCGTGAACACATTTCAAGCGCAAAACGAACCCAATGACGAGATTTTCGCCACGGCGATGCTTTCGAGAGCGCTCCTCGAGCAAGGGAAGATCCAGCAAGCGGGCGCGATTCTCGAAGCGCCAATGAAGGCCGCGAAGAAGAGTTCGGATTTAACCACCCGGCTGACGTTAACTTTGGCCGAAGCAGGCGTCCTGGAGGCGAAGAACGATCTGGCCGCGGCCGATCGTTCGGTCCGGCGGGTGCTCGCGGAAGCGCCCAAAGATCTTTTCGAGCTGCGCTTGGAAGCGTCGCTTCGGCTGGCGGAAATTCAGAGCAAGGGAAAAAACCGGGCGCTGGGGCTTCGGCGGCTTCAGGAGATATCGAGCTCGGCTAAGGAAAAGGGCTTCGAGTTGATTGCTCGCAGGGCTTCGGCGGCTCAGAATCGGCGCGCCACGCTCGCGGACTGGAAATAGCCGGGCAAGGCCGGGCTTGGTGTCGCGCAGTATGTGTACGATGGCCTGACGATCCTTTCTCGAACGCATCGACGGCGCGCCGTTTCGCCGCTCTCAACAGGCACGCGCCGGGGTTTTCGGCCCGGAGCATGGATCAGTTTTCCTTGAAAAAGTCGGCAGTGTTTGCGGAGCTCAACTGCGGTACCCTTAGCACAATATGTAAAGCGAAAAGAGGCCATATTATGCTTTCGCAACAGAACATTTCCTCTTCCACCCCCCTGGGCGCAACCCTCGTCTCAAACGGAGCGTCGTTTCGCGTGTGGGCCCCTCGCGCCACCGCCGTTTATCTCTACGGGACGTTCAACGCCACTACCTTCAATCAGCCGACGGATGACAGGCTGATGCAAAAAGATGCCAACGGATTTTGGGGAGGTTTCCAGGTAGGCGCACAAGAAGACAGCCCCTATACGTTCTTCGTTGTCGGTCCAGCGGCATCAGGCACGAAAGGTCCTAAACGCGACCCACGCGCCCGGGAGCTTGATTCAAACGGCTTTCCCAATTGCAACAGTCTTGTGCGAGACGCTAATGCGTATCCCTGGCACGACGACGACTTCCGCACTCCCGATTTTTCGGAGATGGTGATTTATCAGCTTCACATCGGCACTTACGCGATAGAGAAGCCCGGTGTAGCGTCAAACTTCCTCGATGTTGCCGGTAAAGTCTCATACCTCGAAGGCGTCGGATGCAATATGCTGCAACCCCTGCCAATCGATGAACAAGAAGACAATCCGGGAATGGGTTACGAAGGAGCCGATCTCTTTTCGCCCGACTTCCCTTACGTCTGCACTGACGACACACAGTTAGCGAGCTATTTAACAACAATCAACGGTCTACTGGCCGAAAAGGGGAAACCCCCGTTGAAGTTGAAGGATATCCGGTCCGGTCCCAATCAGCTCAAGGTTCTGGTTGATCTTTGCCACCTGCATGGTATGGGCGTAGCATTCGACGTTGTTTATAACCACGCTGGAGGTTTCTCTTCAGATGGTAAAGCTGATGACAATTGCATCTATTATTTGGATCGGCTACCGAACCTCGGCAACAACAACGACAGTCTGTACTTCACAGACCAGGATCGTGGGACCGGCGGATTAGCATTCGCCCTTTGGAATGACCCTGTCAGTCAATTCCTATTGGACAACGCACGGTTTTTCATTGAGGAATACCACGTCGACGGCTTTCGCTACGACGAAATCAGCATACTGCTGTCCACCAATCAGGGTAGTGGATGGGAGTTCTGCCGAAAGCTTACCGATCAAAATCGCCAGTTACAGGCGAGGGTGCTGCAAAACGCCGAATTCTGGCCGGGAGAGTTCTCCGATATTCCCAACGTCGTCAATCCAGTTGTCGCACCAACTGTCACCGGAGGCGCTGGTTTCGATGTTGTGCAACACGATGCGCTTCGCTCCGCCTTAAGAAGCGCCATTGGGGCGGCCTCTTTCGGCGCTAACTCTGGAGTTTCCATGACGGCCATAGCGAATGTGCTGTACCCGCCAAACCTCGACCACGCGTGGCGGGCCGTAACTTGCATAGAGAATCACGACCTGGTCAAAGCGGGTCGCAACCCCCGGATTCCCGCACTCGCGGACGGATCAGATCATCGTTCCTGGTATGCGCGCAGCCGTACTCGTGTCGCGATGTCTATTCTCTTAACCGCGCCCGGTATTCCGCAGCTCTTCATGGCGCAGGAATTTCTAGAGGACCACCAGTGGGATGAAAACCCAGCCGGACCCAATCTAATTGCATGGGATCGGTTGAACGACGCAGACCACGTCGCCTCCGATCATCTCCGTTTTACACAGGACTTGCTCCGTTTGCGGCAAAACCAGCCCGCGACCCGCGGCGACTTGGTTCACCCATTCTACGTTAACGACCAAGATCGAGTCCTTGCTTTCCACCGTTGGCTGGATGGGACAGGCCAAGACGTAATTATCGTTGCTTCACTTGCGGAGAGCACGTATTGGGAATATCAAATTGGATTCCCATTCGCGGGGACATGGAAAGAGATTTTCAATAGCGATGTCTATGATCATTTCGTGAACCCAATAGTGGCTGGTAACGGAGGCGGTGTCTCGGCCAACGGCCCCGGGATGCATGGGTTCAGCGCCTCAGCCTCAATTGTTATACCCGCTAACGGCGTGGTCGTTTTCGCACGGCAGTAGCGGGACGAGACTCCGGTCTCGTTCCAGACCTGCTGCTCTCGAACTGACTTTGGAAGCCCGATCAACTATCTCAGTTCTCCACAATTCGGGCAATCGACCGAAATGCTGGGAGCATCGCTCGGAAGCGGCGGCCAGAATGGCGGCCTCAATCCGCTGTATCAGATTGGAGGGCCGCGCTCTGTGCAACTGGCGCTGAAACTCTTGTTTTAACGGCGATCCGGAGCGCGTGATACGAAACCTGGAGGACTTCACGGGGCAGGAGGACCTGAAACGAGAGATCGCCGAAACCATGGCGTTCGTTCAGACCAGGTAAGAGCCGCCAAGTCTACCCGCGAACTCGATGAGCGGTGCGTCGGAATCGCTGTTTACGAAGAACTGAAGTTGTTCTTAGATACCTCACTGCCAACCGCCCCCGAGGGCGTTGTAAAGTTGGACCGTGCTGACGACTTCGGCATAGTGGATCTGCTCGAGCGTCAGCTGGGCCGAGAGCAGATCACGGTCGGCATCCAGCGCGTTGAGCTGCGTATCCACGCCGCCTTCATAGCGGCGGTAAGCCAACCGTTTGCGGACCTCGAGCGCCATTACGAGTTTCTGCTGCTCCACCCGGCTCTCGCGCGTTCGCTGATGCGCGATCAATGCGTCCGAGACCTCCTGGAAGGCCGTGCTGATCGATTTTTCGTACGCGATCTGCGCATCCTGTTGTTGAGCCTCAGCAAGCCGCACAGTGTTCTTCAGCCGCCCGGCGGTGAAGATCGGTTGGGTGAGTTGAGGTACGACGCTATAGACCGCGTTCGGGCCGGAGAAAAGCTTGGCTAGCGCTGAGCTCTGGCCGCCGACCGAGCCGGTCAAGCTGATCTGTGGAAAATACGCGGCTTTAGCAACGCCGATGTTGGCGTTAGCTGCAATCAGCGCCTGCTCGGCGGCACGGATATCGGGGCGTCGTTCCAGCAATGCCGAGGGCAGTCCGGCAGGTACCTCTGGCGTAACAAAATCCGCGCTAACACCACGCGCGCGTTCAATACCTCCGGGGGGGTTCCCGAGCAGCAAGGACATCTGGTCCTCGGTTTGTTCGCTCTGCTGCTTCAACTGCGGAATGCTCTCGGCTGCGCTCTCGACGAGTTGCTCGGCCTGACGCACGTCGAGTTCGGTGGCGATACCGTGCTCTTCGCGATCCAGCGTCAGCTTGAGAGATTCCTGTCGCGTCACGAGCGTGTTCTGAGAGATCCTTAGCTCGGAATCCAGTTCCAGTAATTGAAAGTAATCGGTGGCCACCTGGCTGACCACGGTAGTGATTACGGTCTTCCGGTTCCAGTCGGCATTCAGCAGATTCGCGCGCGCAGCCTCCGTCGCCCGTCGCAACTGTCCCCAGAGATCCACTTGGAAGGATAGAAGGTTGAGCGAGGCTTCTCCCCAGTTTCGGTTCTGATTGGTGACAAACGACGCCGGAAGCGGAAATTGTCCATCCCGCGACAAGCGTGTAAATTGGAGATCTCCAGAAGCGCTTACCTGCGGGTATTGGTTGGAGCGAGTGATGCCGAGATTCGCGCGTGCCTGGTCAACCCGCGCCACGGCATCGCGCAGATCGTAGTTCTGAACCAGAGCCACCTTGATCAGACCGTCGAGCCGCGGATCGCGGTAAACTTCAAACCACTTCAGGTCGGCGAGTGAAGCTGCCTGCGATTCCGGCAGCGGATCCGGCGCGCGGAAATTTTGCGGTACGGCGATCTGCGGCCGCTTGTAATTGGGGCCGACGGTGCATCCGGCCAGCGTTACTGCCGCAATAGTAATTGCAATATAGAAGGACGTTCTCATGTCAGTCTCCTTGAGCCGGGGAAGGTAAGGGATCGGTGCCCGTTGTTATCGCTTTAGCGCCCGACAACTTCTCGACCACAACGAAGATGGCGGGAACCAAAAATCTGCCGAGAAACGTTTCCGCCACCATGCCTCCGATTGCCGCGGTGCCGATGATCTGGCGCGCGACGGACCCGGCGCCGGATGCTATCCACAGCGGAATGCAGCCGACGATGAAGGCCAGCGCGGTCATCATCAGCGGGCGAAAACGAATTCTCGCCGCGTCGAGCGCGGCGTCCACCAGAGGCTTGCCCCGTTCGTACTCCTCTTTGGCGAACGCCACGATCAGAATCGAATTCTTCGCGCCAAGGCCAATCAGCATCACTAAAGCGATTTGCAGGTAAACGTCGTTTTCGAGCTGCACCATATACGCCGGGACAAATGCACCCAGCACTACACGGCGGAGCCAAAGCGCGGCAACGGCGCCCAGAACCGCCACCGGCGTGCTCAGCAGCACGCTGAACGGAAGAGACCAGCTCTCGTAAAGTGCCGCGAGAACCAGAAACACGAAGATAAAAGAGAAGCCGAAAATCATCCACGAGGAAACTCCCTGGCGCGCTTTCTGCTCCTGATACGACATGCCCATGTAGTCGAAGCCCATTTCGCTCGGCATGGTTTGATGGAAGACTTCTTCGAGCGCCGCCGTGGCCTGATCCGAGCTGTAGCCGGGAGCGGCGCTGCCGTTGATCTGCGCGCCGCGGTATTCGTTGTAGCGCAGAGTGAATTCTGGGCCGGAGCGCTTTTGGTAGCTCGCTAAAGCCGTCAGCGGCACGGCCGTTCCCTGGCCGTTCCGAACGTAGAACTGGCCAAGGGTGTCTGTATCGGATCGATAAGGGGCCTCAGCCTCCACGTATACCTGCCAGGTGCGTCCGAAATCGTTGAAGTAATTTATAAACAGGCCGCCCATGTAGGCCTGAATGGTTTGGTAAACATCGCCTAAAGCTACACCCTGCTTCAGCACTTTTTCGCGATCCACCTGGATGAATCGCTGCGGCGCGCTGGGCAGAAACGTGGTGCTGATGTTCCCGATTTCCGGGCGCTTTCGGGCCGCCGTCAGAAATTTGTTCAGGTTGTCAGCCAGGAACGGGATGTCCTTGCCGGCCCTGTCCTCAAGCACAAACTGAAATCCGCCGGAAGTGCCTACGCCGGGAATCGAGGGCGGCGAGAAGGTGAAAGCGGTTCCCACGGGCAGCTTGCTGAGTTCGCGGTTCAGACGATTCTCGATGGCGTGATACTGCTCGTCTCTGGATTTGCGATCGCCCCAAGGTTTGAACGTGACGAAAAAGAAGGAATTGTAAGTGGTCTG
>JBEKLB010000145.1:0-14092 GCA_050010415.1 Bryobacteraceae bacterium | reverse complement strand
TCTCAGGATCCTCGTCCTCGTCTCCGTCCACCTTAACGGTGCCGACCACGCCTTTAACGTTCAACTACACCATTGGTGGCACCGCGCCAGCTGCTCAAGCGGTGAACGTTTCAGGCCCGTCCGGAACATCATTTACTACTTCCACAGGTGGCGCCGCCTGGCTCACGGCCACGTCCAGCGGCACAACGCCCGCCACGGTGAGCATTTCGATCAATACCACGGGCCTCGCGGCCGCTACGTACACGGGCGCCGTTACAGTAACCGCACCGGGAGTTTCCGGAAGCCCCGCAACCATTCCGATCACGCTCATTGTTTCATCCGCCTCCACCTCTAACGGCGCATTGACGGCCAGCCCGTCATCGCTCAATTTCAGCTATTCAATCGGCAATCAGGCGCCGGCAACGCAATCCATTACCGTGGGGGGAACGTCCGGGAGCAGCTTTACCGCCACCGCGTCGGGAGGCTCGTGGCTATCAGTGAGCCCAGCTTTAGGCCTCACACCAGGTTTTGTCAGCGTTTCGGTGAACGCGTCCGGGCTAACTGCGGCCACTTACAACGGGACTGTTATCGTCGCGGCCAGCGGAGCTACCTCACAAGTGGTCAACGTGTCGTTGGTGGTCTCGAGCGCGCCATCCATTTCCCTCAGCCCCTCTTCGCTGAGCTTCACTTATCAGACCGGTGGCTCAGCCCCGGCGGCGCAATCCGTGAGCATAGCAGGCAATTCGGGGCTGGCCTTCACCGCCACAGCGTCGGGAGGCTCGTGGCTGTCAGTTACTCCGACGTCGGGCGCCACCAGTTCCAGCAGCTCCGTCACGGTTTCGGTGAGCCCATCCAGCCTGGCTGCGGGCACCTACAACGGGGCCGTCACTATCGCGGCCGCCGGGGCTGCGTCGCAAGCGGTCAATGTAACTTTAGTGGTCTCTAGTAATAGTCAAACGATAACCGCTACTCCTTCTTCGCTGAATTTCACTGCCTCGGTGGGTGCTGCTGCACCTCCGAGTCAGACAGTGAATGTTACCGGCGGTGGGTCAAGCTCGATGTCTGTTACTACGTCAGGAGGCTCGTGGCTCTCGGCATCTTTGTCGGCCTCCACTACTCAGGCTGTGGTGACAGTTTCGGTGAATCCGGCCAATTTAACCGCGGGAACTTACACCGGGACGGTCGCCATTACATTGCCTGGAGCTACGAACAGTCCGCAGAACGTCGCGGTCACATTCGTTGTGTCGGGTACCGCGGTCCTGGCCGCAACGCCGGCCAACCTCAATTTCGCCTACCTTCCCGGCAACCCAAACCCCTCGGCTCAGACCGTGAACATTACTTCTTCCCAGCCGGTTTCCTTCTCAATGGCGACCGCCAACGGCTCTTGGCTTGCGGTAACCAGCTCGAGCACTACTACTCCGGCAACCCTGACGGCCAATGTCAACCCCGCCGGCTTGGCCGATGGTTCGTACCAAGCTACGATCACCATCACAAGCGCGAACGCAACCAACTCGCCTATGGTCATATCCGTGGGCCTGGTGGTTTCTAATGAGCCAACCATCGTGGCCAGCCCATCCAGCTTGACCTTTACCGCTGAAGGGACAAATCCGCCCAGCCAATCCATAAATCTCAACGGCAACCTGACACTGCCGTTTTCCGTCACTGCGTCGCCCAGTTGGATCGCACTCTCGGCGGCATCCGGCGTAACCCCATCCACGCTCGTGGCCACGGTCAATTCCAGCGGAATGAGCCAGGGATCATATCAAGGGACCATCACTGTTACGTCCGCTGTAGCAGGCACTCCGCTTATCATTCCGGTCACACTCAACGTAACAGCGGCTCAGGCCTCCACAATTCCCACCATCGCGGCAGTTGTTAACGCAGCGAGCTATGAAGCCAGTGGGTTCTCTCCTGGCGCGCTGGTATCCATTTTCGGTAGTTTCCTCGGGCCTCAAACCGGAGCCTCATTCACCGTGAATTCCCAGGGCAGCCTGGCCCCCACGGTGGGAGGAACAAGCGTGATGGTGTCAGGCATTCCGGCCATTCCGCTCTTCGCTCAGAACGGTCAAGTGAATGTGATTTTGCCCTTCAGCTTAGGCACGGCTGGTCAAGCCACCGTGACCGTGACGTACAATAACGTTCCCTCGGCGGCGTTCACCATTCCGTTGGCGCCATCTGACGTTCAGATCTTTACTGCGAATGCCAGTGGAAGCGGGCCCGGCTCGATATTAAATCAAGACTACTCGATTAATACGACGGTCAATCCGGCGGCTCCGGGATCTATCGTATCGGTTTTCGGCACCGGCGGAGGCGCAGTGGGTCCCGCGGTGACCGCAGGGTACGTGGCGGGTGACACTCTTTCGTGGATTTCCCTGCCCTATTCGGCGACCGTAAATGGCCAATCCGCTACGGTGCAATATGCCGGAACCGCGCCTACCCTGGTGTACGGCGTGGACCAATTCAATGTTCAATTGCCCGCGAATCTCCCGCCCGGCCCGGCCACCATCATGCTCAAGGTCGGCGACAGCACCAGCCAGGCGGATGTCACGGTGTTCGTGAAGTAACGGCACAGCGCCGAGCTCGCCGGTGGTGGGCTACCTTGATTTTTCAATGCCAGTATCCCATCTTGGAAGTATCCAAAAGGAACTGGAACTCGCGACCGCAGTTAGTGCACTCGAGGATGTAGAAGTAGGAACCGCCGTCCAAGGCAGGAATCACGCCGAGGTCTCCGAGGCTCGTGCCGGTTTGAATGATCTTGAGAGTTCCGCCAGAAACAGCGGCTTGCATCCGCTCTGCGAAGCGTGCGAAGTCCGCTCGAGTACCGAATACTCTGCGCGGGATGAATCGGAGACAGCGAAGGCACACGGCTTAACTAAATTATGCCGCTCGTTCCAGATCGGAACAAGTTTGCAGCCGATGCATTCAGCCGGGCTGCAACGCCGTTGACCTTGCGACCTGTCGGCCTGTATCTTCTGCAACTGGGCAGATGCAACTGGGCAGATTTGCTAGAATACCGCAGGAGTGTAGCGAGGACCACTGACTGCGCCGGCCTAGACCATGAAAGTACTCCCAATCCTGGCGTCCCTGTTTGTTCTTCTGGCAGCGAACGCCGCGGGGCCCGCGGGAGAGGAAGCGTTTAACGCGGGTCTCAAAGAACTCGCGGCTAAGGACTGGGACAAGGCGCTCGATTCGCTGGAAGCGGCAGTGGCGGCTGATCCTGATAATCTGCGCTACGGCAGCGAATATCGCCGGGCGGCTCTCCTCCGGGCACAGGCTATTCACGGCAATGAACTCCAGCCGGAGGATTTCGACCGTCCTATCAAGTTCTTTGAGCAACTGGTGTCCAGGAATCCGACGGCAGCCAACGCTTATTTGAATTGCGGCTTGGCTCACGTCGACAAGGTCCCTGTGGTGAACGCGCTCGCTCGCGTGGGCGTCGCCAACACCGCAACCGCACAGTTGACCAAGTCAATTGAGCTGCGGCCAAGCTGGGTGGCCTATTACTCGCGCGGCACCAGCTATCTCTTCTGGCCCAAATTTTTCGATCGCGCCAAGCTGGGTGTGGCCGATTTGGAAACCGCCGTCAAAATGCAAAGTTCTGGCCCCAAGAAGCCCTACTACGCGCATGCCTGGCGGGCGTTGGGAGACGGCTATTGGAAGACGGATGAACTGGAGAAGGCGCGCTCAGCCTGGAGCGAGGGGCTCAAAGAATTTCCGGATGCCTCCGATCTTCAGGAACGGCTATCCGCACAAGGCGCCGATTTGAAGGTGTTGGTTCAGAGCGCCCTGGATCCCAAAAAACGAGTCGATACCGACCTCAAGAATCTCTGGCTGTACCCTTGAATTCGGCACTCGGAATTTTCACTCCGGATTGTGTGTTCGTTGTCAAGCCCTCTCGCATAACTTCACGTCCGTTTGCGTACTGGAAGTTCTGAAACTAAAGCGAACGGCTGCCACTTACCACTGAGGTGTTTTGCCTCTTTACAAACGCATACTTGATGCTACTATCGGGAGGATCACTGAGTCTTAGTCCTTTTTTTAGGCAAGTATAGCCACGATGGCTTTAAGTTTCAGCCCTCTTCGAAGGGCCCATACAGGGAGGAAATTTATGCGGGGAACCTGTTTTACTTTAGCACTTCTATCGACAAGTGTATGCACTCATTTCGCTTCGGCTGCTCCCGCAGTCGACCCGGCTACTCGAGCAAAAGTGACGGCTCAATACCTGCAGTCGCCGATGATTTTTGAGATGAACGAGGGCCAGTCTGACCCGCGGGTGAAGGCGCTCTCACGCGGCTCCAAGTATGGTCTCTTTCTGACGTCCAATGAGTCCGTCTTTGTGCTCAATTCGGGGGCCAAGAATCCGGCTGTGGTCCAAGTCCGGGCGGTGGGAGCGAATCCAACGCCGAAGGTTAGTGGAGTGGACCGTCTTAGTTCCGTCTCGAACTACTTCTTGGGCAAGGACCAATCGAAGTGGCGCAAGAACGTGGCCAATTACGAGCGTGTGAAGTACGAGTCCATTTATCCCGGCGTCGATCTGATTTACTACGGGAATCAGAAGCAACTCGAATACGACTATGTGGTTGCCCCAGGCGCCGATCCGAATTCCATTCGCCTGGACATCGAAGGCGCCAGCAAGCTTAAGCTTGATCGCAAGGGCGACTTGCTACTCGAAACCAGCGACGGCGCCATCACTCAACATAAGCCGGTGATCTACCAGCAGGTGGATGGAACGCGGCGTCAGATTGCAGGTAATTTCGTGGTTCGGGGCAAACAGGTTTCGTTCCAGGTGGGCGATTACGACCACAGCAAGAAATTGGTAATCGATCCTTCCTTCGATTTCGTGACCTATCTGGGTGGAAGCGGTACCGATCAAGGCTTGGGCATCACGATCACAACCGGGACCGGTCTGACGCTCGTCGCCGGTTCTACCGCCTCAGCGAATTTCCCAATCGTTCCAGCTCCTGTGTGTGGCAATCCGCCCATGCCCGATCCGGTGTGTACTCAGACCGGCGTTACCAGTTATCCTTACACCGGCGAAACGGATGGGTTCATGGCTACGTTCAATCCGTCTGGTACCAAGCTTTTCAACACTACTTATGTTGGGGGCAGCGGCGGCATAAATGTTGTGACCAGCGTGGCCATCGATAATTACGAGGATCCAGAGATGCTGTATGTCGCAGGTTACACCACTTCCCCGGATTTTGACGTGGTGAACGCAGCGCAGCCCACTATCGGCGGTGGCACCGACGGCTGGGTGGCTCAGATTCTCTTGGATCTCACCATCACCAGTTTTGTGCCCCCGGAGGGGATCATCAATACTTCGGTAGGCTTCGCCACTTACCTGGGCGGCAGCGGCACCGACGAAATCACCGGCCTGACCATCGATCAGAACACCAAGGATGTGTTCGTTACCGGCTTCACCAAATCCACGAACTTTCCGGTGACACACGGGGCCTTCCAGAGCGCACTTTCCGGAACCGAAGACGCCTTTGTCGCCCGCTACGCTTCGGGATGTACAGCCAGCTTCTTTGACGGATGTACACCGGAAACAACCCCGGCCGGCACAAAGTTGTATGCCACTTATTTCGGAGCAACGGGATCTGCTTCAACTGTTACGGCGAGCGGTGTCGCCGTTTACACCAGTCCCACCACGGGCGATCTCACTGCGTATATTTCCGGCACGTCAACCGGGACGCTGAAAGGTCCCAATGAACCCGCCGACGCGCCCGCTGCCACTCCCGCCGCCACCCCGGCTGCGACAACAGAGAGCTTTGGCTTCATGGCTGCCATCGGCTCCAATGGGACCACCAACCCATTCACAAAATACGTTGGTTCCGCAACAACGGTCACCAAGGCCAACGCGATCACCACGGACTGCAACGGGTATATCTATATTGCTGGTAGCACCGACGATACGACCTTGACGCTGCTTAAGCCAATCTACAAGAAATACCAGGGCGGTACCAGCGACGTGTTTATCGCCGCCTATAATTCCAGCGGAACTCAAACGTTTCTCACTTACTTCGGGGGCAAGGGCGCGGACGTCGCTACTCAAATCGGCGTATTTTTGACGCCCGCGGACTTTCCGGCCACCTGTACGACCGAGCCCATGATCAACCTGTTCGTCGCAGGCTATACCACCGGATCATTTCCCATCGTCGTGCCGACGGGTTCCTCGGTTCCGCAGCCCACTTACGGCGGCGGACCGACCGACGGTTTCGTCTTCATGTTAACGTCGGATAACTACGCCCACTTCACTGAAGATTGCGTCGTTATATCGGGCGCCAATACCTGTGCGTATTCCACGTACGTTGGCGGCCCTGGCACCGACGAGATTCTCGGTATGGCGATCGGCAGTTCTGGGAACGCCCGCATAACCGGCTTCACCAACTCGACTTCCGGCTTCGCGACCACGGGCGCGTATCAAACCACGATTGGAGGCGGTTACGACGCCTTCGCCGCCGAGATCTTAACCACCCCGTGATCTCTGTTTGCCCATGCTGTCCACAGCGAACTTCGGCGGGAGAACCTTCTTGATGCAGCCCGGCCGTTGTATCCGCGTTTTGTTAGACTTGACTGGATCGAACTGCAGCGGGACGTTCTGGCGCCGATGGAGTAACCAAGGAGATATAGAAAAAAGCTCCGGAATGAGGTACCTTCTGGCACTGGATAAGAAAAAGCGACCCCGTAGTTGTTCGGTGCGTTTCACGCCAGACTGCCGGTTCGTGTGCGCCAAGTGGCGAGCGAACCCAACCCCACGTCCCAGGCCGACTTGAAGTACTTGACAGGCGAGAGTATTCCAGCTAACAAATAGGAATGCGCTAATTTCGTTGCGCTGTGCGGGCCAAGGCGGCGCAGCCGGGAGACAAAGAGTTTTTAGCCGTTTTTGCCTTGAGTTGTCAACGGAGATAACAGTGTGAAGCCGACTCACGAGGAAATCCAGGATTACGTGCTCGCAACCTTGCGGGAGCTTTGCCGCGACTGGGATTACTCGCGACCGGTGGGTCCGGGATCTCTTCTTTTCTCGGAACTGGGTTTAGAATCCCTGGATGCCGTGGTGCTTGGTACCATCATTCAGGAGCATTTCCAAAAGCCGTTGCCTTTCGCGGAGCTTCTGGCTGAAATCGGCCGCGAGCAGCGCGACCTGTCTATCCAGGAACTGGTCGATTTTGTGGATCAACATCTGAATCAGGCCTCCTTGGAATCCAGACCGGCAGGGACGGTGCAATGAGGCAAGTGAAGACACTCCTCATCGGCCTGGACGGGGCAACGTTCGATGTGTTGAACCCCATGATGCAAATGGGTGCCATGCCGTTCCTGCAGTCGTTTTTCGAGCAGGGGGTCCGTGCCAATCTACGCACTATAGTGCCGGCGCTCACTCCGCCCGCCTGGACTTCTCTCGTCACGGGGAGAAAACCGGGGCAGCATGGAGTCTTCGATTTCTTCCGCATGGAGTCCGCGGAAAGCCGCCACATTCGATTTTTTACCTCGCATGACGTGCAATGCGAGACCATTTGGTCGCTCGCATCCGGGCAGGGGATGCGTGTTACATCCCTCAATTTTCCCGGCATGTTCCCGCCTCCGCGCATCTCCGGCAACGTGGTGCCTGGATGGGTTCCCTGGAAGCAGCTTCGCTTGGCGTGCTGGCCGCAAGATCTCTTCGACCGGCTCAAGACCATTGAAGGCTTCAACCCGCGCGAACTCGCGATGGATATCAAGCTCGAGGAAAAAGCCACCGAAGGGTCTTCGAATTACGAAGAGTATCTTCCCTGGATCCAGATGCACATTCGGCGCGAGCAGAACTGGTTCGAGATTTTCCGCCATCTCACCACTGAGGATCCTTCCGAATTGACTGCCGTCCTTTTTGACGGCGTGGACAAGCTGCAACACTTATGTTGGCGTTTCATCCGGCCCGAAGACGCTACGCCGCTGCGAGAAGAGTGGGAAGTGCAAATCCGGGAAGCCTGTATCGAATATTTCCGCAGCCTGGATCAAATCATGGAGCGCATGTGCTCAACCGTCGGACCCGAGACAACCGTGCTGCTGGCTTCCGATCATGGCTTTGGTCCCACTTACAAAGTTTTCCACGTGAATGCGTGGCTGGAGCAGCACGGCTATCTGGGTTGGTCCGACGCCGCGAAATCGCAATCGCCGAACGGTGCGTTATTGGGCGTTGGACAAGTCGCGCGCCACACCTGGATGCTCGATTGGGACAAAACGCGCGCGTACGCCGCCACTCCCACGGCCAACGGCATTTTCATTCCAGTGAATCGCGATGGCCACTCGGCCGGCGTGACGCCCGAAGAATATCCCGCGTTCCGCGAGCGCCTCATCGCCGATCTGCGCGCATTTCGCGATCCTGAAACCGGCCAGCCGGTGGTTACCGGCCTCTGGACCAAAGAGGAATGCTTCGAGGGTCCGCACGGCAACGTCGCGCCGGATATTACGCTGGCGTTCGACGACGGCGGACTGGTTGGAATCCTGCCTTCCCCGCGTACCATGTCCAGCCGCCCCATTACAGGCGGAGCGCACCGGCCACTAGGGATATTCGGAGCCCGGGGTCCCGGTATTCCCCGTGGCGGCCAGCCCGCCGAAATGTCGATTCTGGATGTGGCCCCTATTGTCCTGCATAGTCTCGGCCTGCCGGTGCTCGAAGAAATGCAGGGCAGCGTGCCCGCGGATTTGTATGAAGCGGACGCCCTGCGCTCGCACCCTGTCACGGTGGCGAAAGGCGTTGGCTCCAACGGCGCCAAACCGGCCGACAACACGGTGCCCGCGGCGATGAGCCAGGAAGACGAGCAGGTGGTGATGGAGCGCTTGCGCGAGCTCGGTTATATCGAATAACTCCATGCCCAAACTCAACGTCAACGGCATAAACCTTCACTACATCACGGTGGGGTCGGGCCCCGATATCGTGATGCTGCACGGGTTCCTGGGCAACCTTGCCGTGTGGCATTTGAATATCATCCCGGAACTCCGCAAACATTACCGCGTCACTACGCCCGATCTGCGCGGTCACGGGTATAGCGAAGTCACGCCCACCGGTTATACCTGCAAGGATCTGGCGGAGGATCTGCGCGGATTATTGGACCAGCTCGGCATTGAGCGGCCCATTCTGGTCGGGCATAGTTACGGCGCCGATATCTGCATGTATTTTTCGCTGCTCTATCCGGAGCGCGTTTCGCGTCTGGTGGCGCTCGAGCCCGGCCTTGCGGCTCTGGTTCATCAGCGTAAGGATCACGCCTGGCCGGGTTGGGATACCTGGGCCGCGAAGCTCGAAGAAGTCGGGCTGGAAGTTCCGAAAGACAAGCGAACCGATCTCGAGTTCCTGCTGCAGTTAAGCCTGGAAACGCCCAAGTTCTATGGGCCGGCGCGCGGTCTTCCACGCAATCGAGAGCCCCTGATCAAGCTGATCCGCAACACCACGCTCATCGAGGATTATGAGTATGTAGGTGATTTGACGCTCGAAGCCGTGGAGCGCATTTACACGCCGACGTTGTTGGTTTACGGGGATAAATCTCACTTCCTGTCGTCTTACCATCATCTCCACAAGGTGCTGCCGAACTGTAAGTCGGTGTTGCTTCCGGGCGGCGAGCATTTTGGCCCGCTTGAGCAGCCCGAGTTGCTGACTGAGAATATTCTTAAGTTCATTGCCATGGATATCACCGTTCCCAATTGGGCCGCCGTTGGCGAGGTGAATTACGGAACTACGGCTGGATAGGCAACTGAGCGGGCTGCCGGCGCCGCTGTGTTTGGTCGCGCTGCTCTTTGTGGTGGCGGCCACGGCACCGGCACAATCCCTACCCACGCGGCACGTGCGCAAAGAAGTAGCCAGCGGTGAGGCATATTTCGTAAGCCGATTGCCCGCTACTCAGTCCTTGCACCTGGACATCGCGCTCCCGCTGCGCAATCACTCTGAGTTGAACGATCTGCTGCAAAATCTTTCCGATCACCAAAGCCCATCGTTCCAACAGTTCCTCAGCGTGGCTGAGTTTACGGAGCGTTTTGGCCCCACCGAGGGAGACTACCGGGCGGTGATTCGGTTCGCGGAGCAGAACGGACTCAGAGTCACCGGTACGTCTGCCAATCGCGTCATCCTGAATGTCGCGGGATCGGTCGCGAATATCGAAAGAGCGTTCCAGGTGACCATGGCGTTTTATCAACACCCCACCGAACCGCGGACCTTCTATTCGCCAGACCGGGAACCATCGGCCGCGGGCCTGACTGTGCCACTGTGGCACATTTCGGGCCTGAACAACTTCTCGATCCCTCATCCCGCCAGTCTTCGAAGAAATTTGGATGCCGCTGCCAGGGTCACGGGCTCGGGACCGGGTGGAAATTTTCTGGGCAGCGACATGCGCGCGGCTTACTATGGCGGAACTGCTTATACCGGTGCGGGCCAGTCCCTGGGGCTGGTTGAATTCGGCGGCTACAACATCGGCGACGTCAAGGAGTATTTCGCCAGCGTAGGTCAACCCTTCAATGTCCCAGTGCTGGGCATCTCGACGGATGGATCACCGCTCGCTTGCACGGATGGATGTAGTAGCGATCTTGAGCAAGCGTTGGACATTGAAGAAGCCATCTCCATGGCGCCGGGACTACAACAGGTGCGCGTTTACGTGGCCCGTGCCAGCGATGTCGACATCTTCAACCAGATGGCTACCGACAATATCGCCAAGACATTAAGCTGTTCGTGGGGTTGGAGTCCGGAGGACCCCACGAGCGACGATCCAATCTTTGAGGAGTTCGAGGCGCAGGGGCAGATTCTGTTTGTGGCGTCCGGTGACAAGGGCGCCTACCAGGCGGGCGAGTTGGATCTTTATCCGGCCTACGATGTGTACGCCGTGTCGGTGGGTGGCACCGTCTTAACCACCAAGGGCGCGGGCGGTGCCTGGGAATCGGAAACTGCGTGGAGCGACAGCGGTGGCGGAATTGCTCCCGATATCCCGATCCCCGATTATCAGCTGATTCGAGGAGTTATTACCAAGGCCAACCAGGGATCTCTGACTTTGCGCAATTGCCCGGATGTTTCACTCGAAGCGAATAACGACAATTACATCTGTTTCAACGGCAGCTGCGCCGGAGGGTGGGGCGGCACTAGCTTTGCGGCGCCCCGCTGGGCGGCCTATTTGGCATTGCTCAATCAACAGAGGGTGGCCGACGGCACGCCGACCATCAGCGGGTTCCACCACGCGATTTATACGATTGGCGTAGGGCCTGGCTATTCCAGCTTCTTCCACGACATCACCACGGGCAGTAATGGCAAGTACTCGGCCGAAATTGGATACGACCTGGCGACAGGCTGGGGCAGTCCGAACGGCCCTGCGCTGTTCGAATATCTGGCAACAAAAAAATAGCTCGATTAGGCTTGAGCCCAGATACTAAAAGCTGAAGATATTGCTTGCTGAACTATCTGCCCGGCGTGGATTTGATTAGTCCGGAATAAAAACTCCCTGTTCCGGTCAGTGAGGCAGGCGAATTTGCCAGCGCACGATACACCGCCTCACTGCTGGCTCTGTTCCACTCATTCGAGCGGCAGACCATAGAGCCAGATCCGGATGACGTGGGGCATCCGGGAGTCTGCGCATAGTCCAGGTAAGCAAAAAATTGGTTGGGCTCCGACGCCGAAAAATAAGCCATTTTTTCGTAATAACCGGTATTTACCATCGCTTGCAAAAACTTCTGGTCGAGTGGCGCCCAGAAGCTGAAGTGATCGCGGGCATCGATGTCGGCGATAGAGACCTTGGTATGGCCATATCCCCCTGCGCCGAATTCGCTATCGCGTTCTTTATATTCCCACTCCTCATCCATTCCCACCTGCTTGCCTGCTGCCCTTACGGCATCTGCGATGGGCAGGATGGTAGCAAGAAAGTCATGCCCACGAAAACTATTAATAGGATGAACGTGGATGTCTATGATATCGATACCCTGCAGGCCCAGCTCATTCTGAAGGACGCCCCCGAGCTGGTGTTCCCAGCTGCCCAGTCCCACAACCAGCTTCAGCCGGCTATGCAGGCCCGGCAGGTTAGCCTGCAACAGCGTGGACAAGATAGTGGACTGCAGTTGCCGGACATTGGCAACAAAGCCGGAATTTTCACGCCTGGGATTTAAGGCGATGGCGGCCACTGAACCACCTGTTTTCGGGCCTTCCGTATCGGGCTCGGCAGAAAAATTTAAAAAATCGGGTTGCAGCAGCTGCGCAATCGCCAATGCATTTGCCGCTCGCGCGCTAACATACGAGGCAAAGTCGGGGAAAGATGCATAATAGGATGCCAGTTGTAAAGGATCACCCGCAATGGGGCCATTACCGGCCGGCTGGACTTGACTCTGAATAATTACTTTAATACCGCGACCGTGCAGGTCTTTGACCAATCTTTGATAGAAAGCCACAATATTGTTATAGGCGGTGCCCGTCTGATCACCATTCGATTGATAAAATTTCTGATAAAACATGGGAAACTGAATCAGAAATTTAACAGTGGTCATTCCCATCGCCTGGTAGGCATTCAGGAAGGGTGTGATTCTGTTATCGTAATAAGCACCTAATTCGTTGGTCCTGGCAGCGTTATAAATTGCAATATAACCGTCGGCAGGTGTGAGTTCCGCGCCCAGCAGGATGGGACTCTTGCTGCCGTCCCAGCGAGAATTCAAGGCACTGTTGTAACTGGACAGCGACGCCTGCAGAGCAGGGTACAGATCCTGAAATTCCGGGGGAATGTAAGACGATTCCGAAGCTGTTTTGGAACGGCTCGCTGCCCCTTTCAAAGGCGCGGAGGGGCTGTCGTAAAAGGCCTCGACATCAATAGATTGACTGGCTAACGCCAAAATTACGAATAGACCAGAAACAAAAAGTCGCGCCAGCGGCCTGCCTGAGAACGTCATAAAGAGCCTTTCATACTAAGGAGTTCGTTGTAATCGCATCTTCCCACCAAATGGAACCGCGCCGGTAGATCCTCCCGGAGCCGGTAAAGTTTTAGGCATAAGCCATTGTAACCCTAAGTTTACTGTGTCTAGATAAGCATGTGTTTGATCGGCTTTATTCATGTTGTGAGTCTTTGGCAACATCGCTCGGGTCTCGTGCCGTCTCCGCAAACCATTGGGACTAAATATCAGGCGGACAATCGTCGATCTTGTTGCTGATCATTCAATGCCGCTCATCAGTCGGGCGCACCCCCCTGTGATTGAGCACGCCACGGTCCACTTGGCCCAAAGCCACATCTCTATGGCGGGTATCCACATCTCGGTTGGTTCCCTACTGAGGCAACCGAGTGAGGAACGTGCAAAAGGGCACGTCACCTTGTTACGCAAAGGTATTTTCATAACAAAATTTCGGAATTTCGCGTGACGAAGCGGTGCGATCCGTCGTAAGCTCATAGTACCTCTAGATTGTTGTTGCCGTATCGATGAGGGCAGTCCCTAAGTTCACGTAACCCGCACGAGACCGGAACGGGTAGGAATTAAGGAGCTGCCTCTCGCCAATTACCCTTGTGCGTTCGTAACGCTAGGGATACCTCCGTGTGGTGGTAAGTCATTCCGCATGGAGGAGTTAACTATTCTTGTGCCTGATTGCGGTGAGTCGATAATAAGCCGCCGACAGGATGAATAACTGAGCTTTCAACGATTGCGAAAGTGCTTGTCAGATGCGAAGAACTGGTAATCATATGCGTTGTAAACTGACAATGTTTGTGCGGCTTCGAGCAGCGAATTACATGCAATACGCGCAGTCGCCAGCTACTTAGCGCGGTTAGACCAAATGGCCGTTCATATCATTTTGCATTGAGAACGGAATACTGAAAGAGTGACCATCATGAAATGGACATGTAAGACTTCGGGCGTCCGCGCTGCGTCTTTGGGCCTCCTGGGAGCCTTGGGGATGTTGGCCCAAACCGTGCCCACCCAATATCAGGCCCTGTACACCAGCATGACCACCCAGATCAGCAGCTTCCAGACAACGCTAAACCAGAGCTGGAAGGGAACTCGCTATGCGGTGACATGGGCGCCGCACCTTTCCACGGCGGAGTCGGACGACTACCTCGCGCTAATAGCAGCGGACTATTACGACAACACCGTTGCCACCGAATTGCTGGAACTCCAGGCCACCGGAGCCAAGGCC
>JBEKLB010000144.1:0-14101 GCA_050010415.1 Bryobacteraceae bacterium | reverse complement strand
CGGCCGCTACTTCGCGAAACACGGGGGCGGATGTCGGGCCGCCGTAACCCACCAAACCACCGGTCCCATTGATGGTGACAACCACCACGATCCTCGGATTGGTTACCGGTGCAAATCCCATGAATGACGCGTTGTATAAGTGCGTGTACTGATGCAGCTTGTTGTCGTAAATCTGCGCGGTACCGGTTTTGCCGGCCGACGTATAGCCGATCAGTCGCGCGTATTTATGCCCGGTTCCATAGGGCTTGATGACCACGCCCTCCATCATGCCGCGCATGGTGATGGCGGTTTCGGGCCGCAACACGCGAACCGGATCAACCTTGGGCGCATCCAGGAGCAGGCGCGGCTTGAGCAGCAACCCGCCGCTCGCAATCACTGTACAGGCCTGTGCCAGTTGCAGCGCCGTGACGCCGATCTCGTGTCCCATGGCCACCGAACCAATGGAACTCTTCTGCCATACCCGCAGCGGACGGACCATGCCGGAAGATTCGCCCGGAAGCGGCAGGCCGGTTTTCTTTCCAAACCCGAAGCGGCGAATGTAGTCGTATAGATTCTTGTCGCCTACTTGCAACCCAATATTGATGGCTCCGATATTGCTGGACCGTGCCAGAACGTCAGCCATGGACAGCGATGCATAACGGCTGTGATCGTGGATCACACGGCCAAACAGGTTGATGCTCCCGTTGCCGCAGTTGATCATGGACTCGGGACGCAGCCTGGTAGTCTCCAGCGCTGATGAAAGAGTGATCACTTTGTAGACCGACCCCGGTTCAAACGGCGCGGAGACGGCCAGGTTCTCGCGAGCGGATACGTTTCCAGCTTTCGGCGGCTCATTGGGATCGAAGGTCGGCACATTCGCCATCGCAAGAATGTCGCCGGTGCGCGGATCCATCGCCACCAGGCTCCCGGACTTGGCATGATGCAGCGCCACCATCTTCGCCAGCTCCTGCTCGGCGACGAATTGGATCCGCGAATCGATGGTCAGGCGAACATCCTGGCCAGGCTCCGCTTCGCTCTGCATCTTGGACGCAAATCCGCGCCTCTGCACATCTTCAGTGACCAGCACTTCTCCGCCGTGTCCAGTCAGCCGGTCGTTGAGGCTCTGCTCCACGCCGCCGTTGCCGTCTTCTTGAAAATCGACGCTGCCGAGCACGTGCGCGGCTAGTGACCGGTTGGGATAAAACCGCTCGCTCTCGGTGCGGAACTCGATCCACTCCAGATCCAGGTCGCGCAGCCGCTTGGCCTCCTCACGGGTGATCTTGCGCTTCACCCAAAGAAAACCCCGGCGATCGTCGACGGCCTCTCTCATTTTCAGCAGCAAGTCCTGAGCGTTCACCTTCAGAACTTTGGAAAGAACGTCGGCGGCTACCGATAGATCGGGCACGCGCAAGGGATCCACCACCACCGATTCGGCGGGCAAGCTCATCGCCAGGCGCTGGCCATAGCGATCCAGAATCGCTCCGCGCGGGGCTTTGATCTCTTCCACTTTCTGCTGTTGGCCGCGGGCCATCTCGGCGAACTTCGAATGCTGGACCACTTGCAATTGGACCAGGCGGGCCAGGATCAGCGCGGCCCATACCAAGGCCACCCAGACCAGGACACGTATCCGTTTTGTCGCCAGTGGATGCATACGTTCGTTCGCCCCGGAATCAGTTATTTCTTGGCCAGAATTGCATCGGACTTGGCGCCGTCCAGATAGACCACCGCTTCCGGCGCCGGGTCCACGAAGCGCTGTATGCGAGCCAGCTCTTCCAGGCGGGCTGGACTCAACAGCTTGGTCTCCTGCAGCTCGAGCGCGGCGCGATCCAGTTCCAAACGCTGCCGCTCCTGGCGCAAGGCCTCCATCTTGTAGCCCGCCATCAGACGATTCAGCGACGGCAGAAGCAGCGCGATCACCACCACCGCGAAGGCGAACGACGAACCGATCAGCCGCCAGCAGATCTTGCGCGCCGCCGGGTCCGCTTCGCGCAGCACGCGCGAATTGTCGATGTGTTTGATGTATAGGTACACATCTTCGTTCGGAAACGCGGGGACCTCGAAGGGGTCCTCGTGGGCGAGAACGCGTGACCGCGCGCCGCCAGGGTCGTGGGGCGTCGTAAACCGGTCCAGCATAGTAGCGAGAGTTGCCATTATTTATTTGCTCTCAATCACTTCATCTCCAACGCCCGGAGCTTGGCGCTCCGCGAAGGAGGGTTGTTGTATATTTCCTCTGATGACGGCCTGAGCACGTGCTTGGTGAGTATTTCCGCTCGCCCCGCGCGCGCCAGTGCCTGAAAGCTTTGTTTCACTTTTCGATCCTCCAGCGACATGAACGACAGCACCACGATACGGCCGCCGCTCTTGACCAAATCCGGCGCCTCGGCGAGCAATCGATCCAACTCCCCCTGCTCGTCGTTCACCGCCATGCGCAACGCCTGGAATGTCTGCGTGGCCGGATGTATTTTGCTCGTCCGGGGCACGGCCACTTCGATCACACGCGACAGTCGCTGTGTCGAGTGGATCGGCCGCGCCCGAACGATTGCTCTGCTGATTCTCCGCGACCTCCTTTCCTCGCCCAACCGATAAATTAAGTCGGCGAGTTCCTTTTCTGCTGTAAAATTCACAATCTCGTCCGCGGTCAGCTCCTGGCTGCGATTCTGCCGCATGTCCAAAGGTCCGTCGGCCATCAACGAGAAGCCGCGCTCGGGCTCCGTCAATTGGTAGCGGCTGACACCCAGGTCGGCCAGCAATCCGTCTACTCGCTCTATGCCCAACCCGGCCAGCGCGGAGCGCAATTCCGAAAACGCTCCGTGGTGAAAGCGGATTCGATCCGCCCACTCGGAAGTGTTCAGTTTCGCCAGCTCCAACGATTCGGCGTCTCGATCGTTCGCGATCACGAACCCAGTGTCCAATCTCTGCGCGATCGCTCCCGAATGTCCGCCCAATCCCGCTGTCACGTCCCAGTAAATGCCGTCCGGCCGAACGCCCAAATACTCCAGACATTCGTGGAGCATAACCGGCACGTGTTGCATACATGGCCGCTATTTGAAGCCTTTCAGTTTGGCCGCCTTCAGCTTCTCGGCCAGGCTGCCCTTGGCCTTCCGTTTGCGTTCTTCGTACTCCGTCTTCGAATAGATGTTCACTGCGCCCTGCGAACAATCCAGGCGGACTTCCTGATTTTCGAGCGCCAGCGCCCGCCGCAAATCGGTGGGCAGCGTCATGCGCCCTTGCGGGTCCACCTTGGCCTCCGCGCCATAGTCGTTCGCCACGAAAGCCAGCGCCTCCGCCGCATCGGGGTCTTCGGTCGCCAGCGCCTCCAAAATCTTTTCGTTTCCCTTCCAGACCGAAATCGGGTAGATTCGAGCTATGCGGTCGTCGACGCTGGTCACGAAGTATTTCTCATCCCCAATCGCCGAAAAGTATTGCTGCAATTCCACGGGAAGTTTGAGCCTGCCTTTATCGTCCACATGGGCCGAAAAGAAGCCACGAGGAGGCTCCACGGGCGTTGTCTGAGGCTGCTCTTCCACTTTTGTCCTGTTTTGGCCACTTTCGGCCTTGAATGGATTTTGCCACGAGTCTTAAAAGGTTTGCAAGCACTATTTCTGTTTACTCTCTGTTCAGGAAGGGTTTGGCGATGCCACCACTAACGATTGGGGGCCTCATTCCGTGAGCCCCTCCCTGTACGATCTCGATCCGGGGCAGGCCTTCCCGGAGGTGGTCCGTATGGTAGTCGAGATTCCGAAAGGGTCGAGCAACAAGTACGAATACGACGCGGGACTGGGGGCTTTCCGCCTGGATCGAGTTCTGTATTCTCCCGTACATTATCCTGGCGATTACGGTTTCATCCCGGGCACTCTAGCCTCCGACGGCGATCCGATGGACGTTCTGGCGCTGGTGGAAGAGCCCTCGTTCTCGGGCTGCGTGGTGGAGGTTCGGCCGGTTGGGGTGCTCAACATGGTGGACCAGGAGCAGAAAGATCAGAAGATCATCGCGGTGCTGAATCGCGATCCGCGCTACGAGCAGGTCCACAGCCTCAACCAGATCTATCCGCACCTGAGGCGCGAGATTGAGCACTTTTTCAACATCTACAAGGAGCTGGAGGGGCGCGAGACCAGCACACTGGGCTGGGGCGATCCCGCGGAAGCTCGTAAAGTGATCGGCGAGAGCCGGGCGGCGTACAAAGCTCGCAAATCTAGCGTGAAGCCGAAGCGTCCGCGCGCGGCTCGCTGAGCCTGATAATAGCCGCCGCGGACATAAACCTTACCGCCGCGTTGGAATTCGACAGGTTCTCTTCCAGCTTCGGAATCGCCTCCGGCCTGGCGCATCTTCCCAAGGCCTTGGCTGCCGCGGCTTTCTCCGCCCAGGTCTTGTCGTCGGTGGAGGCCGCTTCCAGCAACTTGAAGGTCTGGGTATCGCACTCCTCCGCCAGCAGGTTCAGCGCCTGCATTCGAACGGCAACGGCCCCACTCTTGAAGACTTGCTCGGCAGCCAGCACACCAATGTTAAACGGCCCTAGCAGCGCACCCGATGCCGACCTGGCGCCTATGACCGCCATTTTCTTCGGATCGTAACGCAAGCGGTCTGCGCGGCGCAGCGCACCCTTGACGCCGCCGTCAGTGGCAGTCTGCTGGCCGGCGACGACGTCTTCAATGAAACCGCGGCCAGTTTTGTCGCCCATGTCCCACAGGGCTTTCGCCGCCGCAAAACCAACCTCGCCCCCTGGATCGTCGAGCGCCGCCTTTAGCGCGGGAAACGATTGGCGGGATTTCATTTCGCCCAGTTCCGCGGCGGCCGTCGCGCGAATCAGCGGGTCGGTATCCTTCTGGAGCGCCCACTCCACTTGCCGGATCGCCTCAGGATCAAGCCCGACGGATCCGGTGGCGGTGACAGCCTGCCGCCGGTTGAGAGGATTGGTATCCACCAAACCCGACTTGAGCACCTCCCAAGCCGATTTTTCCGGTTGGGCCAGCAGGCAGGCTGCAGGCAGAAGGAAAGCAATTGTGACCTTGCGTAGCGGCACAACTTTACAACCCTTACTTTACGACAATGTTGACCAGTTTATCCGGCACCACAATCACTTTTACGATTTGGCGGCCGTCCAACAGCGGCTGGACCTTGGTGTCGGCGAGCGCCAGCTTTTCCAGCGAATCGCTGGGGGTTCCGAACGCGACGTTGATGCGTCCGCGCAGTTTACCGTTCACTTGGATCACCACTTCGGCCTCTTCCTCGCGCGCCAGCTCCGGATCGAATTCAGGCCAGGCGTGGTGGAATACCGGAGCCGGCCGGCCCTGCTCTTCCCAAAGCTCTTCGGCTAGGTAAGGCGCGAAAGGTTCCAGCATGAGAGTCAACTTCTCGATTACCTCGGCGATCACCGGCGCGGATAAATCCTTCTCCAATTCGGTGAGCACATTCATCAAGCCCATGAGCGCGGCAATGGACGTATTGAAATGCCAGCGGCCCTCGAACTCGCCCGTGATCAGTTTCAGCGTCTGATGCAGCTTGCGCAAGGCTTTGCGATCCGATGGCGTGGACTCGGCCGCGCCTTGCCCTATATTGCGTGTCACAAAGCGATACGCACGACTCAAGAAGCCGTAGGCGCCGTTGGCGCCCGCGTCCGTCCAATCCATTTCCTTTTCGGGAGCTGTGGCGAACAGTTCGAACACGCGGCCGGTATCGGCGCCGAATCGCGCCACCATATCATCCACGCTGACCACGTTGCCACGCGACTTGGACATTTTCGTGCCATCCTTGATCACCATGCCCTGGTTGAACATGTGCTGCACAGGCTCGTCGTTCGCGATGATGCCGAGGTCGCGCATCATTTTTGTCCAGAAGCGCGAGTAAATCAAATGCAGGATGGCGTGTTCGATACCTCCAATGTATTGATCGATCTCAAACCAATAGGCGATCTTCTTGGAATCGAAGGGCGCCGTCGAATTGTGCGGGTCGCAGTAGCGATAAAAATACCATGATGAGTCAATGAACGTGTCCATGGTATCGGTCTCGCGGCGCGCGGGTTCGCCGCAGTTGGGACACTTCACGTTCACGAACTCGGGCACGTTCTCGAGCGGGGAGCGGCCCTTGCCGCCGATGGGAACTTTGAGCGGGAGAACTACCGGCAGATCGCTCTCCGGCACCGGAAGCATCCCGCACTTCGGGCAATAGATCACCGGGATCGGCGTGCCCCAATAACGCTGGCGCGAGATGCCCCAGTCCTTGATGCGGAACGTAACCGCGCCTTTTCCGAAACCCTGCGCTTCGGCTTTGGCCGTCATCACGCGGCGCGCTTCTTCGCTCAAGAGTCCCGAAAACTCCCCGGAATCCCTGAGCCGTCCGTCTTCGATGAATGCCCCTACCAGGCCCAAGACAGGTTGAAGCGGATCGATCACCGGACGCCACTCTATTGCATATTTGTTGCAAAACTCGAAGTCGCGCTGATCGTGCGCGGGGACGGCCATGATGGCCCCGGTGCCGTAGCCCATGAGGACGAAGTTCCCGATCCAAATGGGGATCCGTTCGCCGCTGAAGGGGTTGATGGCGTAGCTTCCAGTCGGCAATCCCTCTTTCTCGACGTCGCCTGGACCTTTGGAGGCCCGCGCATCGATCATCTGCTTTACTTGCGCTTTCAAACCAGCGCTTGCCAGCTCGGCAACCAACGGATGCTCGGGCGCAAGAATCACGCACGCGGCGCCGTAGATGGTATCCACGCGAGTTGTGAACACGCGGATCTTTTCATTGGATCCGTCGAGCCCGAAATCGATCTCCGCGCCTTCCGAACGCCCGATCCAGTTGCTCTGCATCAGGAGCACGCGCTCCGGCCAGCCTTGTTCCAACTCTTTGATGGACGCGAGCAACTCGTCGGCGTAAGCGGTGATGCGCAAGAACCATTGTTCGATGGCGCGCTGTTCCACTGGCGTCGATTCATGCCGCCAGCAACAGCCATCCACCACCTGCTCGTTCGCGAGCACCGTTCCACATTCGTTACACCAATTCACCAGCGCGTTCTTGCGATAGGCCAAGCCGCGCTCCAGCATCTTCAGAAAGAACCACTGGTTCCAGCGGTAATATTCGGGATCGCAGGTGGTCACTTCGCGCGACCAGTCGTAACTGAAGCCCATGCGCCGGTGCTGCCGCTTCATGTTCTCGATGTTATACCGCGTCCATTCGTACGGATCGCGCTTATTCGCGATGGCCGCATTCTCGGCCGGCAGACCGAACGCATCCCAACCCATGGGATGTAGCACGTTGAAGCCGCGCATGCGTTTGTAGCGCGCCAATGCGTCGCCGATGGTGTAGTTGCGGATGTGCCCAATGTGCAGCGTTCCGCTCGGATAAGGCAGCATCTCGAGCACGTAGAACTTGGGCTTGCTCGAATTCTCTTCGGCCTCAAAGAGCGATGCGTTGGCCCAGCGCTCGCTCCACTTCAATTCGATCTGATTATGGTCGTACTGCTTTTCCGGCATAGCTTTTCACTGAAGGCTTGTTGGCGGGTGGTTGAGGATGCGGCAAAACCCGTCTCCTTCAATATAACCGCGTCCGATGTTCTCGCGCTCAGAATAGGGGAACTTCGATCTCGAAACCTTCAATCATCGCGAAGTGCCTGCGGTTGCGTGTTACGAGAACGAGATGACGGGCCATTGCAGTAGACGCGATCAATGAATCGTGCCACGCGAGACCTCGATCATTACATCAGTATCGAGCAGGTAAGCGAGCCACCGTTCCGCTTAATCACGCGGCTTATCTCTAAGCCGGTTTACGTACTCAATCCCATCGCCAATGTCCTCGCGATCCTTCCACATGCCGAAGAAAGGGAGGTCCTTGATGGAACGCCGCTTACCGGCAGGCATGTTTTCGGCGGGGACACGTACTTCGACGAGCGTCCCCTCCTTAATTTGGACATTTTCCAGAGGCCGGAAAACGCCATTTTCGTATTTGGCTGGAATAATCATAGGGGATGGCCCCGCAAGCCCCTCTCCAACCACTAGTGTAGGTGGTGAGTGAAACACGGGCAAGGGTGTCGCGTCTCCCGTTCACGGCAGGTCCTAACCCGGGCGAGCGCGAAGGGCGCCTCAGCGTTTCTTTCGGTTGGACTTCACCTGGCTACCTGACCATGCGGCGAAAGCCTCTTCATCCAAAACTCCCGCGGCGAGATCCAGCACCGCCCGCGTTGCGTCTTCCTCAGGTGCCGTGAAACGACAGCCGTTGGTTTCTAGAAAGAGCACACCCACAACGAAACCGGTGCGCTTGTTGCCATCGATAAAGGGATGATTGCGCACGATACCGGCGACGTAGGCGGCCGCCATCGTGATTACGCTCGGAGACTCGCCGTAAGCGAACAGTTGACGCGGGCGCGCCAAAGCCGATTGCAGCAAGCCCTTGTCCCGCAGCCCGGGCGCACCGCCATGGAGCGTCAGCATTCGGGCGTGAATAGCCAGCGAGATATGCTCGTCGATCCAGGAGGGCTCTTTCACTTCGATAGAGCGCGCAGCGTGTTGCGATACCGGCTGGCGATGTCCTCCACCTTCGACATCTTTTTCGCAAACCCTGGATCGTACGGCGTTAGCTCGTAAGCTCCCGCCGATGTTTCAACCAGAAACAACCGTTCGCCTTCGCCGGCGCGTAAGCGTTGCAATGCTTCTTTGGGCAGCACCACGCCCAGGGAATTACCGAACTTGCGAACCTTAAGTTCCAGCATGCCGTCCACCTCGTTATTACTATTGTAATAACATCGCACGTCCACTAACATTCGGATCAGTCGGGTCTGGTAGCCGAGTCCCAATGGCCTGCGATGCAGTCTGGCTCGACAGTATTGGTTAGCCCAGGAGCCTCTCGTAATCGGCGTGATTTCCGATCCAGAACCAAAGCACTCCATCCGAGATCCCCACCCCTACAGCGCGATAGTCCAGGCCCACGCGCGCCGACCAGAACCGTTCGATTTTCTTGAAATGGAGCGATGGATGTCGGGGATCCAGTTTCATCAGTGCGAAGGCCTTGTCGGCTGAAGTCCTTGTTTGTTTCGGGAGGGAGCCATAGCAGGCCCAGAAATCCGGGGTCGCCCTGTGAATCACAAGTCGGTGGCTTTGCCTGCTTCTTGCTCGTGAAGAGCCCGCTCCGCTATGTGGTCCAGCTTTCCTTGGCGGACGTCCGATTCAAACTGGCGGTCCCACGCATTCGCGTCGAACTCGGCGAACCACTGGCGGAATGCGCGCAATTCTTCGGCCGTAAGCTGTTTCACCTCATTCTCGACGCTTTCCAGCCGGCTCATGATGGCAGTTCCAGGATACCTCAGACGGTATTCGCCTTCCCGCACAGCTTTTTCAACATCTCCATATTCCTCAATTCGTCGCCTTCTTCATCCACCGGAGTCTCAAGAATAAAGGCCTTGGAGCGAAGCTTCGGGTGGTTGAGAATGCGGCGAAACCCGCCCTCTCCAATGTGGCCGCGCCCGATATGTTCGTGCCGGTCCAGATGCGATCCGAGCGCGCCTTTGGAATCGTTGGCGTGGATCACGCGAACATTTTCGATGCCCAGCGTGCCATCTATCTCGGCTACCGTCCACCTCAGACCGGACACCGAGCTGACATCGTAACCGGACGCCAGGCAATGGCACGTATCGATGCAGAATCCGATTTTCAGATCGGTCAACTCTGCCGCGAATTGCCGTATCACGCCCAGCTCTTCGAAGCGGCTGCCCAGCGCAGCGCCCGCTCCGGCAGTATTTTCGAGTAGCACCGTAAGATTCCTCGTGTCCAGACCGTGCGCCGCTTCGGCCAGAGACCGGCTGACGGCATGGAGGCCTTGCTCCACTGAATGTCCCTTGCAATTCCCTGGATGCGCGACCAGATACTCGGCCCCGATGGCCAGCGCACGCTCCATCTCGTCGCGAAACGCCGCTGTCGACTGCAAACGCAAAGGCTCGCTGCAAGAAGCGAGGTTGATCAAATAGTTGTCGTGGATCATCAGGGGCTTGAGGTCGTAACGATCCCGTGCGTGGCGGAGCAATTTGACAGCGCTCGGCGTGGGTGGTGATGCCCGCCACATCCGCGGGTTGGCGGAGAAAATCTGGAACGTGTTGGCACCCAGCTCCCCAGCTGTGATTGCGGCGTTTTCAAGCGATTTCGCGATGGAGGTATGGATCCCGAGGCGCAAGGAAATCCGATAGTAGCAGGCCGGCCGGAACCGGTTAGAGTACAATTCCACCATGTTCGTTCCCCTGACACCCATACGGTGTCTCCACCGCGCCGTGGATCTGTTCCCCGCCAAGATCGGGATTGTTTGCGGCGAACAGCAATTCACTTATCGCGAATTCGGCGAGCGGTGCGAGAGGCTAGGGTCGGCGCTTCAAAAACACAGCATTGAGCGCGGCGATCGCGTGGCCTATCTCAGCTTCAACACGCACCAGCTGCTCGAAGGGTATTACGGAGTGGTGCTGGCGGGCGCCATCGTTATGCCGCTTAACGTGCGGCTATCGCCACTGGAGTTAAAAAACATCCTGAACCATTCCGGCGCGCGCATGCTGCTGTTTGAAAAGGATTTTGCGCCATTAGTGGAGCAGCTCAAGCCGGCGTGCCCGGGCATCCAGCGTTATATCGGGATCGATGGAAAGGACCCCAACGCGGATCTCAGCTATGAAGAATTGCTCGATCAAGGACAGCCCAATCGCGCCGACATCTTCGGCTTCGATGAAAGCTCCATCGCCGAGTTGTTCTACACCAGCGGCAGCACCGGCACTCCCAAGGGCGTCGCGCTGTCGCATCGCACGCTTTACCTGCACGCCTTGGCGGTGGCTAATTTATATCGAGAGCCCGAAACTCTGGTGGATTTTCACACCATTCCGCTCTTCCACGCCAACGGCTGGGGACGCCCGCAGGCTTCCACCATGCTCGGCACCAAGCAAATTATGATCCGCCGCTTTGACCCAGTCACGGTCTTCCGGCTTATCGAAGCGCATCGCGCCACCGACATGGCGCTGGTTCCCACCATGGCCAACGCGCTCCTCAACTCCACCGATCTCGCGAAGTTCGATTTTTCCAGTATGCGCCACATCACTCTGGGCGGCGCCGCGTCTTCGCCCGAGCTGATCGAGCGCATGGAGAACGCGTTCCACTGCGAGGTGTACGCGGGCTACGGCCTGACGGAGACGGCTCCGCTGCTGACCGTCGCATCTTCCAAGCCTGGGCTCAGCTATGCTTCCGACGCCGAGCGGCATCGCCGCCAATCCATGGCTGGCTGGCCGGTAATGGGAATGCAGGTGCGTGTGGTGGATCCGGAAATGAACGATGTCCCGCGCGACATGCAGACCATCGGCGAAATCGTCACCTGCGGCGATCACGTCATGGAAGGTTACTTCCGCGAACCGGAGGCCACGGCGGCCGTCATGAGCGGGCCCTGGTTTCATACCGGTGACATGGCCGTGTGGGACGAAGAGACCTTCATCCAGATTGTCGACCGCAAGAAAGAGATCATCATCAGTGGCGGCGAGAACATTTCGTCCATCGAGGTCGAAAGGGCCATTTTCGCTCACCCTGAAGTGTTCGAATGCGCCGTGGTGGCCGCGCCGGACGAACGGTGGGGCGAAATACCGGCTGCCATCGTGGTGCGGAAGCCCGGCTCAACGCTCACGTCGGACCAGCTGATCGAATTCCTCGAGGCCCGCTTGGGCAAATTCAAGCTTCCGCGAATCATCGCGTTCAGCGAAGAAGCGCTGCCCAAAACCGGCACCGGCAAGATCCGCAAGCTGGTTCTGAGGGAGCAATTCTGGCAGGGTAAGGATAAAAGAGTACAAGGCTAGCTGACGGTTCCCCACTGTACCCGTCCGCCGTGGTATTTCGTCTATAGGAGAATTCCGGGAACAGGAGGACGCATGAAGCCCGCTTTTCTGCTCGCCATCGCCACGTTCACCGCCACATTTGCTTTAAACGCTCAATTCGGGCAGATACCCGGTACCTATCCGCCTGGTCAAGCGCCCGGTCAAGGCCCTGGCCAATATCCGGGCCGCAATCCAACGGGCGGCTCTCCCGGTGGCGGGCGCTCCCGAAAGACCACTCGCCAGGATGGACCCGCCGGCCATACGGAAGTGGTCAGCGGCGTGGTGCGAAAAGTGGATGCCGATTCGTTCGAGCTGGAAGCCGAAGACACGCGGTTCCTGATCATTCAGTTCTCATCCAGTGTCCCGAAACCGGCCAGCTTCCGCGAGGGTGACGGGCTGGACGTAACGGCAAACGCGGATGCTGACGGTACCTTTCATTTGGTCAGCATGAGACCGAACAAAGAGATCGCGCAGACCATAAACGAAAACGACGGCATCGGCCCCGATCCCGGAGGCCAGGAGGCCAGAACTGGACCGCCTCCCACGATTCTGGTCCGGCCCGACGCCGCGCCGGATGCCGACGATTCCGGGCCGCCCAAGCTGATACGGGGTAAGCCCGCGGCGCGTACGTCCGCCCCAATTCCCGACGACTCCGACTCCCCCAGCCGTTCGTCTCGATCGAAGCCGGCGGTCCCGGCTGGCAATCCCCACATGGCGCTGATCGAGCAGGCGCGCGAAGCCGCGGCGTCGTTCCTCGAAGGGCTGCCGAATTACGTTTGCCAGGAACAGACCACGCGTTATGTCAGCGAAACGCGCCAGCCGAGCTGGAACGTGGTGGACGTGGTCTCGGCCGAAGTTGTTTACGACGATCACCAGGAAAGCTATCGCAACCTGCAGATCAACGGAAAGCCCACCAAGAAATCCCCGGAGGACTCAGGAGCCTGGTCCACCGGGGAATTCGGCACCATCCTGGGGAATCTGTTCGCCCCGCAGTCCGCCACCGAGTTTAAGTACGTGCAAGACGAAACCCTCTCGCACCGCTCCACCTCCCTATTCGACTTCAAGGTGGCGCGGGTACGTGCCAGTTGGAAGATATGGGTGCCGGGACAGTACATCATGCCATCCTACAAGGGATCGGTCTGGATCGATAAGCAGACCGGTCAAGTGCTTCGCATCGAGATGCAGGCTAAGGAAGTTCCGGAGGCTTTCCCGGAGATCAGCGTGGAAACCGCCGTGGACTACGACACCATCAGTTTGGGAAGCGCCGACAAGTTCCTATTGCCGGTACATGCGGAAGCCTTGAGTTGCTGGCGCAATTCCAACGAATGCCAGCGCAATGTCATCGAATTCCGCAACTATCACAAGTTCGAGGGCGAGTCCGTCATCAAGTTTGAGCAGCAGGAGCAGAAGTAATCCCGAACGCGGGCAAATACTTCTTGGGAAGTTTCACCGGCCGCATGTCCGGACCAAGGAACATGTGCTTGGTGGCGCCTGACGCCAGTGCTCGGCCGCTCCCCGCCTCACGAATCTCGTACTCAAACAGCACCATGCGCAGGTTGGCCTTCGCCACCCAAGTCTTCACCGCGATCTCTTCGTCATAGCGTGCCGGATGCAGATAGCGGCAATGCGCCTCCACCACGGCCAGCAAAACGCCGTCACCCGCTTCCATGTCGCGATAACGGAAGCCGGCCGCGCGACAATATTCGGCGCGCCCCAGTTCCATCCAGATCAGGTAATTGGCGTAGTACACCACGCCCATCTGATCCGTTTCGGCGTAGCGCACCCGGAAACGCGTCTCATGCGAACGAAGGGTGTCAGGCATTCGCCTTGTTCTTACGAAGCTGCTTCATCTCTTTCGCCGTGAACAGCATGTCATCCGGCGATATTCTGCGTTCCCGGCAGTATGCCAGATACAGATAGCCGTAGCTGCGCGTGATGTAATCGCCCGCCGAAAAGCCCAGCAGCCGCGCGGTGCTGTCTATCCAGCGAGGGCTGCCTTCAATCTCCAGATAATTGCCGATCGGAGTTTCATCCACCAGCACCTTGCCGGTGGCCGGAGCCTTGGCATACTCGGTGCGGAACTTCTCGTAGCGAAAAATTGGATGATAACCGAGCTCATGGAAGATCTGCTCCACCTTGAAGGCATCCGGCAGCACCACTTCAATCTCATGGCGCTTCTTGTATCGGCCTTGCTCGGAGGGGCCTTTGTAAGTAAGCAGCGTGTGCGTGCCAACCCGGCGGAGACGGATGAGCTTGCCGTGGCTGCGCAGCACGCGGCTGGATGTATCGAGCAGCACGTTGTATTCGTGCAGC
>JBEKLB010000143.1:0-14164 GCA_050010415.1 Bryobacteraceae bacterium | reverse complement strand
TGCTGGTAAGCGGGTGGCAACTGAGCGGCAACTTTACGTACTCGAGCGGTGCGCCGTGGAACGTACTGCTTGGGTTCGATCAAGCCGGAAACGGAAATAGCGGCGAAGAGCGGCCCAACATCGTTTCGGGGGTCAACCCCATTATCGGCAGCGTCAACGGTTATGCCAACCCGGCCGCCTTCTCGGTGCCGGCAGTAGGTACGCTCGGCAATCTTCAGAGAGACTATTTGTCGGGCCCGGGTCTGGTGGATCTGGACATGGCGTTGCTAAAGGACACTCGAATTCACGAACAGATGCGCCTTCAGTTCCGCGCGGAGTTCTTTAACGTTGCCAACCATCCAAATTTCGGGCTGCCTAACCCCACCGCCTTCTCGCAAGGTCCGGCCGGTACCGGCATCCCCAACTCGACGTTTGGGCAGATCACATACACAACAACTTCGTCGCGGCAGATCCAGTTTGCGCTGAAGTTGTTGTTCTAAGCTGTGAACTAGCGCTCGGTAGTGACCGCTAAGGGACCGTGACTGCCGATGAGGGTGTCCGCAGCTTGCCGGTCCCCGCGCAGCATTTCGTTGACGAAGGCAAGCACCAGAGTCTGAGCGATAGTGTGTTGGTTGGAACAGCTCAGAGCCGGCTCGTAATGCGGCACAGGAGGACGGCAATCGGTGCCGGGGCCGTAGCGGGACATGGTGGCATCCAACGCAGTGTCATCCAGCCCGAAGAGCGGCGCGATCAGCCAGTCAGGCAAACAATAATCGGTGAAGTAGACGTGGTTCCCGCCGTGCAAAGTGGCTAATGTATGGGGAGCTGAGGAGTTTCGATAGGCCCACTGGGCGTTGTTCGGTAGCGGGGAGAAGCGGTCATTGCTGCCGCCGATGATGGCAACCGGCAGCGCGCGAGTGGAAAAGAAGGCGCGCGAGAAGAAGCAGGCATCAGGCGATAGGGCGATGACTCCGGCCACGCGGGGATCGTGGTAATCGGGCGCAAAGCCAGCCACCAAAGCAACAGCGCCGCCGGTGGAGTGGCCGATCACCACATATTTCGAGGCATCCACCAGCGTGGCCCAGGGAGCGCGGGCGTTCCGAGGATCGGCCAGGCGGTCCACCAGGAAGGCGATGTCCCGGGCCTGCTCTTCCGCGTGCGCGTCAGTGGCGCCGCCAGGAGTGGATCTTGCCGTGAGCGGAAAATCGGCTGCCAGGACGACATAGCCGGCTTCAGCCAAAGACCGGGTCAAGAAGGTGGATTGCCGCCGGTTGCTATCCACGCCATGCACGAAGACCACGAGCGGCCGGCGCGGGGTGTCGTGAGGAATTTGAGGATAGATAACATCGATGGCGAACGACCGCGTGGGACGTGCCGCAACCTTGCCGTTGGCGGGTGTAGGGCGAGAAGAATCGGTCCAAACATAAGTCGCGACCAGCGATTTATAGGCGGCCTTGGGCGGCTGGAGGCTGGCCGGCAACGAAGCGCAAACGGAGCAGGCTGAAAGCGCCAAAGCAATGGCCCACTGCCATGGCCGATGCGAAATTGTCACACCCGAAATTGTCACACCCGATAATAGCGCTGCTTTATTCTTTGTCGTTCAAGTCCGGGGGACGCTGCATCCGGGGCAAACTACAGGTCTCGCTCAACGCAATGTACTCCCGATAGCAGGGCCCACATTGAATGGCGTGTTTCCAGTGCGGATCCTTGCGAAGATCCTCACGCAGCGCGAAGCGCTCGGCGAGTCCACGAAGGACCTCAGAGCCGGGGCAACCTTTGCGCTGAGGATTGGGATATTCGGCCGAGACAGCGCTCTGGTATTCGCGTTGCAGCCGGTTCCAGTGTTCTTCGGTTGTTCTTGGCATTGTGGTTTTGTCGGCCACCGCCCCCGGTAAGAGGCTTCAGCCCCAAACTTCCTGCGCCACTTCCACGATCCGCTCCAGCTTGGTCCACTGGTCCTGCTCGGAGAGATTATTTCCTTCATCGGTGCCGGCGAAACCGCACTGCGGGCTCAGACAAAGCTGATCGAGGCTGACGAATTTTGCAGCTTCATCGATCCGCCGCTTGATTTCATCCTTGGATTCCAGGACGCCGTATTTCGAGCTCACCAGGCCGAGCACGGCGAACTTGCCCTTGGGCAACAGGCGCAGCGGCTCGAATCCGCCGGCGCGGTCCGTATCATATTCCATGAAGTAGGCGTCCACGCCCACCTGGTGGAACAGAACGTCGGCGATTGGCTCATAGCCGCCTTGCGCGATCCAACTGGAACGGTAATTGCCTAGGCAGACATGGATACTGATGACCATATCCGCCGGGCGGCCGGAAATGGCGCGGTTAATGGTAGCGGCGTATATTTGCGGCAGACGTTCAGGCTCATCGCCGCGGGCCTGCAACATGGCGCGCTGGTCGGGGTCGCACAAGCCGGCGAAGTTCACCTCGTCCAGCTGCAGATAACGGCAGCCGATATCGGCGAAGGCGCGAACGGCCTTGCGGTAAGCGTCTCCCAGATCCTCAAAGAACAATTCCATGTCAGGGTATGACTGCGGCGAGACGGCGGCGCGTCCGCCACGAAAATGCAGCACGCTGGGCGAAGGGATGGTCATCTTCGGGACCACTTTCGCGTGGTCCCGCAAAAAGCGAAAGTGGCCGAGCATGGGGTGCGAGCCCGGGAAATCGATGCGGCCCGTTACGCGCAGACCGGCTTCGAATGACTCGACGCCCTCTAAGCCTTCCAGAAAATCCAAGTGCCAGTAGCTTCGCCGGAATTCGCCGTCGGTGACGGCCTGAAGACCGGCGTTCTCCTGTTTGACGATCAGCGCTCTAATTTCGCGATCTTCGACCGCTTTCAGATCGGCAGCGGTGATCTCACCGCGTTCCCGGCGCTGACGGGCAGCCTTCAGCACGCGCGGACGGAGCAAGCTGCCTACCTGGTCGGCGCGAAACGGAGGGGTTGTTCTTGTTATTCCAGCCGTGCCGCTTTGGTCGACAACGTCTGGTTGATTCAAGAGATCAGCTCCAAGGATTTCGCGTGCCCATTGGACTGGATTGCGACGGCATCTGTCGAATGCGGCGAGACGCCATTCTTCTCTAAGAACAACTCGGCAATCACGCCGCGAATCCACTTACTGGCTGGGTCGTGCGTATAACGTTCGTGCCAGTGCTGCACCACATAATAGGCCGGGAGCGGAAAGGGAACCGGCAGCAGTTTGATCTTCCCGGCGCTTGCAACCATGCGTCCCAACTGCTCGGGAACCACGGCAATGCAATTCGCTCCCGTAATCATGCTTGAGATTCCGAAACACCCCGGGACTCGCAGGCGCACCTTGCGCGCGACGCGATTGGTTTCGAGCGCCTTCTCCACGATCTCCAGGCCGCTACCGGGAGTAGTCAGCACCAGATGAAATTCGTTCTCGAATTGTTCCAGCGTCAGGTCATCGTGGATTCTGGGGTGATTGGCGCGGACGGCGCAGACGAACCGTTCCTTAAAGAGCCTTTGCTGGCAGAACCCGGAGCCGGTTGAAGGCGTGAATCCAACCGCGAGATCGAGGCGTCCGGCATGCAGCAGGTTCGAGGTCTCGGCAGAAATGTCCTGGAGCTCGATATTCACACCGGGCGCCGAAAGCTGCAGCCGCCGCATCAACGCGGGCAGCGTGGTGACTCGGGTGATCTCACAGGCTCCGATTCGAAATGTTCTGTCCGACGTGGAGGGGTGAAAGGCAATCCGATGCACCAATGCCGTTTCGAGCAAACCTTCAGCCTTCTCCAGCAACTCGATCAGTTCGGTCATCTGCGGCGTGGGTTCCATGCCGTCGGGCGTCCGGACGAAAAGGGGGTCTTTGAAATGCTTGCGGAGACGGGCCAAGCTCATACTGACGGCTGACTGACTCAATTGCAGATTCTCGGCGGCCTGCGATACGCTGCGGGTCTTATGCAACTCATTGACTATGCTCAGCAGCCTGAGATCGATATTCGTCATGGTGTGCCGCTTCATTGCGCCAACTATGCATGCATTTCATTCACGGATTGCATGCACTGTGAATTCTATCTCTGCGGCCGAGAAGATGTCAAATGCTTGGAAATGGGTGGTGAGCGTTATGCGCGAGCTAGGGATTGCGGGTTTGGATCAAACGCTGGATACGGCTCTAAAAAACGCTGGTGCGCTTACTGCATGCATTTTGCGAGCACCTCATGACCACAGGTGTTTGCTCGCAATTTGGGCCCCTGCCACCAGGCTCTCAAACTTGGCCCACATCACGGTGGGATGAACGCGCTGGATGATGTCGGACTGGGCGAAGCCGCAATCGCTGCCCGCAATCACGTTCTCGCGTCCCACCAGTCCGGCGAAACGAACAATTCGATCGGCCACCGCTTGGGGGTGCTCGACCGTGGGGGTGTGGTGAGTGATCACGCCGGGGATCAGAATTTTTCCCGCGGGTAGCCGCTTGTTTTCCCAGATCCGCCACTCATGCTCGTGCCGCACATTGGCGGCTTCAATGGAATATGCTCCGGCACGCACTTTGAGGATCAAATCCACGATGGCTTCGAGCGGCGCGTCGGCAACATGCGGAACATGCCAACTGCCGAAGCAGACGTGGTATCGGATGCGGTCCTCGGGGATGCCGGTAAGTGCGTGGTTTAGCGCTTCGACGCGCAGGTTGGCCCATTCGCGATATTTCTCGGGACTCTGCTGCACCAGGTGGTCGTACATATTGGCGAGCACCGCATCGTCCACCTGAAGCAGGACTCCGGAGTCATAAATGGCGCGATACTCCTCGCGGAGCGCGTCGGCGATGGCGTAGACGTACTCGCGGTCGCTGGCATAAAATTCGTTCACCCCGTCGTAGGCCGTGCTGGCGGGCGCTACCGCGGTGAGAAACGCTTCCTCTACCTTGACGCCGCTCAATGCAGCTTTGAAATTGGCGAGCGCGCGAGCGATAGACGCATGATCCTGATATTTGATGGGACCGACGCAAGCCTCGGTGATGGTTCCCTGCGCCAGTCTCGGCATCTCCAGAGCGATGGCTTCGGCAAAGCGCTCCCGATCGCGGCCCAGCCAAACCACGGGACGCCGCTGATCGGGCCGTATTTCAAATCCGCTAATCCGCTTGAGGATGTAGTTGGACCAACTGGACTTCCCATACTCGCCGTCGCTGACAATATCGATCCCGATTTCAGCCTGCTTCCGGACTACATCGACGGTAGCTTCCGAGAGCACGGTTTCATACTTAGCCGGATCCGTGGGCGCCTGTCCGGCCGGGGCCAGATCCCGGAGTTCTTTCGGCCGCACGAGACTTCCGACGTGCGTGGTGAGTATGCGATGTTCGCTGCGCTTCATATGATTAGGTTTTACCTGCCGTTGTGTGCCGCGTTTATTTGACGTAGTGCTGAAGGTCGCGCTCGCCCTCCAGGCATTCGAATTCCATAATGTCGGATTGTTTTTGAGCGCGAATGAGGAACTTCATCTTCCAGGGTTTGGTGTACACCTTGGGATCGTCGAGAGTGGCTTCGTATTGGAGGGTCTCGGCATCCACCAAGGTGTATCGCTCGACAATATGCAGCTGGTCGCTGTGAAAATTGCCGGACATGTCGAGCCAGGTCTGATCGTTGAAACCGTTGGCATCCACCACCAGCGTGTAGCCGTCCCAATGTCCAACCGAGTCACCCATCCAGGTGTTCAGAACATCGCGGCCGGTGGGATGCTGATGCGAACCGTCGGTGTGAATGATACGAATCCCATGCGGGCATTCGTACAGGAAGACCACCAACCCCGGTTTCTGGACGACTTGCCAGGGAAACGGAGTATAAACGGCACGAGGAACGCCGGGCAGGTGACAATGCGCTTGCGGATCATTCGACGCATCCTTCATCAACTCCGCTCTTTTAGGAAGCGCCCAGTCCTGATAGGGGATTTTGCTGTCTCCCACCACGACGCCTTTGCCGGCGGGGATGCCATAAGCGGCCCCGTGATCTTCGACATCCCAAGGAGCCAGCGTGTCGGCAAGCCACAAACCGCTGAGGTCGGGCTTGCCGTCGGAAGCGACCTTGACAGGATCGGCCGCCCGGAGCGGAAGGAAACTGAGACAAACCGCAAACGACAGAGTTTGGATGGTTAGAATCCTCAACTGAAAACCCCTTTAGTTGCGGGCTAACTCCGGGGCATGAATCGGCTCCAATTGCGCCAGCATCTCCTGGGTCCGATGCTCCCACCAGGGCGGCAGATGGATCTTCGAGCCAAGATGCTGCTCGTCTTCGTCGCGGTAGAATCCACCGGCTTGACTGCAAGAGCATTCGACGAGAATTCCGCCAGGAGAGCGGACGTACATGGAATAGAAGTAATAGCGGTCCTTGATGTCGGAGGCGTCGGTGAAGCCGAGCTCTTCGTAGATTCCTTTTTGCTCTTCGAGCTGCTCGCGGCTATTCACAGCCAAAGCCACGTGATGAACGGTTCCGGCGCCGAACGTCCAGCTTCCCGCCGGGCGATCCGGGTCATGCTGGAGGATCAAAGTACGGCCTGGCCCTCCGGGTCCCACTTCAAAACGATGATACGGGCCTTCCTGACCGGTCTTACGAAAACCAAGAGCCTCGGTAAAGAAACGCTCGCTTTCCCCGACCTCCCGCATGGAGAGGACGGTGCCATAGAATCCCCGGACGGCTTCACCGCTTCCGACCTGATCCGTGGTCCAGCCCTGCCGGTTGTCGTTCGCTTCTTCGAGTACTTCGAAGGCCAATCCGGCCGGATGCTGGAATCGAATAAATTTCTGGCCGAACCGTTCCTGAATGCCGGCGTGCGGAGTCTTGTGGCGATCGAACTGATCTTTCCAGAACGGCAAGGATCCTTTGGGCGCCGAATAAGCTGTCGCGGAGATCTGGCCAGACCCTTGACGCCCTTGTTTCTGGCCGTAGGGGAAGGTGGTCATCACCGAACCCGGCTCGGCGTTCTTGTTGGCATAGTACAAGTGGTAAATCGGAATCTTGCCATCCATGAGGACGGTTTGCTTCACCATGCGCAGGCCAAGAACCTGGGTGAAAAAGTCGATGTCTTGTTGGGCTCCTCCGGCACACGCGGTGATGTGGTGGATGCCTGTTACTGGGTAGTTCATTGTAATTTTTCCTTTGGTCCATCCAGCAGCATGACTGCTACGGAGGGGAATGTCGATAGTGCGTTCGTGATACTCCCCATCAAGTCTGTTGAATTGGACACTTGCTTACTTCGGTGCGTCGGGCGCGGCGCCGGCGAAGACTTTTCGCCCATCCGCTAATTTCACCTGCCGGGCAGCGGCCGTATGCGATCCGTCCTTTGCGAGAAAAGCGTCGAAAGAAACGGTGTCGCCGGCCTTAATATCATCCTTACGCCAACCCGCGCGATAAAGCGCGTTCGGCGCGCCGCTCTCCAGGGCCCAGTTCACCGGCTTGCCATCATCGCCCTTCACGTCGACGTAGATGTAGGCGTGGGGATTCACCCAATCGACCTTGGTGACGACGCCCGTCAGGGTCACCGGCTTGTTGCCGTCAAACTCGGCGGCGAACGAATGGTGGGCGAACATGGGGATGCTTAATAAAAGCAGCACCGCGACAGCGGACAAGCGGGCAAACATGATCAATTCTATTGTCGCTCCAATAGAGCCGGTTACGACAAGTATCAATTCAGGTGATCCCGAACATTAGTTTGGAGGCCCTAGAACTCGACATAGCGGCTGGGCCAAACTATGCTAACAACAAACTATGCTAACAACAGTTGAACTATTCAAAGGAGCGGGTTACTAAGTGAAGCTGAGCACCGATCGGATTCTGACTACACACGTAGGCAGCTTGCCACGTCCGCGGGAAGTTGTCGATTTTCTGTTCGCGCAGGACCGCGGCGAGCCATACGACGCCGCTGAATTTGATAGGGCCATCCGGTCCGGCGTGTTGGATGCGCTGCGGAGCCAGGTGGAAGCCGGCGTAGATGTGGTGAGCGACGGCGAGATGGGAAAAATCAGCTACGCCACCTACATTCGCCATCGGCTCACCGGGTTTGAGGGCGATTCGGCCCGGCCGACACCGCAAGACCTGGAGGATTTCCCCGGCTACCGGGACCAGTTGGTCAAGGCTGGAGCATCGGCGAAGTACCAGCGGCCAGTCTGCAAGGGCCCGATCACGGTGAAGGATCTGGAACCGCTGAAGCAGGACGTGGCTCGAATGAAAGACGCCCTGGCGCAGGTGAAGGCTACCGAGGGTTTCATGAACGCGGTGTCGCCGGGGACCATCGCTGTGTTTCAACCCAACGAATACTATCCATCGCACGCCGCTTACATGGAAGCGCTGGCCGATGCAATGCGCTCGGAATACGAGACGATCGTCAATTCAGGATTGCTGCTGCAAGTGGATTGCCCGGATTTGGCGATGGGACGCCACAGCAGATTCCGGGATATGACGGACGACGAGTTTTTGCGAGCCGCGGCGGTGCAAGTGGAGGCGCTGAACCATGCGCTGGCCAATGTTCCGCCGGACCGGGTGCGTATGCACGTTTGTTGGGGCAATTATCAGGGTCCGCATACGCATGACCTGCCGCTCGCGAAGATTCTGCCGGTGGTGCTGAAAGCCAAACCGATGGCGCTGCTGCTGGAGGGCGCCAATCCCCGTCACGAACATGAGTGGGAGATTTGGGCCACTCAAAAGCTTCCCGACGACAAGGTCCTGATTCCCGGCATCATCGCATCCAGCCAAAACTATATTGAGCATCCGGAACTGGTCTCGCAACGCATCATCCGGTACGCCAATCTGGTGGGACGCGAGCGCGTGATGGCGGGCAGCGACTGCGGCTTTGGGACCTTCGCAGGCTTCGGTCCAGTGTTTCCCGCATTTTGCTGGCTGAAGCTGGGGGCGCTGGCTGAGGGAGCCAAGCTGGCAAGCGCCAAGCTATGGGGAAAATCCAGCCTGGCGGCTTGATATCGCGCGTAAAACTCATCGAACTACGGATTGCATGCAACTTGGTATAGACTTCTCGTAGGGATGCTAAAGCAGGGGCTAGCGGTTGGTTTGTGGCTGGCAGCCGCCTCGAGCGGATTATTCGCCGACCCAGCGTACCGCGCGGTCCTCGACAAATACTGCGTCACTTGCCACAACCAGCGCCTCAAGACCGGCGGACTCACGCTGGACAACATGGACTTGGGCAAGGTTTTGGCCCAGGCCGAGGTGTGGGAAAAAGTGGTGCGGAAGTTGCGCGCCGGCAGCATGCCTCCGGCGGGACTTCCCCGCCCTGACGCGGCCACCTACAACAGCCTGGCCGGTTGGCTCGAAACGCAAATCGATCAAGCCTCCCAGCCTTACGCGGGGCGCCCGATCCTGCACCGTCTGAATCGCTCGGAATATGCCAACGCGATTCGCGACTTGCTGGCGCTGGATATCGACGCCGCGGCGCTGCTTCCTCCCGACGATTCTGCGTTTGGCTTCGACAACATCTCAGACGCGCTGGGATTGTCGCCATCGCTGCAGGAACATTATCTGGACGCGGCGTTGAAGATTGGCGCGCTCGCAGTGGGCGATCCGAAGATCGCTCCGGGCAGCGAAACCTGGCGCATCCGGCAGGATCTCTCGCAGGACGAGCACGTCAACGGCCTGCCGCTCGGCACCATCGGCGGGACGCTGGTCCGTTATAACTTTCCCCTGGATGGCGAGTACACATTTCAGGCCAGGCTGTATCGAACCAATTTGAATATTATGCGCGGGCTGGAATCGCCGCACCACGTGGAATTCGCCGTGGATGGCCAGCGTATCCACCTGGCGTCGATTGGCGGCGCCGAAGATCTGGCGTCGCTATTTGAGAAGCCCACCGACACCGGCGACGCAGTTGAAGCGCGATTGCGCGTTCGTATCCCGGTAAAAGCCGGGCCGCACGTGGTGACGGCGGCTTTCCTGGAGGACCCCGGTGAAGTGGAGCCGGTGCGTCTGGAACCCTACATCCGCAGTTCGGTGGACAATTTCGATTGGTCGGGCTCGCCCCATTTGCAATCGCTCACGATTACGGGCCCGTTTCATCCGGCGGGCGCCAGCGACACGCCCAGCCGGCGGCAAATTTTTGTCTGCCATCCTGGCGATCACGGCAGCGACCACATCAAGGAAGAAGACTGCGCGCGGAAAATTCTTTCCGTGCTGGCCCGCCGCGCCTATCGCCAACCGCTCACCGGATCGGACATCGACACGCTGCTGACGTTCTATCAATCGGGAAAGCGCGACGGCGGATTCGAAGGGGGCGTGGAACTCGGAATCGAGCGGATGCTGGCAAGCCCGAAATTTTTGTTCCGCATGGAGCGCGATCCAGCCACTGTGGCCGCGGGCAAGAGCTATCGCATTGACGACTTCGAGTTGGCTTCCCGGTTGTCCTTCTTCTTGTGGAGCAGTATTCCCGACGACGAACTGCTGCGCCTGGCGCGTGAAGGCAAGCTGAAAAATCCCGAAGTCTTCGACACCCAAGTGCGCCGCATGATCGCCGATCCAAAAGCGGAGGCGCTGGTAAACAACTTCGCAGGCCAATGGCTGCAGCTTCGCAATCTGCGCAACGTACAGCCCAACACTGATTTGTTCCCCGATTTCGACGACAACCTGCGACAGTCGTTCCGGCGCGAAACGGAGCTGTTGTTTGAAAGCGTGGTGCAGGAAGACCGCAGCGTTCTGGATCTTCTGACAGCCGACTATACCTTCGTGAATGAGCGCCTGGCGCGGCATTACGGCATAGCGGATATTTATGGCAGCCGGTTCCGACGCGTGGAAGTGACAGACGACGCGCGCCGCGGCTTGTTGGGACAAGGCAGCATCCTGGCTCTGACATCGCACGCCGAACGTACCTCGCCGGTGGTGCGCGGCAAATGGATTCTCGAGAATATTTTGGGCACTCCGGTGCCGCCGCCTCCACCCGACGTGCCGGCCCTCAAGGGAAACCAAGAGGGGCAAAAGCCGCGCACTATGCGCGAACAGATGGCCGAGCATCGCGCCAACCCGGCCTGCGCGAACTGCCACAAGGCAATGGATTCCATCGGCTTCGCGATGGAGAATTTCGACGCCATTGGCGCCTGGCGCGCACAGGATTCCGGCAATCCGATCGATGCTTCGGGCGAGCTGGCGGATGGCACCAGGATCAACGGCATAGTCTCGTTGCGCAACGCGCTGATCAGCCGCCCGGAATTGTTCGCCGGCACCCTCACCGAGAAGATGTTGACCTATGCGCTGGGCCGAGGGCTGGATTATCGCGACATGCCCACGGTTCGGGCTATTTTGCGCGATGCATCGGGAAACAATTATCGGTTTTCCACGCTGCTTCTGGGCGTGGTGCATAGCGCGCCCTTTCAAATGAGAACGTCGCCCGGTGAGCGCGAAGCCGCGCCGGTGCAATCGGCCGAGAATCGAGAAGGAAAGTAGATCATGTTCCTTACGAAGAAATCACTGTCGCGCAGGACGATCTTGCGGGGGGCGGGCACCGCGGTTGCGCTGCCGCTGCTGGATGCCATGTTCCCGTCGTTAGCACCCCTGGCCAAAGCTGACGCGAAACCTCGGATGCGTTTCGGCGCGGTCTATTTTCCAAACGGCGCGATCATGCAGCAGCTTACTCCGGCGACGGTCGGCGCCGGTTTTGAATTCACGCCGATTCTGAAGCCGCTGGAGCCTTTCCGCGATTCGTTGCTGGTGGTCACCAACCTCACCAGGTCCCACCCGGGCAGCCAGTTTGGCGATCATGCGGTGAGCGCGGCCGGGTTCCTGACGGGAGTTTGGCCCAAGCGCACCGAGGCTGAGGACGTGCTCGCGAACACGACCATCGACCAGGTGGTGGCACGCCAGATCGGGCAGGATACGCCGCTGCCTTCGCTCGAAGTGGCGACTGAAGATTTCACGGGATACGTGGGCGGATGCTCGCCCGGTTTTAGCTGCTCCTATCTCAACACCATCTCGTGGAGCTCGCCTTCCACTCCGCTACCGATGGAGATTAATCCGCGTGCAGTTTTCGAACGGCTTTTCGGAGCGGCGGGGTCGGCAGCGGATCGGCAGGCCCGCATCCAAAAGGAGCGGAGCATTCTGGATTCGGTGGTGGAGGAAGCGAATAACCTGGGGTCTGGCCTGGACACGCGCGATCGCGGGCGAATGAACGATTATCTGGATAATCTTCGCGAAATCGAGCGGCGCATCCAGCGGCAGGAAGCTCGCGGCGCCACGCAAGTGGACACGCCAGATGCGCCCATCGGCGTACCCGATTCGTTCGACGAACACGTGGCATTGCTGTTCGACTTGCTGGCCGTGGCCTGGCAATCCGACACTACGCGTGTTTTCACCTTCATGATGTCGCGCGAGTTGAGCCAGCGGACGTACCCGCAGATCGGCGTGACGGAGCAGCACCATTCCGTGTCGCACCACTTGAACAAACCGGAGAAGATCGCGCAGGTGGTAAAGATCAACGCATACTATGCCGGGATGTATGCGAAATTCCTGGAGAAATTGCGCGCCACGCCGGATGGAGACGGATCGCTGCTCGATCATTCGCTGCTCATCTATGGCGCGGGCATGGCCGATTCGAACGTTCACGCCACGGACCCGCTGCCCATGATCGCTATCGGAGGCGGCGTAGGCACGGGACATCGCCACGAAAAATTGCCCACCCGGACACCGGTCGGAAATTTCTGGCTGAACGTGGCGGAGAAATTCGGCAAGCCGATGGAAAAGTTCGGCGACAGCACGGGAAAGACCGATGTTCTGGTGTAGAACAGCTCTGATCGCATTATTCTCGGCAGGCGTAGTGACGGTTCATGCGGCCGATGCCGATGGAACCACGCCTCTGGAGTGGGCGGTCTACAACGACGACCTCCCTACGGCGCTTCGGCTGCTGCACGCGGGAGCAAACGCCAATGCCGCGAATCGCTACGGAATTACGCCGCTGTCGCTGGCGGCCACCAACAGGGACGCAGCCATGGCGGAAGCGCTGCTCAAGGCCGGCGCGGATGCCAACGCGAAACTCCCCGGAGGCAGAACGGTTTTGATGAACGCCGCTCGCACCGGGAATGCGGAGATCGTACGGCTGCTGATCGAACACGGCGCGGACGCGAAGGCGAAAGGTGAGGTGTACGGCGAAACGGCGCTGGTGTGGGCGGTGCAGGAAAATCATGCGGACGCGGCGCAGGTGTTAATCGCGCATGGGGCGGAAGTGAACGCGAGGACCAGTCCGCTCGAACGCGCCAAGGATCGCTTTGGCCTGGAGGGAGTGCTCACCATTCTTCCGCATGGCAGTTGGACGCCTTTGATGTACGCGGCCCGGCAGGGTTCCACGGATGCGGCTCGAATTTTGATCGAGAGCGGAGCCCAGCTCAATGTGACGGATCCCGACAGCACCACCGCGCTCATGATCGCGATCATCAATGGTCACTACGATACGGCGGAGTTGCTGGTCGAAAAAGGGGCGGATCCAAATATCACCGATACCACCGGCACGGCCGCTCTTTATGCCGCCGTGGACATGAATACGCTGGGCGAAGTGTATGGGCATCCGGCGCGGCCCAATTCCAGCAAAGTGACGGCGCTCGATCTGATGAAGGTTTTGCTCGAACATGGAGCCAATCCGAACGCTCAGCTCAAGTCGACAACGCTGCAGCGCGCCCACACGCCTGGCGAGTTCCTGCTGGGTGAAGGCACCACGCCGCTGATGCGGGCGGCCAAGAACGGAGATGCGCCAACGCTCGGCCTGCTGCTCAGTCATGGCGCCGATTTCAACGCGCGACAGAAGAACGGCACCACGGCACTGATGTTCGCCTCGGGACAGGGATATGGCACCGGGACTTTCGCCAAAGACTATGCCACTGTGGATGAGCTTCTGGAATCGGTTAAAGTTCTGGTGGCTGCGGGCGCGGATGTAAACGCCGTCAACGAAGCGGGAGATACGCCGCTGCATTTCGGTGCCCAAGCATCGGACGAGATCGTCAAGTTTCTGGTGGCGAGCGGCGCGAGGCTGGATGTGAAGGACAAACAGGGCCGCACGCCGGTGGAAATGGCGCTAGGGATTGGATTGCACGGTCACGCCGGAGGTCCACCAACGGTGCGCGAAGGAACGGCAAACCTGCTGCGGCAATTGATGGCTGAACAGAATTTATCCGCACCCGAGCATCCCTAGAAGTTCCCGAATACCGTTTCGACGGGAGCGTCCTAGCGGCACGTTCTGGCGTCTAAATAG
>JBEKLB010000142.1:0-14261 GCA_050010415.1 Bryobacteraceae bacterium | reverse complement strand
GAGCGAGCTGCTCCTGGAAATCGGTCATGCTTCCGCCGACGCCTCTTCCCATTCGGCCAGGAGAGTCTCGAGCGTGGCGCGACGTTTATCCAACAGCGATGAGACGCGGATGGTCTCCTCGGCGCTGACGAAGTTCGCCAGACTTTCCTCATCGCTCGCGATTTCGGCCTCCAGAGCGGCAATTTGGGACTCGAGTTCCTTCGCACGGTTTTGCTGCTTCTTGGCCTTGAGAGGATTCACGCGTTTGGCTGGTTGGCTGTTGGCTATTGGCGATTGGGGATTGGAAACTGTAATGCCGTTGGTGGGCAACGTGAGGTCTATTTGTTTCCCTTCCTTGCGCCAGATGTAGTCTTCATAGTTGCCAGGGAAGACGTGGACCTCACCGTTTCCGACTTCGAAAATTCGCGTGGCAAGTTTGTCGATGAAATAGCGATCATGCGAAACAAAGACCACCGTCCCGCTGTATTTCTCGAGCGATTCCAGCAGCACGTCCTTGGCGCGCATGTCGAGGTGATTGGTGGGCTCGTCGAGCAACAGGAAATTCGATGGTTGCAGCAGCATGCGGGCCAGAGCGTAGCGGTTGCGCTCACCTCCCGAGAGCACGCCGATGCGCTTGAACACGTCGTCTTCGGAAAACAGGAAGCAGCCCAACAGACTGCGTAGCTCGGTGTTGGTGGAGCGCGGAGCTTCGCCCTGCAGATCGTCGAGCATGCGCGCGTTGGGATCCAGCTCTTTGTACTGATCCTGGGCGAAGTAATCCACTTCCGCGTTATGCCCGAGCCGATATTCACCGCTGGATAGCGGCTCGCTCCCGGCCAGCAACTTGATCAGTGTCGACTTCCCCGCCCCGTTGACGCCAACCAAAGCGATACGATCGCCGCGCTCGATGATAAAATCCACGCCGCCGAAAACGAATTTGTCGCCATAGCTCTTGGACACGTTCTGAAATTCGGCGACGATGCGTCCGCTGGGCTTGGGCTGAGGAAACGAAAAATGGATGGTCTTCTCTTCGTTGGGCAGCTCGATGCGCTCGATCTTTTCGAGCTCCTTGATGCGGCTCTGCACCTGCTTGGCCTTGGTTGCCTGATAACGGAACCGGCTGATAAACGCTTCCAGCTGCTCGATGCGCTCGCGCTGGTTGCGATACGCGGCTTCCAGCTGCTCGGTGCGCTCCTGCTTCTGCTTCAGCTATTTTTCGTAATTACCCGAATAGAAATGCACTCCGCGATTCCAGATCTCGACGATTTTGTTGACCGTGACGTCGAGGAAATAGCGGTCGTGCGAGATCAGCACAAAAGCGAAAGGGTAGTTGGCGAGATATTGCTCCAGCCAGTTGCGGGCTTCGAGATCCAGGTGATTGGTCGGCTCGTCGAGCAATAACAGATTTGGTTTTTCGAGCAACAGCTTGGCCAGCGCGATGCGCATCTGCCAGCCGCCCGAGAAATCCTCGGTACGCTTGTTCCATTCTTCGTGCGGGAAGCCCAAGCCTGACAGAACGGTTCCCACTTGCGCTTCGATGGCGTAGCCGTCGCGCGTGCGGAATTCACTATCCAGTTGATGGAAACGGTCGGCCACTTGCGCATACTCGGGGCCGGTGGGATCCAGTTCGCCCATCTTATGCGTCAGCTCTTCCATCTCCACTTCCATCTGTTGCAGCGAAGCGAACACCGACATGCACTCGGCGAAGACGCTGCGTCCGGAGAGCGAGAGGCCATCCTGCGGCAAGTAGCCGGAACTGACGCCGCGCGTGACGCTGAGCCTGCCATAATCCAGGGACTCGATGCCGGCCAGCACTTTCAGCAGCGTGGTTTTACCGCTGCCGTTCGCGCCCACCAGACCGGCACGGTCCTGGGCCGTGATCATCCAGGTGAGATCTTCAAAAAGGAGCTTGGGGCCGAAGCGCTTGCCGGCGCTCGAAAGTTGAATCATCTACCTCTAGAATACCGGCTCCCTTTGCTCAAGGCTGGCCCAGCGAACACAGCGGATCGCCGACCACGATGTTCATCCAACTGAGCAGCGGAATGGCGAGATAGTAGCTCTCGGCCAGATTGCGTCCATGATAGTAGGCCGGCAGCAGAAGGTCCGGGCGCGGAGTGAATTGCAGGTACGGTTCATAGACGTGGCCGGAGGCGCCGGTGACGCCGTCGTGAATATAGTCGGCGGTCAAGGTTTGAGGCGAACCACCGAAGCTGGCCAGCGGATTGATCCAGGAGCCACCGATGTTCCAACTGTCTGGCGGGCGGGCGAAGGTGCGTCCGTTGGTGGAAACGTATTCAGTCATGATGGCGCCAGGCAGCCAGTGAAAGCCGAGATGGCGCTCCTTGCGATCGGGATCGTTCGACCCCCAGGCGGCGTAGGCGATGACGTCGGATTCGTGAGAAACCACGGCGCGCGTTAAATCCAGTTTCAAGCGGTCACGGGGGAGTTGCTGAGCGGCTTTGAGCAGCCACGCGTTGCCCTGGGTGTTGTCGCTGCCCTTCAGATCGATTACGAATTTTCCGCGATTCCGAGCGATCAGCGCACGCTCGATGATGCCTTTGACGTCGTCAAAATCGAACCCAGCGAGACGAGTGACAAGATACAGCGGAAAATCGGGATGGCGAAAAGGTGCACTGGTCTTGCCAAAAAATGGATTTGCAACCCCACCCGCCAGGGGATGAGCGCGGCCGTGGAGATCGAAGTAGAGCAGCGCCAGTTCCGAATCCACCGACGCTGCTTCGCCGGAAATACCCAGATTACCCTTGATCTTCAAAGGGACTCCGGCGGTTGTGACGATGTAGAGCACCTGCTCGGTGAGATTGTGTCCGCGCAAATAGTTTTGAATGGGACGAGCGATCTGATCGTCAAACTGGGAGCGGGAGATCTGTTCATCGATAGTGGAGTTCAGGCGGCAAATATTGGATGCGGGAATCCCGCGGCGCTGGGCGTAATATTCGCCAATCTGGCGCGAAAGCGCGGAGGATTGATTGACGACGATGAGAACGGAGTCCGAACCTTGACCGGGCAGCAGCAGTGGGAACGTGAGAACGGCCAGGAAGCGGAGAAGCAATTCTTATTTTACGGCTTTAGCGGGTTTGCGGCGAACAGTTTTGCGCCATTCACCCCAATCGGCGGTAACGGCCTTGACCATGGCGGTGGCGGCTTCGTGCAGCCAATTGGCCGGGCGTTTATCGAGATCGCGCAGAATCACTTTGGCGGCACCCGGGGTTCCCAGATGGACGTTCGCGGTTTCGAATCCCATGGCGCGCAGCAATCGGGATTCGTCGCGCTCCTTGGGCATGGACGTCAGCTCAACGCGCGAACAATCGGGCGCAAGGCGGCGGACGATCCAGCTTCCACGCAATCGGACAAAGGGATCCACATCGCGAATAGACCGGTTCAGCGCTTCCTGATAGCGGATGCGCTCGGAGAGCTTTCCCCCCGAAGCCCAAACGCAGGCCGAGGGAGCGAGCGACTTAGCTTCCCGTGCCACGCGCGCTCCGCTGCAGGTGGCGATAGCGACGTAGCGCTCGCGGCCCAGACTTCCGAGCCCGGCGATACGGTGCACGACCCGGTATTCCAGATCCGGCGCCGGCATCATGCGCTCGATGGCCCGGCGCGCGCTCTTGGGAACGCGGCCTTTGAGCGTCGGCAGGCTATTGAGCTTAGTCCAAAACTGCACCGGGTCGCGCAGGACGCTAGTCATCATGTGACGCAGCCAGTCATGCTCTTCGGCTAATATGTAGGGAACGCCGCCCATTTCGAGGCTTTTCTTGTAGCCGGTGAGGATGGCGTCGCATGCGTCTTTAGCTGCGATGGCGAGGCGCGACTCGCGAATGGCGACATGCGCGCTGGCGGCGAGACGCACCAGATCGATGGTGTAAGGCAGCTCGTAGACTTCGTCGAAATCGTTGATGCCCCACACCAGGCGGCCTTCCACGTCACGCCAGGTTCCAAAGTTTTCCACGTGCAGATCTCCGACCGCGAGCATGTGCGGGGCGCGATCCGCATCGGGGCAAACCTTGGGCCAGATCTGCATCCAGCGATAAAACGTGGCACGAAAGAACGGAAACACATCCTGCGCCATGGCCTGATGCTTGCGCTGAAGATCGGCGGGGAGCACACGGATGTGCCTTCCGAGCCACGTTTCGTACGCGCGAGTGGCTTTGACAATGTTCATGAGGACTAAAAACCATTCTAGGGGATTGGCGGGGACGTGGTAATCTTGCCGTGCGAATGCAGATTTTAATCGACGCAACTCCGTTGCTGCTCAGAAGCGCGGGCGTCAAGAATTACACTTATTACTGGATTCAAAGCTTGTGGCAGCAGGCGCGGAATGAGCGAATACTGACGTTTCCAGCGCTCGCCAGCCTGAGTCCGCTGAATCACGAGCGCTCGATGGGGAGTTCCATGCAGACGTACCTGCACCTGGGACGGGTGTTCGCAGCGAATGCCCTGCCAGCGCTGCCGCTGCTGCGCTGGACGATGCCGAAGGCGGATGTATTTCACGTATCCAATCAGATCCGGTTTCCACCCAAGGACGTGAAGCTGACGGCGACGATTTACGATATGACTTGCCGGCTGATGCCCGAACTGCACACCGCTGCCAATCTTCGAGCCGATGAGAGCCTGGCCAATAATGTGCTGGGGCGAGCCAGCCGCTTGATTGCCATCTCGGAGAACACCAAGACCGATGCGGTGCGCCTGGCGGGGCTGGATGCGCGGCGCATCGAGGTGATCTATCCGGGAGTGCCGGAGGTTTACTTTGGCGCGCAGGCCCGGCCCAGCGAACGGCCCTATCTCTTGTATGTCGGCACCATCGAGCCGCGCAAGAACGTAGATACTCTGCTCGACGCGTGGCGGGGATTCCGTTTTCAAGGCGATTTCGATCTGGTGATCGCGGGCGCCAGCGGATGGGCTGCCGAGAAGACGCTGGCCAGGCTGACATCGCATCCTGGCGGTGTGCGGTATCTGGGATACGTGGCGGAAGACGAATTGCCCGGGTTGATGGCCGGAGCGAGCGCGTTCATTTATCCATCGTTGTACGAAGGCTTCGGATTTCCAGTGGCGCAGGCCATGGCGGCGGCGGTTCCGGTGATTACTTCGAATACCTCGTGCCTGCCGGAAGTGGCGGGCGAAGGCGCGCTGCTGGTGGATCCTCAGAGCGCGGAGGAAATCAAGGCGGCTATGGAGAAGCTGGTAACCTCGCCCGATTTGCGGCAGAAGTTGCGAACGGCTGGAGTGGCGCGGGCGCAGAGTGAGTATCGTTGGGAGATTTGCGCGCGCAGGAGCCTGGAGTTTTTCAGGCGCGCCGCGGGAGGGGCGATATAGTTTTCCGATGATCAAAGGCTTGATTCGGGGAGCGCTGGGCCGCGCGGGGCTCGCGCTCATCAACACGCGACGGCACTATGATTCCGATGGGCTCTTCACCGTCCACAGCGATCATTTCCGCCGTGACCCGGCGTTCCAAAGCGCCTATCAGCGCGGTCTCCAGGCGACGGATGGCGTGGACCCACATTTTGAATGGCGGCTACACGTGGCGCTGTGGGCGGCATCCTGCGCGCTCGAAGCTCCGGGAGATTTCATCGAGTGCGGCGTCAACCAGGGCTTCATGAGCTCGGCGATCATGCAGCGGCTGGGTTGGGACCGAGTGGCCAAACGTTTCTACCTCATCGACACCTTCGCGGGTCCGATAACCTCGCAATTCTCCGCCGGGGAGCTGGAACGCGGGCGACTAACGGCGGCCGAGGATAGGATCGCCGCGGGCGCCTATGAAACGGACGTGGCACGCGTTCGCGCCAATTTTGCGGAGTGGCCGAATGCGGCCGTGATCGAAGGCGTGGTCCCCGAGATCCTACCGACGATAGACGTTTCCAAGGTCGCATTCCTGCATCTCGACATGAATTGCGCGTACCCGGAACGAGCCGCGCTGGAGCACTTTTGGAATCGTCTTTCGCCCGGCGCATTCGTGCTTCTCGACGATTACGCCTACTTCGGTTACGAGAGCCAGACTGAGGCGATCGACGGGCTAGCCCCATCGCTTGGTTTCGAGGTGCTGTCGTTACCGACCGGGCAGGGACTAATTCGAAAAGCCTGATGCGGAAAGCCTGCCCCAACTACTTCCCGGCGCCGGGCGCGATGAAAAAGTCCCAGACCTGCATATCCAGCTTCTCCATGGAATATTGAACCACTGCGTACTCACCGGGATCGAGCGGCTTTTGCGGCCAGATCTTGAAGACACCGTCGGCAACTTGATGGCTGAACACTTCGACCAAATCGGGCTCCTGCGCGGTTTCCTTGATCACCGGCTCGATAGTCAGTTTTTCGACCACGCGATTGCCTTTGTGCTCACCCATACGCAAAATGCCGAAGCGTTCTTCTTCCGAGAGGCGAATATAGAATTCGGGGGTCCGATTGGCGGTGCCCTGCGAGGAGTGCGGACCATCCAGCTCGAGTGTGGCTTTGCCTGGAACCAACGGCACGGGGCTGATGGCCTTGAGGATGCTGCGACGCTTGTTGTTCACCACCTTCGATTCGCCAATCTTCAGCGCAGTCAAGTTATCGATCTCCGGCTTTTGATCGTCAACCAAATAGACGCCGGGGTCGGCCGGGACATTCTTGATTTCCCTGCGGGCGGCGCGCTCGGCCTTCTCCTCCACGGCTTCAGCCGCTGCATTCTCGCGGTCCGCGTCTGCGCGCGCTTTGACTTCGGCCTTGGTTTTGTCCAGGTCCACTAAGGAAAGCGGGACCTCTTCCCAATCGTCGCGATCGAGGCTGTAAAACTTCACGCGATCATTTTCGATTTTGTACTCGCGAACCAGCTGATAGGTGCCGTCGGTAAGATACAGCTTGAGATTTTCGGCGCTGGCGAGAAGGCAAAAAGAGCAGAGCAGGAGCCAGAACTTGCGCATAGCTTAACTTTCGATGGGCTGCAGACCGACGCTGCGTAAGAGCAGAAATTGCGACAGGTTCTCCGAGCTCAACAAGCCCAGGAGCCTGGTGTCCTGCATCACGAGCAGGCAGGCGCCGGCGTGGGCCATGAGGGGCAGAACGTCGGCGAGATCTTTGTCGGGAGGAACGCTAGGAAACTCGCGCTCCATATATCCGGCGATATAAGAATCGGGCCCCTCCTGCGCCATGCCGCGCAGCAGCGCATTGCGGCCCAGAAGCCCCAGCACCTGGTCGCCGAGCACCACCGGGAAATCCTGCTGCGAGGTGGAGAGCAGCAGATTCGCGGCGTCGCGCATGGTGGCGCCGTGGGTGAGGGTGTGATATTCGGTCATCATGGCGGCGCGCACGGGAATGCCTTGGGTGAGCGACCGCCCGCGAGACGCTGCGCCCTCATTGGCTGCGCCCAGGTAGATGAAGAAGGCGACGAAAGCCAGCATGGGCATGTTAATAAATCCGTAGAGCCCCATGCTGATGGCCAGCATGCGGCCGGACCAGGTGGCGATACGCGTGGCCTCATATTCGGACTTCATCCGGGAGAGAACTGCGCGCAGCATCCGGCCGCCGTCCATGGGGAAGGCCGGGAGCAAATTGAAGCCGGCCAGGATCAGGTTGGCCAGAGCGATTCGATCCGCCAGGTTCACATCGGAGGGCTGCACGAGCGCGAATAAGTTGATGGGACGCTTCTCCGAATAAAGCAGCGCGAAGATGGAAGCGGCGATCGCGAGATTGACAGCGGGTCCGGTGAGCGCGATCCAGAATTCCTCCCAGGGCTTGGGGGGACGTTCCAGGCGTGCCACACCGCCAATGGGGTACATGACGATCTCGATGGTGCGAATACGGTAGTGCGAACTGACCAGGGCATGGCCCAACTCATGCAGCAAAACCGATGCGATTACGGCCAGCACGAACAGCGTGTAATTGCCGGGGGACTGGTTACTGCTGAGACCGATTACGACTAAACCGATGAGCAGCAGAACGAAGGTGAAATGCAGCCGGATGGGAACACCCAGCAATCGAACGGACCCGACGGAGCCCGAAGCCGCCGCTCTCGGAGTGCTGCCTTCCTGTGCCAATAGTTCCTCTGCAATGATTTTGACACAGGGCTTCCATTTGACACAGGGCTTCCAGTGGCCGTGGGCGATTACGAGGCGTCCGGTTTTGGCGATTTCGCCAGAATATCGTAGACCGGCTTGTTGTCGGCGTAAACACGGAACTCCTGAATCAGGCCATCGCGGATGGCGAACCGCCACGCCGCGGGCATTTGCCACTTGTTTTCCGGAGGCAATTCTCCGTTGGCGCTGATGGTTCCTCCGGCCGATCCGAACAGGGCAACGGTGTCGCCGGCGTGCAACACGTCGGTGCGTGAAACCCAATAGTCCGGGCAAAATTCGAAATAGGCCTGCCAGCCGGCGAACATGGTGGCGCGGCCTTGCGCGGAGCGTCCGAGTGAGTCGACGAACAGATGATCCTCCGTCATCAGTTCCACCAGCTTGCCAGGGTCGTGCCTATTGATGGCATCGAAGAAAGCGAGAGCAGTTTCGATGGGAGTCATAGCGTCAGCAACTAGGTTAGAACAGAGTGGCCGTCTACTGAAATCGACCTACGTCCGCCAGCCGCATGGGGCCGATGGAGAAGCCGGGGGAAGTGTATGAAATTACTTGCTACAGCCGTTGGCGCGGCCGTGTTGGCTGCAGCCGTCCTGCCCGCTCAGATACCGGTCTACAGCTCGAACGAGGACTACTGCGCTAGGAATCCGATGGCGCCTACCTGCAAGGATGGCAAGCCGCTGGACCTGCATTTCGTGGCCCCTCAAAGCGACGAGTGGTGCGAAAAGTACCCAGCCACCTTGGGGTGCCGCGATGGGCATTTCGTCGGCACGGCGAAACCCAAAGCTGTGACGCCCCGAACCGTTGCGCCGGCTGCTTACGCGCCTCCTTCTCCCACGTCTTCGGTCACTCCACCTGAGTACCGATTGCCAGCAACACCCGCGGGCCGGAGAGGCAGCCCGGTGGACATTCGTCTGGGTGAACTGGATTGGAGATTGATTCCGGCGCAATCGGATCTGCTGATCGGCATCAACATGGGAAGCCTGGCTGAATCCGAAGTAGCGCGAACGCTCATCAGTGAGTGGGCCGGCAAGCTGGGCGCGACCCCGGAAGAGCAAGAGAGGGTGCTGGCGGGTCTGGGCGACGTCACCACAGCGGTGATCTCGATTCATCAGAAGGAAGTACTCGCGGTGCTGGTCGGAAACTTAGAGAATTTCCCGCAAAGTTCGCAGGTGGGTGGGCTTCAGACCATGCGCGTGTCGGCGGACACGGTAATGCTAGGCTCTCCGGAGGCGTTCCGCTGGGCGATGTTCCGTCTCAAGTTCCCACTGACAAGTTCGGCGCAGATCAGGGAAGCACAGCAACTGAACCAGACCTATCATTTTTGGGCTTGGGCGAAGCCCGCGGCTTTGGCCGCGCTGGGACAGGGAGTGCGCGGCAACTCAGCCATAACGAAGCTTAAGTTTGGCGCGAACCTGAAGGACGGGTTTCGCATGGACGTGATGCTGGAGACCGTAGATGCCGCGGCCGCGAAACGCGTTCTGGCGTCGTCGCTGAAGACGGCTCCGAGCGACATGCAGGTATCCATTGAACAGTCGGCGGAAGGATCGTCGGTGCACTACGCGCTCATTCTGGACCGCAAAGCGACGCTCGCGCGTTTCGGCTCTTTCATGACGGATGCGGTGGGAAGGCAGTTTGCGCCGTTGGTGGCTGCCGCACGTCAAATTGCAGCCAGCAAGGCGTCGGGCGCACCCCCGACTGCCGCGGGCAAAATGGTGCCGGCTGCGGGCAAAATCGTAATTGAAGGGCTGGACGACGGACCTAGGGAGATTCCACTGTCGCAGCAGCATTAGAATGCGAGGACGTGATAGCCTGCTCTCGTGATGCTGAAAACGATGAGAGCGCTCGTTCTGTTGTTGTTGGCTGGCGCTGCCATCGCCCAGGGGCCATCCTACACGCCGAAAGCTTACGGCAATCTCAGGCAGGTGATGCGCGCGGTGGCATTGCCCAATTCCGACATCATCTTTGCGATCCAATCCAAACCGCCCAAGACCGACATGGAGTGGCAAGCCGTGGTGAACGCGGCCGTCGCGATCGAGGAGACCTCCAATCTCATCATGATCCCGGGGCGAATCCGGTCCAATGGACAGCCGGTGCCAGTACAGGCCGCCGATTACGCTAAGTTCGCCGCCGCGCTAGCGCCCGCCGGAAGGGAGTGCATGAAGGCTGCACTGGTGAAGAATCGGGATGCCATCGGCAATTGCACCGACACTCTGAGCCAAGCCTGCGACAATTGCCACAAGGTTTATCGGGACCAGCCGCAAAAATAAGACGCCGACGAAAGATCTAAGAAAAGACCTGAGAGATGCGGGCTTTCAAGCGGCGGGCTGGCCGTGTTAGGCTCCTGTTAAAGGCAAAACGTGCGATTTCGATGCACCCTCTTCGCTATTTTGCTCGGGCTGATGGCGCCCGGAACGCCCAGCTACGCCCATCATTCGGTTGGCGCTGAGTTCGACCTCAGCAAACGGATCACGCTGCAGGGCCGGGTGACCAAGATCGAATGGATGAATCCGCATGTCTATTTGTATGTGGATGTGAGCGCGGACGGCAAGACCACCAACTGGGCGTGCGAGACAGCCGGTCCAAACACGCTGGCGCGGCAGGGCTGGAGCCAGAATTCGCTGAAGACCGGCGATCGGGTGACGGTAGTTGGGTACAGGGCCAGGGATGGGGCCTACGTGGCATCGGCGCGGGAAGTGGTGCTGGCAGATGGCCGCAAGGTGTTCGTCGGATCGCCTTACGACGGCGCGCCAAAATCCTAAGGGAAGTTTGCGAATGTCGGAATCTCATTCAGTAGCGCGATGGGAGCTTGTGGCGTCAGGTAAGTCCATGCGCGCGCCCGCGCCTACCGCCGACGAGCGGGAAGTCATTCAACTCTTTGATGAGCTGCGCAACCGGTTGTTGCGATACCTGCTGGGCTTCGGCCTTCCCTGTCAGGACGGCGAGGAAGTGATACAAGAAGCGTTCCTGGCTCTCTTCCAGCATCTGCAGCGCGGAAGGTCCCGCCAAAACTTGCGTGGATGGATCTTTCGCGTGGCTCACAACCTGGGGCTCAAGCGCCGGGTGGCCAGAACACGGGAGGCCCTGGTGATGTCGGAGGAAGGGCTGGCCGCAACCCTGGCCGACCGGGGAGAGAATCCGGAAGAGCAGTTTCTGAGCAGCCAGCAGCACAAGCGCTTGCAAATGGTGTTTCGCGCACTGCCGGAGCAGGACCAATGGTGCCTCTCGTTGCGCGCGGAGGGGCTGCGGTACCGCGAGATCGCCGAGGTTCTGGATATTTCGCTGGCCTCAGTCTCCACGTCGTTGGGACGATCGCTGGCGCGGTTGAGCCGTGTCGCTGGTGATTAGCCAGGCTTAATCGACCCTCGACGGTGTAAAATGGTCCCCGGTTAACTATGAACACCAAAATGAATCGGCGAGCTTTTGTGAGCGGAGCGGCCCTCGGTGCATCCGGCATTCTCAGCGGTGCGTTGAACCACATGGTAGCCGCGAGTGCCAAGGACAGTTCCGGGCAGGGGCCAGTAGCCAACACAACGGCGGGCAAGATCCGCGGCGTGGTGCAGGAAAACAAGGTCACTGCTTTCCGGGGCATTCCCTATGGCGCGCCCACCGGTGGTGCGAATCGATTCATGCCTGCCGCGAAGCCCGAAGCGTGGGCCGGCATCAAGGAGACGGTGGAATGGGGGCCGGAAGCGCCCCAGGGTCCCCACACTGAGATTCCTGAGGTATCCGCGACCATCCCCAAGGTTGCCATCAGCGAGGACTGCCTGCATCTGAACGTCTGGACCAATGCTCTGGACTCGCACAAGCGACCCGTGATGGTCTGGCTGCATGGCGGCGGATTCACCAGCGGAAACGGCAGTTACTCCATGTACGACGGAGCCAACATGGCGCGCAAGCACGACGTGGTTACCGTGACGGTGAATCACCGGCTCAACTCGTTCGGCTTTTTATATCTGGCGGACATCGGCGGCGCGAAGTACGCCAACGCCAGCAACGTCGGGATTCTGGATGTGGTTGCCGCGCTCGAATGGGTGCGTGACAATATCGCGAATTTCGGCGGCGATCCGAACAACGTGACGATTTTCGGACAATCCGGCGGTGCGGGCAAGGTAAGCACGCTGCTCGCGATGCCTTCCGCCAAGGGGTTGTTCCACCGCGCAATTGTCCAGAGCGGCGCGAATTTGAAGGGCGTTCCCACGGACGACGCAACCAAAACCGCGCACCTGCTGATGGACAAGTTAGGCGTGAAGACTGCCGACGAGCTGCAACAGGTACCGATGGATCAACTGATCGCGGCCACGCTCGCGACGCGCGGGCTGCGGCTGGCGCCGGTGTTGGATGGTAAAACACTGCCCGCTGGTCCTTTTGATCCCGGTGCGCCTGCTATGTCGGCGGATGTTCCGCTGCTCATCGGAACCACCGAATTCGAAATCAACTTCTTTCCGAACACCAAGCTCGACCCAATCGACGATAGCGAACTGCATGCCGCCGTGAAGCAGGCCACGCGCGCGGGCGATGCGGAAGTGGACAAGTTGATTGCCCTTTATCGCAAGGGCAGGCCGAAGGCCACCGATATCGATCTATCGGAGATCATCGCCTCGGATGGTTTCCGGACCAGCGTAATCGCCGAAGCCGAACGCAAATCGGCGCAGGCAGCGCCGGTGTACATGTACTATTTCACCTGGAAGACGCCGGTGCGCGACGGCAAGTTGAAGGCGTTTCATACCCTGGAGATTCCCTTCGTTCTCGCCAATGTGGATGAAGCCAAATCCATGACGGGTTCGGGTGCCGACCGCTATGCGCTGCAAGATAAAATGAGCGGAGCGTGGGCCTCGTTCGCACGCAGCGGCAATCCGAATCACAAGGGTCTTCCCAATTGGCCGGCATTCAAGGCCGATCAGCGCGCAACCATGGTCTTCGATAATCAGTGCAAAGTGGTGAACAATCCGCACGGTGAGGAGCGGCTCGCTCTGGCCTCTCTACGGCAGAGCTCGCAAGGCTAACCCCCTTACGGAATTCGAGTGATGTTCGCGAAGCCTTCCTCGCGAGACGGCGCAATCATCTGACGCGCCATTTTCCGGATCGCTTCTTCGGGCACAACGCGCTCGCGTGCCTGGTTGCGCTGGATGCAGAGGTCGACGGGAACATCGAAGAACAGCGCTTCCAACGTGCAACCGTAGCGTTGCGCCAGAATCGCGTATGGTTTGCGCTCCCACAGGGTCAGATGCGTGGCATCCACATAAGTGACGGGCCGGCCGGCGGCAATGCGCTGGCGAATCAGATAGCGGACTGTGGAGAAAACACGAGCATTCATCGATTGATCCTGCGGATGGTCCGCGATCAGGCGCCGAACCTCGTCGGATGAAACGGCATTTACGCCGAGATTCGCAAGATAGGTGGACTTACCAGACCCAGGCAGCCCGACCGTGATGACCAGCCGCACCTAAACCAGGTAACGGCCGGCGGCCAGAAGTCGCTCTGCGATCCGGCGGCGCGCCGCAATCGCATTCACCGGCTCGAATTTAGCGAAGCGCTTCAGGACCGCAAGGTTGGTGCGCAGAGAATCGCCCTCCGAGCTCGCGGCTAGCATGTTGCGAGCGGCGCTTTCCACAATCTCCATAGCCTCGCGCAGAAAGACGGCGCAGGCGTCGGCCGCAATCTCGCCTTTGTGCAAACCCGCCAGTTTTTGAGTGCGCAGATAAACCGATTCCATAGCGAAAGCATTCATCGAAATATCCGTGATGGCTGCCAGAACTTCCTGTTGTTCCTCCAGCGCCAGCCCGAACTTCTGATAAGCCACGCCCAACGCCAGGAGGGCGATTTTCTTGGCGTTTTCCACCAACCGCGCGTCTTCGCTCGCGCCCGATGCCAGGGTTGGCCCCGAGAGAATTTCGGCCTGCAGCTTGGTCACCGCGGCAACCAAGCCCAATTGTCCGCGCATGGCGCGCTTGAGCAGCATACCCGTGGCGAGCAACCGGTTGATTTCGTTGGTGCCCTCGAAGATCCGATTGATGCGTGAATCGCGATACGCGCGTTCCACCAGATAATCCTGATGGTAGCCATAGCCGCCGTGAATCTGGACGGCTTCGTCGGTGACATAATCCAGCATCTCCGACGCGAAGATCTTGATGTAGGAGCATTCCGCCGCGAATTCCTCCACGGCTTTCAGTTCGGTTTGCGCCGCATCGGGCTGGCTCCACGAGAAGCCTTCCATCTGGCTTT